>NZ_CP014691.1:2700000-3000000 GCF_002005465.1 Neoasaia chiangmaiensis | reverse complement strand
TTCCTTCGCCGCCGACATCCCCGCCGATCGTTACGACGCCATCCGCCAGGCGTCGCATTTCCAGCGCTGGATCGCCCGCAGTTCCGCCAGTTTCGAGCTGCGGCGCGTGCATGTCCGTGATGCCGTGATGTTCGGCACGCGCATCGGCTTCATCTTTCTGGAAGCGGACGCCCTGCATGAGGGCAACCCTGTCCCGAAATACGCCCTGCTGCGCGGCGATGCGGTGTCCGTCCTGGTCGTGCTACGCCGCCCCGGGGAACCAGACCGCACGCTTCTGACATGCGAACCCCGCCTGCCCGTCGGTCGCAGCGACATCCTGTCCCTTCCGGCGGGCATGCTGGATGGGGGCACATTCTCCAGCACAGCCCTTCGGGAACTTGCGGAAGAAATCGGTGCGGACCTGCCGGTGAAGGCGGACGATCTCATCGAACTGACACGCGTCTGGACGACGCCCGGCGGTTGCGACGAGGAAATCGGGCTCTACTACACCGAACTCGACATCTCCGCCGATCTTCTCGCCAAACTCCAGGATCGCGCGACCGGCAACGCCGATGAACACGAACATATCGTCGTCCGCGTCATCGAACTGGACGCCCTGCCGTCGATCGGCATGACGGACGCCAAGACGCTGCTTTCCTATACGCTTTACAAACAGCGCGTGTCCGAAGGGCAAACCGCCGCAACCCGATAGATTTCCGCCGTGCGACAGGAAGCTACGACCGGGAAGTCAGAGTTCAAGCGCCGCCGCGGAAAATCCGAAAGACGACAGCACGAGCGTGTCGATCGAGGGGTCGAGCAGTCGCGGCAGAAGCGGTGCAAGGCTGAAAGCGGGATCTCGCACATGAATGGCATCGATCCGCCCGGCGCGGAGCCGCACCCAATACCAGATGTCCCCGCGTGGACCTTCCGCCGCGCCGATACCCTCTCCAGAAGGCGCAACGCTTCCCCCTTCCGGCCACTCGGCACCAAAACCATCGGCCACGCGGCGCAGGCGACGCAACGAATCCCGGATCTCCCTTAACCGGAGACGCTCACGCGCCAACGCATCGCCCTCGATCAGCGATCCCGCCCGACCGGCCAGATAGCGATGGTCGTCCTCCTGCTGGCGACAGTCGAAGGAGCGGCCCGTCGCGCGTGCGGCCAGACCGCCAATGTTGAAACGCTCGACCTGCGCCAGGCTGAGACGGGCCACGCCGCGCAGATGACTGGCGGAGGCCCGATGCAGCATGATGAGATGACCCATCCGCTCGGCCATCATCGCCTCGGCGGCCAAGGCGAGCGCCGGCGCCGGCGCCGCGATGTCGGGCGCGATACCCTCCGGCGTCAACATGTCCGTCAGACGGCGCGTGGCGCCATGCTCGACCGCCAGATCGGCCAGCCGTTCACGCGCCAGCGCCGCGTGCGTCGCGAGAAGTCGGGCACCCGTCTGCTGCGCACAGGCCGCGATGTCATGCAGATGGACGCCGATACGCTCGATCTCGGCCAGCACGATCCGCCCGTCCCGGCCCGCCGCGGGCACGCGCGCCCCCAGCGCCTGCTCGACCGCACGGCAATAGGCCAGCGGATGCGCGACGAACCCTCCGGCGGAAATCCGCCCCACCTGTCGCAGCCCCTCTTCGGGCGTCGCACCGCGCAACCGCCGAAGGAGGCCACGATGCGCGTAACCCAATGACAGATGACGCGCCGCCAGTGCCAGGGGACCACCGACCTCGAAAAACGGCTCCGGACTTTCCGCCGGCAATCCGGCAACGCCGCCCGGTCCCGGACGGGGCGAAAGCGGCGCCGTCCGGGTCCACGCATCCCGGTCGATCAGCGGTTGCAGGTCACGGGCGAACATGGGCTGCACGCCCCACAGATCCTGCGCCATGCGCTCGGGCCATTCCGCCGCAGGCAGGTTGCGCGACAAGGCGAGATATCGCCCGTCCAGAAGTTCGGTACTGGCGAGAAGCGGACGCTCATGTTCGAGGAACAGGGCATAGACGCGATGCGCGTCGCACCAGTGCGCCACGAACCACAGCGGCGGCGAGGCAAGCATCGCATCCCACTGCGCTTCGTCGAGCGCATAATGACAGGATGTCAGACGCTCGCCGGCACGGATGATTGCCCCCATCGTCATGACGGATGCCACGCCAGCGGCCAGGAGCCGCGCAGGAAAAAGGGCGCGGCCAGCCCGACGCCAATGACGCCGAGCACGACGACATCGCGCATGCCGCGTCGCGCCGCCGCCCGATCCACATGCAACTGCGCGATCTGACACCCCGAAGCCGCGAGAAAGAGCATCGCCGAGACGGGATAGACAGAGCCGAGACCCGCCAGCAGCGCCATCGCGCCGACGAATGCGGGACCCGGCGGGACGGGCGCCTCCAGCCAGCGTCGTGCAGCGTCCTCAAGTCGTTCCGCCGCCGTCGCCATGGCCACGATCATGAAAAGCAGGGCCGGCACGATCTGGGCCTCCACGGCACAGACCGTCACCAGACCGGCGCAGAGCGTCGGGCCGCCCCGTCGGCCCACGACGCATAACCATAACGTGCCCACCCCGGCCGTCAGGAACACCAGATGCGTCACGTCGCTGCCCGGCAGGCGCAGCATCAGCGCCAGCGCGCCGATACGCGGCAGCATATCGAGCCATGCCGCGCGGCCGGTCACCGCCGCATTGCCCGGCGGCCCCAGTCCCGCCAGCAGACACAGCCCGACGACCAGCAGCAGATCGCCTGCCCGTGCAACCGGGGCGCCGCCCGCCATGGCCGGCAGGGCGCCGAAACTCGCCCCGAGCAGCGAAAGGATCGCACCGGACAGGCGTAGCCGCGCCGTGTTCCATGCCGCGCGTGCCCGCGCCGCGGCCGCCGCGTCATACAGCCCCAGAAGCGCCACCGCGAATGCCAGCAGCGAGACGACGACCAGAAGATCGTGCAACGTCAGCGCCGCCAGCACGCAACCCGTTGCCAGGAGCGGCACGATGGCCGCGATCCGCGACAGGCCCTCCCGCCGTGTCAGGAACGGCACGGCCGCCACCAGCAGACGCGTAACGATCGAAAGCAGGTCCTGCCCGGGCAAAAGCGGCGTCAGGACGAGGGTCAGCACAAGGCCGAATATCGAAAGCGATCCGATCGCCGCGAAACGCTGCTCACGTGGCACCAGCAGCAAAAGACACGCTGCCAGCAATGGCCAGCCGGGCACCAGCAGCAGGGAAAGTCCCGCACCGCCGCTGTGGAACAACGCCTCAAATCTCATCGTTCGCATCCGCACGCAGCCAGGTCAGGCGTGGCAGAAGCCAATAGCCCAGGGTCGCGAGCGCCGCCCACGAGACGAAGCCTGCCAGCAGCAGCATGCCGTTGCCCAGCGCGCCAGCCAGAACGATCAGACCGTTCAGCGCACAGAAGAGGCCCGTAAACTGTGCCAGAGGCGCCGGGACGACTGTCGCGCAAAGTCCGATCAGCACCACCGCACCCGCCATCGAGACGGACAGACCCGGCGAGGCCGCCAGGAACAGCAGGAGGGCCAGCAACATGCCACCCACCGCCGCCAGCGCCACGACGCTGAACGCTCCGCGAGAGGCCGCCGAATAAGGCGCCAGACGACTCAACCCCCACCATGCCAGCATATTGCCACCCAGAAGCATGACGACAGCGGCAACCGCAACCCCGCCATGCCACGTCAGCGCCACGCACAACGCACCGCAGGCGCCATGTGCCGGAAGAACCCGGCCGTCGCGCCCGATGGCGAACAGCGACAGCAGCAGCAGCAGGGCGAAGATCAGCGTCATGCCGACAATCGCCCCGCCAGCACGAGCAGGACTGCCGCACCGGCGAAGATCGCCGCATGACGCGACGGCGCGCGCGGCGCCAGCCCCCGCACCACGGCCACCAGAGCCGCCACCGCCGCCAGACGCAGCGGCGCAACCGCCCATCCCGTCATCGTCATGGACAGGCGAGCACCGTTCCCCATCAGGCCCGGCATGGCCAGATCCGCCATCAGCAGCAGCCAGCAGCCACTTGCGACGTCATGCCCATAACGCAGCACCGCCCGCTCACGTCCCTCGGCGGAGGGCGCCAGCGTGTCGAACTCTTCCGCCGAAAGCAGACGGCCCTGCACGACCAGCAGAATACCCAGCGCCGCGAACACCAACGCCCCGGTCAGGGCCGAAACCGGCTGCGCGCGCATGTCACGCACCAGCCCGGCCAGACCGTCGACCCCCGGCAGCCCGATGGCCAGCAGGGCGCTCGTCAAAGCCAGAAGCGGCACGAGCATCAGTGTCGTCTGCCATTCCCGGCTCACGGCGAGCCGCGCCAGAATATTCCGACGGAGCACGACATCGGACGGGACACGCACCCAGAGCGGCAGCCGCGTGGCCAGCAACATAAGCCCGATTGCCAGAGGATCGGCCAGACAGGCCAGCAGCGTATGAACAGTCCCCAGCGGAAGGATGGCCGTCGCCGCCATGGCCGGCACCAGCGTGGCCCATGCGAAGAAGCCGACCGCATCGCCACGCCGCCAGCCGGCAATAATCTCGCGCCAACGCGTGCCGAAAGGCGCCGCGCGTTCACCGCCCATCCACGCCCCGACTGCCTGCATCACATCCACCCACAAAGGGGCCGCCAGCAGCAGAAGCACGATCTGCGCCACTTCAGCGGCCAAAGCGGCCAGAACGCCCATCATCGCCCCCCGGCAAGCATGGCGAGTCCAACGGCCAGCAGCAGCAGCCAGCCCGCCAGCATCATCGGCGCGTGCCGGTCCCGCGCCACGAAACGATGAAGCCCGCTTGCAAAGGCAATCCGCAGCCGCTCTTCACCGCGCCACGAACGCCGCAGCCAGACGAGCACGCGCCGCGCGGGAAAGGGAAGAGGCATCCCGGTCGGACATATCGGCACGTCCGGCAGCGATACGTTGCCGGGCTGCCGCCATGGCACGGCCGAAAGCAGGACGAATATCGGCAGGCCCAGCATCAGAAAAGCCAGCGGAGGATACCATCGACCGCCGTCGCCACCGGGAACCTCCCAGAGGGAGATCGTGTATAGCGTGCTGGCGGCGGGAGCGCCGCTCAACATCCCCAGACCGGGCGAAAGAGCGGTCAGGAAAACACCCGGACAAACGGCCAGAAGCCCCGCGACGACAAGCCCGGCATTCTGCCCTATCCCAGCGTCGGACGCGCCGAACCGTCGCCAGTCGTCGATACCCTGCCGCGCAACAGACCAGCCCACCGCCAGCACGAGCGCAATGGCGCCCGCGATCCATTCCGTCATGGCGGCAGCCAGTCCGAACAGGGCGTGCAACCCCAGCCACAAAGGCAGGAATCCCGCGGCACCGGGCAGCGCGGATCGCAGGCATAAGGTCAACCGGTCGAGCCGACCGTCGTCCCTTGGCAACACCAGCGTCAGCATCATCGCCTCTCCGGCCGCCAGGGCGCTTTCCGGCAATTCCGCCCGCCGGGCCGCGAGCATGACTCCCGCCCAGAGCAGGGGCATCGCGTTACGCCGCCCGCCTGCATATGGCAGCGGCAACAGGCCCGCGAGGCACATCAGCGGCGGCCAGTACGGGAACACGACCGGACCGGTTATATCGACCATCAGCGGTATGCAGACAGGCGCGAGAGCCGGCATCGCCAAAAGCAACGCCAGGGGCGCGCACGGTGCAATGACCTGCCCGACCGGCAGGACGCCGAGCATCAACAATGCCACGCCGAGCAAGCCCAGTCGCCATGCAAGGATGGGACGATCGTCGAGCCCCAGGACCAGCAATGCCGCCAGCCCCAGAAGAAACGCCTGAAGCGGGCCGCTCTCGCAAAGCAATGCGCCCGCGCCGAGCATCAGCGGCCCGCAGTGACGGCCCGGCGACGCAAGACTGACCACGGCAAGCGCCAGTGACCAGTTCGCCGTCAGCGGATCAAGGCGCCATGGCCCCCATTGCAAAGTGCCGGCACCCATCGCGGCAACGGCCGCTATGCAGACATGGGCCGCCGCCAGGCCACTCCGCCAGTAGCGTCCACGCCATTCCCACGCATATGCCGCGCCCATCCGCAGACACGGCAGGGCCAGCAGCATGACGAGGAGATAGACGTGAGACAGAGCGGCTTCCTGATGGCGGGTGATCGCGCCGCGCCATCAAACCACGCGCGTCAGATCATGGCGAGATGCGTCTTGCGCCGGGGCGGGGCGAAAGCACGATCGAGCGTTGCCAGATCCTCCGGCGTCAGTTCGATTTCGGTGGCGAGAACGTTTTCACGCAGATGTTTGGACGAACCGGCCTTGGGGATAGCCATAACATTCTCCTGGCGCAACACCCATGCCAACGCGATCTGGGCCGTCGTCGCCGGGCCGGCGGAGGTCTCATGCCCTTTCGCCACGTCCTTCATCGCGGGATGCGATAGAAGGTCGCCACCCTGCCCCAGGGGCGAATAGGCCATCGTCATCACGCCGCGCTCGCGATCCTCGTTCAGCAGGTCGAACTCCGTACCGCGATATTCCAGATTGTAGAGCACCTGATTGGCGGTGCAGGCATCGGTAATGCCGTCGAGTTCCTCCATGTCGTCCGTGTCGAAATTCGACACGCCCCAATCCAGGATCAGGCCGTCGTCCTTGAGTTGCTCCATGCCACGAACGGTCTCGGAGAGCGGCACACCGCCACGCCAGTGCAGAAGATAGAGATCGAGCCGATCCGTACCGAGCCGCCTGAGCGACGCGCGACAGTGCTTCTGCACACCATCATAGGAGGCATTGGAAGGCGTGACCTTGCTGACGAGATAGACGTCATCGCGCAGATCGGCGATCGCTTCGCCCACCAGACTCTCCGAACGACCGCTGCCATACATCTCCGCCGTGTCGATCACCGTCATGCCAGCTTCGATTCCAGCCTGAAGGCTGGCGATCTCTTCTCCCCGCCGCGACTGGGAGTCACCGATATTCCATGTGCCCATACCCAATGCCGGCAGGGTCTTGCCGTTCTTCAATGTGACGGTGCGCATCTTCATCTCTCCCGTATCGAACTGTGTCAGGAACACAGCGCGTCATCCGGGCGATCGTTCAATCGGAAAGCTCACAGGCCCGCACGACGCGCGCACAGGCAATGGCAATCATGGCGACGCCACGCGCCGTTCAGGCAATCAGTCGAAACAGTCTTACACGCAGTGCCGCGCCGAACAGGGTCGTCGCAACATTCACCAACGCCATGACGAGAGAGAGGATCGGCACGACAGGTCTCATGACATGATGCAGGCGCGCCAGAATGAGCGCCTGATCCGGATGAGACGAAAGTCCGCCTGTCACCACGACAAGCGTCACCGCCACGACAACGATCAACGGAATATAGATGACGGCGGCGCAACTCGCCAACGGCACGACGAACCGCCCGGACGGCGTCCATACCCGATCGATGCCCCGCCATTCCGGCCAGCTCAACAGAGCCGGATAGAGCGGCAGCAGACGAAGCTGGAAATAGATCGCCCCCGCGAACAGCGCGCCCGAAATCAGGGATGGCAAGGGTAGCGGCAACAGTGCGACCTGCTCGACCTGACCCAGCAGAACGCAGAAAATACACCACCCGATCAGTCTCGGCCATGTTTGCGGCGGCAAAGACTTCGGCCCGGGAATATCCAGAAGCTGCGCGCAGAACCGCAAAGTGAACGGCAGACTGGCCAGCTGCGCGACCATTGCCAGCAAAAACGGCAGGTCGCTGTGGCGCCCTTCACGACCGGTCAGGATGGAGAGCGTGCTCAAGGCGATGTTCAGAACCAGCAGGGCCAGAACGACAAACCTGTCAGCCCGCGCCAGGGCGACGGCATCCCGGATGCTGTCGGCGATCACGCGCCACATCGATGGCGGAACGCCCGTCGAAGGTTCGGGACGCCGGGGCGGCCCCGATGGCGGTTCCCCTTGCCGCTCGAACCGCGTCGCCTGCAGGTCAGGTGGCGTCATGATCGAAATCCCCTACCGCGCCCGATGCCAGCCGCGCGGCTGTTGTTGCCAATATGTCAGGACATGGCCGGCTGCCCTGGCGCTCGACCAGCGCGTTCGCGCCCGCGCCACGGCCTCTTCATCGCCACCGTCGAACAGATCGAAAATCCGCGCGAATTGCTCCAGCCCCTCTTCCGACGCGCCGTCCAGAAGGAACAGGAAGGCGGCATCGTTCGGCACATCCGGACCATCGGTCAGCCAGATCGGCTGGCGCAGGCCGTGTCCCATCGCCTTGCTGCCATGAGGCAACCAGATCGGGTCCTTCACCTGCCACAAAGCCGCGTCCAGCACCTTCACCTGCGCCGCATCGCGGCAGCGGATCACCGCCTGCTGCCGGGCCTCCAGCGTGCGGCCAAGCAGCGGCGGCAGCGCGTCCGTCACGCTGCTACGGGTCAGGTGATAGAACCCGATTTCGCTCATGCCGCCCGGCCGGCGCCCGTCTCATGCGAACGCACCAGCGCATCGAGCAGCCGAACGCCGAAGCCCGTCGCACCCTTCGGTCCGATCGGCCCGGCATCCGAGCGCCATGCGACCCCCGCGATATCGAGATGGGCCCAGGGCGTATCGCCCACGAAACGTGCCAGGAACTGGGCAGCGGTGATCGCACTGCCGGGACGACCCGTGATGTTCTTGATATCGGCGATGTCCGACTTGAGGAGCTTGTCATAGGCCTTGCCCATCGGCATGCGCCAGACACCCTCCCCCACCGTCTCGCCCAGCGTGTAGAGATCCTGCGCCAGCGTGTCGTCATTGCTGAACAGGCCCGCCCGCACGTAGCCGAGGCTGACGACGATCGCCCCCGTCAATGTGGCAAGATCAACAATGAATTTCGGGGCGAAACGCGCCTTAGCATAGGCCAGCACATCGGCCAGCACCAGCCGCCCTTCCGCATCGGTGTTCAACACCTCGATGGTCGTTCCCGCATAGCTTTTCACGACATCACCGGGCCGCTGCGCATTGCCGGAAAGCATGTTCTCGACAAGCCCGACAAGCCCCACGACATGCGCCGTCGTCCGGCGCCGCGCCAGTGCTTCCATCAGGCCTACGACCGTCGCCGCGCCGCCCATGTCCGTCTTCATCTCATCCATCCCGGCCGCGGGCTTGATGGAGATGCCGCCGGAGTCGAACGTCACGCCCTTGCCGACAAAGGCCAGCGGCTGCGCATCGCCCTGCCCGCCCTTCCATTGCATGACCGCCAGCCGCGCTTCCTGGTCGCTGCCCTGCGCCACGCCGAGCAGCGCGCCGAAGCCCAGTTCCCGCATCGCCGCCGCGTCCAGGATATCGACCGTCACGCCAAGCTCGCGCAGCGTCTCGATACGTCGCGCGAATTCCGGCGGCGTCAGAACATTCGGCGGTTCCGTTACCAGATCGCGTGCCCGGAACACCCCATGGATAACGGCCGAAAGGTCCGCCCATTGCGCCGCGCACGCCTCCGTATCGGCCACATGCAGCGTCACGCCCTGAAGGCGCTTCGTATCATGCCCGGCAGGCTCGCCAGTGCGATACAGATCGAAGCGATACTGGCTGGAAACCACGCCATAGGCGGCATGCGCGGCGAATACGCTGCCATGCCCCTCGAAAACGAACTGCGCCTCGGTCGCGCCGCTCAAAAGCCGTGACGCCTGTGCACCCGCCGCTTCCATTCCCACGGGGTCGAGTGTCGCAGCCTCGCCATGACCGATCAGCACAAGCCGCTCGATATCCGATGCCGGTGCAAGCATCACGAGGCTCTGCTCCGCCTTGCCCTCGAAACCGGCCACGACCGCCGCGCGACGCAGCGCACCGCCCACATGCCGGTCGAACCGGTCGAAGGAACTGCCCGGCGTATCGAAATCATGTCCGACGAACAGCACCCGGTTGCGCCCGACGGGCCACGCGCTGTCAGTCGTGCCGTTTTGGGTCGGAAAGTCGGGCAAAGGCTGAATTTTGATATCGAGCATGATGGCTTTCAACACCTCCGCCCCTTTTAGTTCGACGGGCCGGCCGGTTTCCTCGTTGTTTCAGAACGTTCCTGATCCTACTTATCATAAGCTGCCAGCAACAAGGCAAGGTCCGCCTATTCCAACATCCGGAACCGTGGTTACACCAAGACATCGATGTGATTGTTGAATGTTGACTTGTCGCACGAAACCACTAGCTTGAGAGCGTAATTTTCCCCGGAAACGTCTCCATGCCGTTCATTGATGATATACAGCCGCTCTATGCACTTTCCGGCCTCGCGGTTGGTTTTCTCGTCGGCATGACCGGGGTCGGGGGCGGATCATTGATGACGCCACTGCTCATTCTGCTCTTCCGCATCCATCCGCAGACGGCTGTCGGCACCGACCTGCTTTACGCCGCCATCACCAAATCGGTCGGCACGATCGTTCACGGACGCCGGGGCGTTGTCGACTGGCGCGTCGTGCTGCGCCTGTCGAGCGGCAGTATTCCTGCAACATTGCTGTCGCTGCTCGTGCTGCAACATTATGGCAGCCCCTCGCACGACGCCTCACATATCATCACCGTCTCGCTTGGGATCGCCCTGCTCCTGACCGCGCCAAGCGTTTTCTTCCGGCACCAGTTGCAACAATGGTCGCATCGAAAGGCCGGATCGGTCTCCGAGCGGGCAACGGGCCTGCTGACGGTCGCGCTCGGGTTCGCGCTCGGGGTTATGGTCACGTTCTCATCCGTCGGCGCCGGCGCCATCGGCGTAACCATCCTGATCCTGCTTTACCCCCGCCTGCCCACAGCCAGCATTGTGGGCTCGGACATCGCGCACGCCGTGCCGCTGACTCTCATTGCCGGCATGGGGCACTGGTGGCTCGGATCGGTCCATGGCCAGATGCTTGCCTCCCTTCTGTGCGGCTCCATCCCCGGAATCATCCTGGGCAGCCTGTGCGTCGGGCTGGTTCATGAGCGCGTGCAACGCTCGTTGCTGGCCGCCGTACTGTTCATCGTCGGCGCGCGCATGATCTGAAAGAGCCCTTGCGCTCTTTCAAAAGCCGAGCACCACGTCGCTGCCGAAAGTGAACATGCTCTGTTGCCGCAGGTCATTGAACGGGCGCGTTCCATTCAACGACCGGTCGAAGCGGATTTCGGGGCGTATCGCAAACGTTTTCACATGATGACCGATCGCTGGCGTCCATGTCGCCCCCAGTGTCAGTGCGCCATAGGTGGTGGGCGCAGCATTCTGCACGATGGCCGGGTCACCCAGCAGAGCGCGCTCGTATGCCGCATCGCGCAGAAACGTCGTGACGATGGCGCCCGAATTGTCGCGATAGATTTCCGCGCGGAGGTTAAGCGCGACGGTTCGCGCCGTCTGATGATTGAGCCATCCGACGACACTCCATGTGTCGGCCCGCAAGCCCGCGTCATGCAGGACATTGACTTCCGCCGTCGCGGTCAACCGGGATGTGACCTTGTAGCTGCCGTTCAGATCGTTCCAGAAGCGTTGGGCATGATCGGCCCTCGGCCCCAGCGCCCTGACGGCGTTCTCCGACCCCACCCGCGACAGGTAGGTGAAACTCAATCGCCCGGCAGCAAGAGCGCTCATCGACATGCCGAAATAACCGGCCGGCATGCGATTGTTGTCACCGTGGCCGAAAGACGTCTGATTCCCGGTATCGATGCCGAACTGCACATCCAGTCGGGGCGTGACATGCCACTGGAACATCGCGCCCACATGCTCGAACGGTGTCGAGTATTCAGTCGTATAGGCCAGACTGTAAAACGGTCGGGTCATCGGATCGAGGTTCTCGACGCCCATCGGGGCGGTGAGAATACCGGCCTGCATATCCAGCCCGCGCGGCGTCGCCCACGGCAGATGCGCGTCGATATGCGCCATGACCGGCATGAGTTGCTCGCGCCCGGTGAAGATTTTATCGGAGACACCGGCGATATTGTAATATCGTGCATCCGCCCCATAGAGCAGCCTCAGGCTGAAGCCCCACTGGTAATCCGCCCGGGACCGATCGACCGGCCTGATCGCCGTCAGGGTCAGCTGGTTGAGTTCGGCCTGATTGGCGCGGTCACCAATGAACGATGCCGCGTTTACGCCATTGGCGGGCCGGGCCGGATTGCCGCGAATACCGCCTTCGATCTGGGCACCCCACTGGATCGAATCGAGGAGGCTCCCGCTCCGCGCCACCTGGGCGCGCAGGGCGGCCGTCATCAACACGATCGTAAAAACGCTGTGGCGAGACAACATCATGGCGGGCATAGCGATATTACGTCATGACGCTGACGGGAAGTTGGGGTAAGTCGAAATCATGATCCGCGCACCCTCCGAACGCGCCATGCCTGACGACCGGGCATTGCTGGCGCTTGCCGAACGCCTGGCCGACGAGGCCGCATCAATTATCCGGGAAATCCGGTCGCGCGGGTTCGAGACGGAGATCAAGTCGGACAGGTCCCCCGTCACCGAGGCCGACCGGGCCGCCGAACGCCATATTCTCGCCGGGTTGCGCGCCGCAACGCCGGATATTCCGGCAATCGGGGAGGAAGAAGTCGCCGCCGGGGTCGAAACGGCGGTCGCCCCTATATACTGGCTTGTCGATCCGCTGGACGGCACGCGCGAGTTCGCGGCCGGTCGAGAAGATTTCACCGTCAACATCGGTCTGGTGCGCGACGGACGCGCCGTCCTCGGCGCCGTGGCATTGCCGGCCTACCATCAACTTTACGGCGGAATCGTCGGTGTCGGCGCGACCCGGACCGATGCGGGTGGCAAGGTCGGCATAAAAGCGGTGTCTCCCGGTGCGGAAGGCCTCCGCGT
The DNA here is from genome assembly GCF_002005465.1 of Neoasaia chiangmaiensis. NCBI lineage: Bacteria > Pseudomonadati > Pseudomonadota > Alphaproteobacteria > Acetobacterales > Acetobacteraceae > Neoasaia > Neoasaia chiangmaiensis. The sequence goes on along the minus strand of NZ_CP014691.1, from coordinate 2,987,304 downwards.
TCTGGCATCACGCCATTACGCCGACGACCCGCGCCTGAAAGCATGGCTGGGGGGGCGCAAGGTGGCGTCTGTCGGCAATATCGGATCGGCCGCGAAATTCGTACGCGTCGCGGAGGGGGCCGCGGATTTCTACCCGCGCCTCGGCCCGACCATGGAATGGGACACGGCAGCGCCCCAGGCCGTGGTCGAGGCGGCAGGCGGACGCGTACTGGACGAACAGGGCGCGATTTTGCAATACGGCAAGCCGGGCTGGCGCAACCCACCGTTCATGTGTTGCGGGCGCCATGACGGGGACGATGCTGCATCATGACCAGAATTCTGAAACCCACACCGGACGGAATCGCGCAGGCAGCCGATCTGTTGCGCGACGGGAAGCTGGTGGCATTCGGCACGGAGACGGTCTACGGCCTGGGCGCGAACGCCACCTCGGACACCGCCGTTGCGCGGATATTCGCCGCGAAGAACCGTCCGCGCTTCAATCCGCTCATCAACCACTTTCCCGATGCCGAAGCCGCGTTTGCACAGGTTGAGGTCAACGACCTCGCACGACGCCTTGCCGATCGGTTCTGGCCGGGACCATTGACGCTCGTCCTGCCACGTGGACCCAACGCCACGATCTGCGACCTCGCCGCCGCCGGCCTGCCGACACTGGCCTTGCGCGTGCCGCGCGGCGAGACGGCACGCGCCCTGTTGAGCGCCGTTGGATTGCCGATCGCAGCACCGTCCGCCAACCCTTCGGGCCGGGTCAGCCCATCGGACGCCTATCACGTCCTGCGCGGCCTTGAGGGACGCATCGAGGCCATACTGGATTCCGGCCCCTGCTCGGTGGGCGTGGAAAGCACTGTCCTGGACCTCAGCCGCCCCACCCCCGTGCTATTGCGTCCGGGCGGCATCACGCTGGAACAGTTGAGCGACATTTGCGGCACGGTCCGCCATGCGGACGATTATGCCAGCAAACGGCCGATCGCACCGGGGCTGATGGCATCGCATTACGCGCCCAGCCTGCCGGTGCGCCTGAACGCGGAACATGTCGGGCCCGATGAGGCCCTGCTGGCCTTCGGCCCACCCTTGCCGGGCTCGAAACTTACCTGGAACCTGAGCGAACATGGCGATCTGGAAGAGGCCGCGGCGCGTCTTTTCTCCGGATTGCGCTTCCTCGACAGCGAGGGCGAACGTCGCGGACTGAGCGGCATTGCCGCCATGACGGTGCCGCGCCATGGGCTCGGTCTGGCGATCCTCGATCGGTTGCGCCGTGCTGCGGCACCACGGCCGCCTGTGAGCGGAGACGACGACGACCTCGCCGACGCCCTGGGCTGATGAGCGAAAAACTCGACCCCAAGGAACTGAAAATCCTGTCCGACATCCTGGCCCTGGTTCTGGAAGACCAGCCGGGCCAGGCGTCGAATGCGTTGGAAGCGATCCGCAACCGGGCGCGACGCAATGCCATGACGGGCGGCGCGCTGAAAAACCTTTTCGTTGCGATCGCCCCCAACCCGCCGCCACGCAAGCCACGCGCACGATCGACAGCCGGCACTGCCAATAACACAGGCGACAGTGCCGCCAGCCGCCAACGCATCATGAGCCTGACTGAAGACCTGAGGCGGCTCGATCTGGACCTGCGCACCAGCCGCGCACGCGTGGAAGCATTGCGTGCGGAACTGCACCAGACGCAAGCCGCCCGTGCCGAGGCGCAGTCGCAGCTCTATGCCGCCCGACGCATCAAACGCCCGGTGCAGATGCCCATGATCTTTCTTGCCTGCATCGTCGGCGCGCTACTGGGCATTGCCGCGACGCAGCTTGTCCATTCGGTGATCGATGTGCCGCGACCGGACAATTCGATTTATCTTCGCTGACGAAGGAAGAACGCCGTGCCCGACAATCAAGCCGCCGTCCTGTCCCGTCTCGCCGACTGCCTCGGCCCGGGCGGCCTCCTGACCGATCCGGATCAGATCGCACCCTATTGTCGCGACTGGCGCAGCCTGTTCCACGGAACGGCACTCGCGGTCATGCGCCCGGCGGACGCCACCGCGCTGAGCGAGGCATTGCGCATTTGCGCGGCGGCCGGGATCCGGATCGATATCGTGCCCCAGGGCGGCAATACGGGCCTTTGCGGCGGCGCCACGCCGTCCGGCTCCGGGGTCAATATCGTCGTATCCTTCGCGCGCATGAACACGATCGGCGAGGTCGATGCGACGGACGGCACGATGATCGTGGACGCCGGCGTGACACTCGCCGCGGCGCAGGACGCCGCCGCCGCCGCCGGCATGGTGCTGCCGCTATCGATCGCGGCCGAAGGTTCGGCGCAGATCGGTGGCGTTCTGGCCACGAACGCGGGCGGCAGCAAGGCCCTTCGCTACGGCTCGGCGCGCGAGCTTGTCGCCGGGATCGAGGCGATCTGCGTGGACGGCACGCCGCTCAACCTGCTGCGCTCCCTGCGCAAGGACAATACGGGCTATGCGCTTCGTCAGTTACTGGTCGGCTCCGAAGGAACGCTGGCGCTGATTACGCGCGCGCGCCTGAAATTGCGCCCGGCACTGACGGCGCGCGAAATCGCGCTCTGCGCCCTGCCCGACGACGCGTCCGTGCTCAGGCTGTTCCGCATCTTCCAGCAACATGCGGGCGATGTGCTCGAAGCCTTCGAATATATTTCGGGCGTGGCCATGGATCTGGCCCTGACGGAAGTGGAGGGGCTGAACTTCCCGTTTTCGGAACGGGCACCCTGCTATGTCCTGCTCGAACTGGCCAGCCGACAGAAAGACCTGCGCGATACGCTGGAGGCCGCTCTCGAGGAAGCGCTGGAGACCGAAACCGTCGTTGACGCCGTTCTGGCCGAGAACATGACCCAGGCCGAGGCACTGTGGCGTCTGCGCGAGGAACAGTCGGAAGCGCAACGCCTGGCCGGTGCCTCGATCAAGCACGACATCTCGGTGCCGGTTCCCGCCGTGCCCACCCTTCTCACGCAGGCGACGGCGGCCTGTGCCGCGATCATGCCCGATGTACGCATCGCGCCTTTCGGCCATGTCGGTGACGGCAACATCCACTTCAATCTCGTGCAGCCGGCAGAGATGGAAGGCGCGACATTCCTCCGGGACGGCAAGGCCCTGACCGATGCCATCCACCGGGTCGTGCACGATCTGGACGGTTCATTCTCCGCCGAACACGGTGTCGGACAGTTGAAGACCGACATGATGGAAACATGGCGTGGCGGCGCGGAACTGGCCCTGATGCGCCGGATCAAGGAAGCGTTCGATCCCGCAGGTCGCCTGAACCCCGGAAAGGTTCTGCCGCCTGCCTGACCGGGTTCCCTGTCGGCTTGTTACATCCGCAAGCGATTTGTCGCTTTTGCGGATCGCGCCGGAAGGCTAGATAATGCCGATGCCCGCTTCGGCCCCTGCCACATCGTCCCGTGCGACCTCTTCCTTCAAGCTGCCGCTGCTTGATCGCTACGTCATCCGCCAGCTCGTCATCGGGCTCGCGGCAATGACCGGCGGCGCCGTGGCGCTGATCTGGCTGATGCAGTCATTGCGATTCGTGTCCCTCGTGGTTGATCGCGGCCTGTCGCTGCGGACATTCCTGGGGCTGACATCGCTCCTCATCCCAGGTTTCGTCGCGGTCATCCTGCCGATCACGACCTTCCTCGTCGTGCTGTTCGGCTACCAGCGGATGGCGGGCGACCGGGAGCTGACGGTCATGCGCGCCGCAGGGCTGTCGTCATTCCAGCTGGCGCGACCGGGCATCATCTGTGCCGTCGCGGCCACGTTGCTGTGCTACGTGCTCAATCTGTGGCTGGTGCCGACCGCCTATCATGAATTTCGGCGCTACGAATTCCAGATCCGTAACAGGATGGCGGCGTTTCTCCTGCAGGACGGCGTGTTCACCCAGCTTTCGCAGGACATGACCGTCTATGTCCGCACGCGTGAGCGCAGTGGCGAGCTGCATGGCATTCTGGTGGAGGACGACCGCCAGCCGGACGCCCATGCGACCATCCTGGCGGAGCACGGTTCGATGGTTGTAATCGACAACCAGCCGCGCGTCGTGCTCTACAACGGCTCGCGGCAGGAGATCGACCGCAAGACCGGGCGCCTCAATGTCCTGAGCTTCGCGCGCAATACCGTCGACCTGACGCCGAACAAGAAGGACAGCGCCGAATTGCGCGACGCTTCCGAAATGTCGCTCCATGAACTGCTGCGCCCGGACCCGCACGAGGTCGCCGAACGCGATCGCGGCAAGTTCGCGGTCGAGGCATGGCGGCGTCTCAGCTCACCGCTGACGGTGCTGTCCTTCTCCATGATCGGCATGGTGGCGGCACTGGGCGGCGTCTTCTCCCGGCATGGCAGCTTCAAGCGGCCGCTCATCGCCATTTTCGGCGTCGTAGGGCTGCTTGCCCTTTCGCTGATGCTGCAAAATCTCGCCGGCCGCAATCTGCATCTCGTACCGCTGATCTGGATCGTGGCCGGGCTTCCGGCCCTGGCTGGCGCAGCCTGGCTTTTCGGCACCGAATGGCGCGAGAACCGTTGCGCCATGCTGGGCGGCGGACCGGCAGTGCCAACAGCGAATGGAGAGCGCCATCGTGGCCGCTGATCGCGCGCGCGCATTGCATCGCCGCTGGACAACGGGCGTCTCCGTCACATTGTCCCTTTATATTGCGCGACAGTTCACACTTTCCGTCGTCGCCATGATTATGGCATTGACGGGTCTGGTCTCCCTGTTCGATTTCATCGACCTGTTACGCCGCGTTGCAACCAAGCCGAACGTGCCGACACGACTAGTGACGGAAATCGCCGGGCTGCATGTTCCCTATTTCATCATCATGATCCTGCCGTTCGGTGTGCTTCTGGGCGGCATCGTCTGCTTCTGGCGGCTGACACGTTCGTCGGAACTCATCGTCGCACGCGCCGCCGGCATCTCCGCCTGGCAGTTCCTCGCCGCGCCTCTGGCCTGCGCCCTGCTGATCGGCGGTCTGGCGACAGCCGGGCTGTCGCCACTTTCATCCTTCATGTTCCGCAAGGCGGAATTGCTGGACGAGACCTACCTCAAGACGGGCGGCGGCCCCCTGGCGCTTAATGGCGGCGCCCTGTGGACGCGCCAGCCCGACGACACGGCAGAGTCCCGCGGGGTCGCGATCCTGCATGCGCGCGACGTGCATCTGCGCGATGGCGTCCTGAACGTCACCAATATCAGCATCTTCCGGCTGGACGATCACGATCATCTCGTGCTGCGCATCGAAGCGCCACGCGGTGTTCTTGCGCACAAGCACTGGCAACTCGAGGATGCGAGCACGATCCGCCCCGATCATCTCCCCGTTCGCATCGGCGATTATGCGCTCCCCACCAATCTGACCGTGGCGCGCGTCGAGGAGAGCTTCGCCTCTCCCGAAACCCTTTCCATCTGGACGCTGCCGGGCTTCATCCGGCTTCTCGACCGCTCCGGATTTTCGTCGATTCGTCACCGATTGCATTTTCAGACACTTCTGGCGCTTCCCATCCTGACCGGAACGATGGCATTGGTATCGGCCGGTTTCTCCATGCGACCGACGCGACGCGGTGGCGTGGCGCGCATGCTGGGATCGGGCATCGCAACGGGTTTCCTGTTGTTCACCGTCTCGAAAGTGGCGGCGCAATTCGGCGATTCGGGCGCATTACCGCCCATGCTTGCCGCGTGGGCGCCGACTGGCGCGGGACTTTGTTTGGCGATATCGCTGCTGCTGCATCTGGAGGACGGTTGATGTCGATTGCGCGCGGCGCGGTGACGACGAAACGGAAGAGGCGCCTGCGGGCGCGCGGGCGCTGGATGGCCGCGACGATGCTTGCCGGCTCGGCAACGCTCGGCGCGCCAGCCGACTCCAACGCCGCCACGAAAAGCCAGGCCGGTCCCACCGTCCAGATCGGCAAGCCGACCTCCTCCGCCGATCCGGTCACGTATCTGACCGATCACGAGTCCTATCAGAAGTCCGGCCTGATGACGTGGTCCGGCAACGTTCAGGTCTGGCAGGGCGAGCACGCGCTGCGGGCGGACAAGATCACCTACGACCGCAGCACCGGTGTCATGGCGGCGCGCGGCCACGTGGCGATCGTAGAGCCTGACGGCAGCACGACCTACGCCGATTATGTCGAGTTGAGCAACGGCATGCACGAAGGCATCGCCACGGCCATCTACATCCGCATGCAGGACAATGCGAAGCTGGCGGCGAACGGTATGCGTCGCACCAACGGCGTCATCAACGACATGAGCCGCGCCGTTTACACGGCGTGCGAAATCTGCGCCAAGAACCCGGAAATGCCGCCGTTCTGGCAACTCCGGGCCTATGACGCCATTCAGGACAAGGAACATCAGCGAATCGAGTTCAGCCATGCCTGGCTGGATATGTTCGGCATTCCCGTCGTGTATCTGCCGATCTTCTCGATGTCCGACCCGTCGGTGAAGCGGCAAAGCGGCTTCCTGATGCCGGGGATCAGCCCGCATGACCGTTACCTAGGCACCTATGCGACGATCCCGTATTTCTGGGCGATCGACAAGCAGCAGGATTTGACGGCCCAGGCGTTGATTTCCACCCGGACAGGCCCGCAGCTGAGCGGCCAGTACCGGAACAATCTCAACTTCGGCAAGATCAACGTCATCGGCGGCTTCGCCTATGACACGCATCGTCAGGGCTCGTACGTCAACACCTTCGGCGAGGACACGGGCTCCTCAGACGAACACGGGTTGCAGGGCTATCTACGCGCTCAGGGACTGTTCTCGATCAACCGCAACTGGCGCGCCGGGGTGAATGCCAATCTCGCGACATCCGCCAACTACATGCGCGATTATCGTATTTCCGGATATGGTAACGAATACCTGAATTCGAACGCCTTCGTCGAAGGCTTCGGCATCGGCTCCTACGCGCGCCTCGACTCCGCCTTCTATCAAGGCCTGAACCAGGGCGTTATCCGTGACTCCGAACTGCCGTTCGTCCTGCCGCGTTTCAGCTATAATTTCCAGGGGCGGCCCGATGCCTGGGGCGGCACGTTCTCGGCGCGCACGACAGATTTCGACCTCTATCGCGCGTCCGGCGTGTCGGATCAGCGCGGCCAGCTGGAGATGAACTGGGATCGTCCCTTCCGCAACAGGCTCGGCCAGATCTGGCTGCTCACCATGCGGCTGGATTCAACGGTCTATCGCGGCAACCAGCTCTACAAGCAGCCGACCTATTATGGCACGGGCAAGAATCAGGTGACCGGGCAGGTGCTGCCGACGGTCGCCCTGAAGCTGAACTGGCCGTTCCTGCGCAGTTTTGCGCGCGGGCACGGAACCCAGATCGTCGAGCCGATCGTGCAGGCGATCGCGGCCCCCAATACAGGCAACAGCGCCAACAGCTACATGCCGAACGAAGACAGCTTGTCCTACGAATTTACCGACAGCACGCTGTTCTCGCTCAACCGCTATCTGGGCACGGACCGTCTGGACGGCGGCCTGCGCGGCAATGTCGGCGTTCACGGCAACTGGACATGGAACGGGCATGTCATCGACCTTCTGGTTGGTGAAAGTCTCCAGCAGCACATCGACCACAACCGCATCCCCTATTCCGGGCTGGACCACCATGCCTCCGACCCGGTCGGGCGCATCCGTCTGAGCCCGAACCAGTATCTGGACCTGACGGCGCGCGGCCGATACGATCCCTGGCATGGGCGGCTGGATTACGGCGAAGGCCTATTGAGTGTTGGTGTGCCGATCTTCCACGTGAATGCGGGCTACATCTACCAGCCCGTCACACCGTATTATTATTATGCGGAAAATTATCGCGTCAGTGGCCCGACCAGCGTGTATTACACGCCGACGAACGAGGTTTCGGCCGGGATTTCAACGCGTTGGCGGCAATACCACGCGTCGGTCTACGGTCGCCGCTCGATCTCGCGCCACGAATTCGTCAGCGTCGGCGGCGATCTGGGATACAGCAACGACTGCTTCGGCTTGGACATCCTGGCGATCAAGCAATATACCACGATCGGCGGGCAGCAGCGGAACACCACCGTGCTGTTCAACTTCACGTTCAAGACAATCGGTACTTTTGGAATCAACGGCTGACGGATCTGAGATGACCCCTTTCGACCAAGCTGCCAAGCGCGGCCGGCCGCCAGTCGGGCGCCCCAGGATTGCGCGGCTCTGCCTGCTGGCCTGTGCGGCCTTCCCGGCATTCGCCATGGCGGCGCCAGCACACCATCATGCGCGTCACGCCGATGCCGGCACGGCGAAGGAAGCCGCGAAACCGGTCGCCACCCCGCCGGAAGACGCGATCATCGCCGTCGTCAACGGCCAGGTGCTGACACAGCGGGACGTGGATAACCGGGGCCGCCTGTTCGCCCTGTCGACCGGCCTTTCCATCAGCCCCGAACTGATGGCGCGCCTGCGACCGCAGATCGTGCATCAGCTGATTGAGGAACGATACAAGACGCAGGAAATCCTCAAGCGTCATATCAACATCGAGCCGGAACAGATCGCGCAGTCCATCGCAGGCATCGAACAGCGTAACGGCATGCCGAAGAACGCCCTGCGCGACAAGCTGGCGCAGGATGGCGTATCGCTGACGACGCTGATCGATCAGATCCGCGTGCAACTTGGCTGGATGCAAGTCCTTCGGGAAGAGATCGGCGGTGGTGGCCATATCACGGCACAACAGATCTCCCAGCGTGAGAACGCGTTACGCGCCGAGGAAGGTCGCCCGCAATATAACGTCAGTGAAATCTTCATCCCGGTTGCCGATCCGCGGCATGACCAGACGGAACTCGATTTTACCAAGACGATCATCTCGCAGCTTCGCGAAGGCGCGCCCTTCCCGATCGTCGCGGCGCAGTTCTCCCAGTCGCAGACGGCCTTGAACGGCGGTGCGATGGGCTGGGTGCAGGAGGACAGCCTCGACCCGCCGGTGGCGGAAATCGTCAAGCAGATGCCGATCGGCGCGATCTCCAACCCCATCCGCGTGCCGGGCGGCTATGTGATCGCCACGGTCGCGGCGAAGCGGACCATCGGCCATCAGATGGCCACCATGGTCACGCTGCGTCAGGCTTTTTATCCTTTCGACGCGCCGCTCAATCCGCAGGCCCCGACGGACCAGCAGAAGATCCAGTTGCAACATGCTTCGGCAGCACCGAGCACGGTGCATAGCTGCGACCAGATGGCAGCGCTCAACAAGTCGCTCGGCGCGGCGGACAAGCATCCGAGCGATCCCGGCGCCGTCATGCTGGACCGCCTGAACCCGCAGATGCGTCAGGTTCTGTCGACCTTGCCGGTCGGCCAGGTCAGCCGTCCTCTCGTTTCGACGGATGGTATCGCCGTGCTGATGGTCTGCCAGCGGCAGGACAAGAACGTCGCCCAGCAGACGCCGAGCGAAATCGCCGACGAACTGATGAACGAGCGCGTCGAGCAGGCGTCACGTCAGATGACGCGCGATCTGGAACGCCGCTCCGTCATCCAGATGCGACCGCAAGCCAGCTGACGATGCCCGATACGCCGTTGCCGAGCCTGCGCGCGATCATGACCGCGCACGGCCTCGACGCGCGAAAATCCCTTGGCCAGCATTTCCTGCTTGATCCCGGTATTACCGCCCGGATTGCAGGCCTGGCAGGCGATCTTCGCGGTCGCCATGTCGTGGAGATCGGCCCCGGACCCGGCGGTCTTACGCGCGCGCTGCTGGAGACGCCGGCGGAGACGGTCCATGCCGTGGAGATCGACCAGCGCGCCTGGCCGCTGCTGGAGGACCTGGCAGCGTATTATCCCCATCGTCTCCATATCGTACAAGCCGACGCAACGCGTCTGGATGCCACAACGCTCTCCCCAACTCCGCGACAGATCGTCGCCAATCTGCCGTACAATGTCGGCACGCCCCTGCTGATCGGCTGGTTACGGCAGGCAGCGCAGTGGGAGCGCCTGACCCTGATGTTCCAGGCCGAGGTCGGCGAACGCATCTGCGCCGCGCCGGACACCAGCGCTTACGGACGGCTCGCGGTGCTCGCGCAGTGGTGTGCCGAATGCCGCCTGTTGATGAAAATACCGCCGGGCGCCTTCACGCCCCCGCCAAAAGTCGACTCGGTGGTGGTTGGCCTTATCCCCCACGCCGAGCAGCCTGAGCCGGCGCTTTTCAGGACCATGGAACGCATCACGGCGCTCGCTTTCGGGCAGCGACGCAAGATGCTCAGGTCCTCGCTGAAAGCAGCTGGCGGCGAGGCTCTGCTCGAACGTGCCGGTATTGCCCCCACGCGCCGCGCCGAGACGCTGAGCGTTGCCGAATTCGCGCAACTGGCCGCGCTCGTCCGGGAAGATCAGGCCTGATACGATGAGTGTCCCCGTCATCGATCCCTTCCACGCCATTTCGATCAGTGCGCTGGCGCATCGACTGGCCAGCGAGGGGCGCAGCATCATTCACATGGAGTTCGGCCAGCCTTCGACCGGGGCGCCGAAACACGCCATCGAGCGTGCCCAGCATGTGCTGGAAACCGACCCGATGGGCTACTGGGAGAGTCAGCCCCTCAAGGCACGGATCGCCCGACACTATCGGGAAAGTTATGGCATTCCCGTCACGCCGGAACAGATCGTCCTGTCGAATGGCGCGTCCCCGGCCTTCGTCCTGGCCCTGACGACCCTGTTCAACCCGGGCGATCGCATCGCCCTCGCCCGACCGGGCTATGTCGCCTACCGCAATGCGCTCAAGGCCCTTCACATGGTGCCTGTTGAAATTCCCTGCGGTGTCGAAGAGCGTTTCCAGCTTACCGCCGATGCCATCGCCGCCCTCGACCCGGTGCCGGAGGGGCTCATCATCGCCAGCCCCGCCAATCCAACGGGCACGATCCTTTCCGATCCGGAATTGCGCGCGATTGCCGATCTATGCCAAGCCCGAGGCATTCGGATCATCTCCGATGAAATCTACCACGGCCTGAGCTACACCGAGCCCGCACACAGCGTGCTGGAATATGATCGCGAGGCGCTGGTCGTGAACAGCTTCTCCAAATATTTCAGCATGGCGCCATGGCGGCTTGGCTGGCTGGTCGTGCCGCCAGATAAGATCGCCGCCGCACGCGCACGCATGGGCAACCTGTTCCTGACGCCGGCCGCGCTGAGCCAGCATGCCGGTCTGGTCGCTTTCGATTGTGTGGAAGAACTGAACGGGCATGTCGAGACCTATCGCCGCAACCGCGACCTGCTGCTGACTGCCCTCCCCGAGTTCGGCCTGACCAGGATCGCCCCGCCGGACGGCGCTTTCTATATCTATGCCGATATCGGCCATTTGACCGACGACAGCCTGACCTTTTGCGAGCGACTGTTGCGCGATACCGGCGTGGCGACAGCGCCCGGTATCGACTTCGATCCGGTCGATGGGCATCGCTTCATGCGTTTCAGCTTCGCCGTTTCGACCGACCGCGTCGAGGAAGCGATACGCCGCTTGCGGCCCTGGTTCGCCCGACAGGGTTAAAACCAAGGACCGGAACCCGAAGGCGCCGGTCCCGGGCAATTCAGGCGGCCTGACGCGCTTCGGCAGGAACCGGCAGACGGATCAGGTAATCGAAGGCCGACAATGCCGCTTTCGCCCCCTCGCCCGTTGCGATGATGATCTGCTTGTAGGGCGTGGTGGTCGCATCGCCCGCCGCGAAAACGCCGGGTACCGACGTGGCACCATGTGCGTCCACTTCGATCTCGCCACGTTCGGTCAGGGCAATCGTGTCACGCAGCCATTCCGTGTTCGGCACCAGACCGATCTGGACGAAAATGCCTTCCAGCGCGATTTCATGCTCGGCCTCGGTCTGCCGGTCACGATACAGAAGGCGCGTGACCTTCTGCCCATCGCCCACGACCTCGGTGGTCAGGGCGCGGGTCACGATCTTCACATTCGGCAGGCTCCGCAGCTTCGCCTGAAGCACCTCATCGGCCCGAAGTTTGTCCGCGAACTCCAGCAGGGTAACGTGCTGGACGATCCCCGCCAGATCGATGGCCGCTTCCACGCCGCTATTGCCACCGCCGATCACGGCAACACGCTTGCCCTTGAACAACGGGCCGTCGCAATGCGGACAATAGGCCACGCCCTTGTTGCGATAGGCGTCTTCGCCCGGCACGTTCATATGCCGCCAGCGCGCGCCCGGCGCCAGGATCAGCGAACGCGAATGTAGGGAAGCGCCGCTTTCCAGCTGAATCTCATGCAATCCACCCGGTTCGGATGCCGGGATGAGGGCTTTGGCGCGCTGGCCCGTTGTGACGTCCACCTCATATTCACGAACGTGGCGTTCGAGTGCCGCGGCCAGCTTCGGCCCTTCCGTCTCCGGCACCGAGATGAAATTCTCGATGGCCATGGTATCGAGCACCTGCCCGCCGAAGCGCTCGCCCAGAATGCCGGTGCGGATCCCCTTGCGCGCGGCATAGACCGCGGACGCGGCACCCGCCGGTCCCGCACCGACGATCAACACCTCGAACGGTGCCTTCTCGCCGATTTTTGCCGCCGCCCGTGCTGTCGCGCCCGTGTCGATCTTGGCAAGAATCGCCTCGGCGTCCATCCGGCCAGACCCGAAGGACTGACCGTTCAGGAACACCTGCGGGACGGACATGATCTGCTTCGCCGTTACCTCGTCCTGAAACAGGGCACCGTCGATCATCGTATGACGGATGTTCGGGTTGATGACGCTCATCGCATTGAGCGCCTGCACGACATCCGGGCAATTCTGGCAGGAAAGCGAGATGAACGTCTCGAACTCATAGGTCCCGGGCAGATCCCTGATCTGGGCGACCAGATCGTCCGACAGTTTCGGCGGGTGACCACCGACCTGAAGCAGCGCCAGGATCAGCGACGTGAATTCATGGCCCATCGGGATGCCGGCGAATGTCACGCCGACGCTTTCGTCCTCCCGGCGCACGAGGAAAGACGGGCGACGCGCCGCCTCGCGCAATTCCGACACGCGCACCTTGTCTGACAGTGCGGCGATATCGCGCAGCAGTTCGTCCATCTCGCGCGATTTGGCGCTGTCGTCCAAAGCCACGTCGAGCACGATCGGATGCTTCAGATTGGCCAGATAACCGCGCAGTTGTTCCTTGATATTGTCTTGCAGCATGAGAGGAATATCTCCGGAGAGAGGAATCGGTGCTTGTTCGACAGCGCGGCGTCTCGTCGCGCGACCGGACAGTCACGGAAGGCAGGAAGCGGAACCGTAATGGCTCCGCTCCCGCCATGAATAATCAGATCTTGCCGACCAGATCGAGCGACGGCGACAGGGTCGCTTCGCCTTCCTTCCACTTGGCCGGGCAGACTTCGCCCGGATGGGACGCGACGTATTGCGCGGCGCGCACCTTGTCGAGCAGTTCGGTCGCGCTACGACCGACGCCACCGGCGGTGACTTCGATGTACTGGATCTTGCCTTCCGGATCGATCAGGAAGGTTCCGCGATCGGCCATGCCGGCTTCCTCGATCATGACATCGAAGTTGCGCGCGATTTCACCCGTCGGGTCGGCCAGCATGACATACTTGATCTTGCCGATTGCAGGCGACGTGTCGTGCCATGCCTTGTGCGTGAAATGCTTGTCGGTCGACACGGAGTAGATCTCGACACCCAGCTTCTGGAATTCGGCATAGTTGTCGGCCATGTCTTCCAGTTCCGTCGGGCAGACGAAAGTGAAGTCGGCCGGGTAGAAGAAGAAGACGCCCCATTTACCCTTCACATCGGCATCGGTCACCTTGATGAACTTGCCATTGTGGTAGGCGTCGGTCTCGAACGGCTTCAGCGGCGAATTGATACGCGGCATGAGATGCTCCCTGATTGTGTCACAGTTACTCTGACGGGCCTCTTGTCCCACGGATACGAACGACCGGGAAACAGTTCCTGTCAATATCGTTCATAGGCAGAACCGGTCTTTCCTTCAGCAGCGCCAGACGTTATCTATTGTCTATGGCCTATATTCCGCTCTCCGGACTTTCTCTACGCGACATCGAATATGTGGTTGCGGTGGATGACCTGCGCAACTTCTCGCGCGCCGCGGAACGTTGCGGCGTCAGCCAGGCCGGGCTGTCCGAACAGGTGCGCAAGCTGGAAGCGCTGCTGGACGTCACGATCTTCGAACGGTCCCGCCGTCACGTCGCGCCCACGCCCGATGGCACGCGTCTCATCGCCCTCTGCCGCGACGTCCTCGTGTCGGCGCGGACACTGATCGAAGTCGCCCGCGCCCGCAGCGGACCGCTCGACGGCGTCCTACGCATCGGTGTGATTGCAACGCTGGGGCCATATTATATTCCGGGCCTTCTGCCCCGCCTGCGGCAGAAATATCCCCAGCTTTCCCTGCAACTGACGGAAAGCATGACCGCACCCATGCTCCACAAGCTGCGGCACAACGAACTCGATCTCGTGCTGGCCGCCCTGCCGCTGGGCAGCGATGCCCTGCATGCGGAGCCACTTTTCGAAGAGCCTTTCCTGGGTGTCTTCCCCAGAAATCACGCCCTGACCCAGACGGATGAATTATCGCTGGAGGAACTCGGGGGCTCGGACCTGCTGCTGCTGGAAGACGGGCACTGCCTGCGCGATCAGGCCCTGTCGGTCTGCGGTCTGAGCGAACACGGCAGCCAGCGTCTGGCCACGAGCCTTGAGATGCTGTGGCATATGGTCGGCGCAGGGGAAGGCTATTCGCTCATCCCGCAGCTCGCCCTGCGCAACCGGGCGGAAATGGCCGAACTGGTCGATGTCCGCCCCATGACCGGCGCCAGCCGCACGATCGGGCTGGTCTGGCGCGGCTCGGACCCACGCGGCCCCGCTTTCAGGGAATTCGCGGCGTTCCTGCGCGATCACGTTCCGTCGGATTGCACGCCGATCGAATGACGGGGCCACTCGGCCCCTAACCCGCGCGGGGTCTATGACAGCCCGGCCCCTTGCGTCTCGAGACGCAGGCGGAACAGGTCGTGCCCCGCACACATATAAAGCTCGTTGCGTTTAATTCCGCCGAACGTCGGGTTGGAGCATCCGGATGGCAGACGGATACGACCGATCAGCTTGCCGGCGGAATTGAAGCAGAAGACCCCCGCCAACCCGAGCGGGCCACTGGCGCCACACCAGAGATTGCCAAACACGTCCGCCCGCATGCCGTCCGGGACCATATGATGGCCGTCGAGCATCATGTCTGAGAACAGCCGGCCATGACGCGGACGGCCATCAACCATATCGAAGGCATGGATGGTATTGTCACCTTTCGCCCCTTGCTGACCGGGGTCCGGATTGCAGGAGATCACGTAAAGCGTTTTGAGGTCCGGCGAGAAACATAGTCCGTTCGGGCTCGGCAACTGCTCCTGCGTCAGGACCGCTTCCACCGCACCGCTCTGCGCATCGACCCGAAAGACATGATCTGGTTGGCGCGCATGCCCGGCGAACTGCGTGGGCACCTCGTCGCCGAGATTCCAGCGGAGCCTGCCATCGCGATTGGCCAACCCGCCGGGCGAATCCGGATGCCCTTCGATCAGCGTATCGCCATAGGCGGGGTCGGAAAACCAGATGCTGCCATCTCCGGGATGCACGACCACGTCGTTCGGCGAATTGAGCGTCTTTCCTTCGAAGCGATCGGCCACGACGTGACAGCTCCCGTCCAGCTCCCACCGCACGACGCGACGCATATCGTGTTCGCACGTCACCACCCGGCCTGTCGTATCAAGCGTATTGCCGTTACTGTGATAGCTCTCCTGCCGATAGACGGAGAGACTCCCGTCTCCAGTGGTGTCCGATGGCACGAAGCGATATTGCTGACTCCTGACCGTGTCGCTGAGCAGCAGCATGCGCGCTTCACCCAACCAGGCCGGTCCTTCCAGCCAGCCCATGCCGGTCACGACACGTTCGATATTGGCGCCCGGGAACAGCATGGCCTTGAAGTCGGCATCCAGCGACAGGATGTCCGGGTCGGGAACATAATGCGCCGACGCATGAGCATCCCAGCGGCGGGGCGGATTGCTGACCACACTCGACGGTTCAGGCAGGGTTGCAGCCCGGCTCCGCGTCGCCAAAGCAGCCCCGGCGAACAGCATCTGCGTCAGAAAGACGCGTCGCTTCCTCATATTGGCGGTTTGCGCAGGGAGTTCGAACGGCTGCATCTTGATCCTCATTGTGACATCATATTTCTGGAACGATGCGCGCGCCGAATGGTTTGTTCTGTAACACCCCGTTTCGGTTGAGACGTTGTATTTCGCCCCGGCCATAAATTCGCGCCAATGATCGTCGCGGTTGGCGGCACTCTTTCCCGGGGAACTCATGTCCCAAAAAAAAACGACAAGGAGAGCTCCATGCTCGATCCGGTATGGCAGGCAGCCTGGGACAGCCTGCTACCGCAGCTGAAGCCAGATGACCGCATTCTTGCGCCGATCGGCGACTGGCCGACGCCACCGGTCGGAACGCTGCGTCATTATACGGACCGTATCGAGGTGCAGAACGCCTCCGTCGTGATCCTGCATAAGGGGCGCCTGAACGCCCTGCCGCGGGAGGCGCTCGTTCGCCTCTGCAACGAATGGCAGATCGTCTTCGCGAACGAGGTCTTCGTCTGTTTCCTGCGCGACGGACCCCGGCGTTTCATCAACAGCCTGCGCCGCCACAGCCGGCACTTCCTGCCGGTTCGCCACCATCTTCGGACACGGCATTTCAAGCGCCTCGGCAACACGATTTTCTTCGTTCACATCCCGAAAACCGCCGGCACGACGGTCTGGAACGCGATCGGCCATACCGTCCGGGCCAAGGCCTATTACGACAGCACCGCATCGTTCCGGGCCAATCCGCCTTCGGACGACCAGTTCGATCTTGTTGGCGGCCATATTCCGCTTGCAACATTCCAGATGCATGCGTCGCCGCAGGACCGGTTCATTGGCCTGCTCCGCGATCCGGTCCTGCGTTTCCGGGCCGCCTTCCTGCACAGCCGACGCCCCTACGAAGATCCCAAAACCTTCACGCCCACGATGCGATTGATGCGCGAACTTCCGTTCAAGGAGTTCCTCGCCCATCCGGATGCCCGGCAGGAAGCCAATCTCCAGCTGCTCATGCTTGGCGGCTCACCCGGAAACGACGACGATCCCACCGATCGCGACGTCTTCGTGCGCGCGTGCCGGGCGCTGGACAGTCCGCGCAACCTGTTCATGACGACCGATCATGTGGCGAAATTCATCGCCGACTCACGCATCATTCTGCAAACGCGCCCCAGCACGATGCCAACCCAGCATCTGAACGTCAGCGACCTCGACGCGCAGGCTGATGACCTCGCGGAATTCGCGGCATGCCTTCCCCAGATACGTGCGCTCGCCGCCCCGGAACTCGTGCTTTACGAACGGTTACGCGCGCATTCCTGAACGACACGTCATGCAGATGCCATTGTAGCGCACGCCAGCGGACGTTATGGATCACGCATGATTGCAGAGTTTTTCCGTCGATGGCGGCTTGGCCATCAGGCCGAACCGCGTCTTAGCGGCTTCACCGCGCAAGCTCCGACCGAAGCCGTCTGGCCGGGTCGGGACGAAGTGGCCCGGCAATCGGACCTGCCCGCACGCCTTCGGGCCAGCGTCATGGCCGGCTGCAAACTCGCCGGCGTTGTCGTCTGGGTGCCGCTTTCCGTCGGGTTCGAGGCCCTGCTACTCCCTGTGCCGGGGGTCTCCAAAATCCGCTGGACACGCGTCGTCTGGGGCGGGCTCTGCAAGATACTTTCGCTGCATATCCGGGTCCTGGGACGTCCGGCCGGAACGGTTGGCGGCGCGAAAGGCCGTGCCCGCGGCGAACGACCCGTGATCTATGTATCGAATCATTCATCCTGGCTCGATATCCCTGTTCTGGGCACCAAGCTCTATTCGGTTTTCGTCGCCAAGGGCGATATCGAGAAATGGCCCATCATGGGGCTGGTCTCGAAGATTGGCCGTACGATCTTCGTCAGCCGCAACCGCAGCACGACCGGGCGCGAACGCGACGAGATGATCACCCGTCTGGCGACAGGCGACAATCTTGTCCTTTTCCCGGAAGGCACGTCGTCCGACGGTTCACGCGTCCTGCCGTTCATGTCCACCTTCTTCGCCATCGCCAAGTTGCCGCGCCTGCCGAAAGGCGTCATGGCCGATGAACAAATGCCCACATATCCTCCCGGCCTGACACCACTGATCCAGCCTGTATCCGTGGTCTATGACCGGCTGGAAGGGCTTCCGGTCAACCGTGCGCAACGCGCCGTCTTTGCCTGGTATGGCGACATGGATCTCGGTCCGCACGTATGGCAGCTGCTCAAGCGCCACACGATCCGCGCGACGATCATGCTGCATCCGCCGCTCGCACCGGAGGATTTCCCGAGCCGCAAGGCGCTGGCCAATGCGGCATGGAAAGCCGTTTCGGACGGTGCGGCGCAGTTGCGTCAGAATGCGGAGATCCCGACGCCCCGATAACGCGACCTCAAGCGGCCAATCAGCGGTCAGTCCTGTGCGAAGATATCCGCGAGCGTCTTGTGCATGACCGCACCATCCAGCTTCTGGCCGAACCATAGCTCGGTGCCGACCAGCGCCTGATTCACCAGCATGCCGAGGCCGTCCAGCGTCGTGCAGCCGCGCTGCTTCGCTTCCCGCAGCAATCGGGTGACCGGCGGATTGGGAATGACGTCAGCAACGATCAGGCCCTCGCGCAAACTGTCGAGATCGATGTTCGGCAGCGCGTCCGGATCACCCAGCCCGATGGATGTCGCATTGATGAGCACTTCCGCATCCCGCGATACGGCGTAATCACCGGACCACCCTTCGGCGCTGGCCGTCGCCTGCGTGTGCTCCGTCACGAGTTTCGCGATGGCTTCCGCCTTTTCCCTGCTGCGATTGACGATCGTCAGATGCGCAGCACCGGCCAGACCCAGTTCCACGGCAATCGCCCGCGCGGCGCCACCGGCGCCGAGCAGCACGATCTTCCGGCCCTTGGGGTCCGTGACGCTGCGCAGGGACGAGAGGAAGCCCTTGCCATCCGTGTTATGCCCGATCAGCTTCCCCTGCTGGATGGCCACGCAATTGACCGCACCGATGATGGATGCCGATTCCGCCACGTCGTCGAGATATTTGATGACCTCGACCTTGTGCGGCAGCGAGCAGTTGAAGCCCACCCACTCCATCGCCACGGCGCCCCGCACGGCGGCTTCGAGATTGGCTGGCTTGACGTCGCAGTTGATGAAGCGCGCATCCAGCCGGGCATGACGATAACCGGCCTCGACCATCGCCACGGTCGGGTTGCCTTTGGATGGCGACGAGAAAGACCCGGTCAGTTGGCTTCTGAAATTGCGCTCGGCCATCGGCATATCCTTCCTAAGTGACGTCCGGGCTCATCAGGGCCGTTTTCATGTCGCCATGCAATCGTTGCACCGGCCACTTTTCAGTGACCAGCCCTCAGCGGCCGTCCTTTTCCAGAACGAAACGTTCGATACCGCTGGCGAAGCCTTCATCCTCGCTTGAGGTCGTGACATAGGTTGCCGCGCTTTTCACCGCGTCATTGGCCTGCCCCATCGCGATCGACCGACCGCTCCTGGCGAACATCAACATATCGTTGGGCTGATCGCCGATGGTGAGCATCTGCGCCGCCGGGACACCCAGAAGCCGTTCCAGCGCAAGCACCACCCCACCCTTGTTCGCATCCTTGTTCGTGACGTCCACATAATAGGGCTGCGAGCAGGCTGCGGAAGCATCATCGCCCATCGCCGCCTGCAGGTCGTGCTCAAGCCGATGCATCAGATCGGCATCGTCGCTGACGCCCGTAATCTTTACGACCCCCGACAGATCGCTCTCGATATCGCCTTCGCGCGGCGGGAACTTCACCGTCCATTGTTCCCGCGCCACATGCGGCGCATCGGCCCTCGTGACGATCCAGTCCGTGCCGGTATAGACCCATGGATCGGCACCATGGTCTCGGATGATCCCGATCACCTTTCGCGCCTGCGCCTCGGTCAGGGTGCGCATCTCGATCACCTTGCCGTGGGCATCCACCATGACGCCGCCGTTGAAGCCCGCGACCGGTTCGTCGATCGCCAACGGCGCCAGCAGCATCGCCATGCCGCGTGGCGGCCGCCCGCTGGTGATCGCAAACAGGATGCCGCGCTCGCGCAGTCGTCGCACGGCATCAATGGCACGTGGTGTGAGGATCTTCTCCTTCGTCACCAGCGTGCCGTCCACGTCGGCAAGCACGAGGCGGATCGGCAATTCTGTGGTCATGACCATTTCCAATCGCGAATTTCCGGCATGTCCTCCCCATATTGCGCCACGTAGAGCTTATGCTCGATCAGCTTGTCGTGAATGGCCTGCGTCGCATACGCCGCACGCACCGACAGGCTGGGCACATGCTTGATGACGTTCAGCACGAGATGGAAGCGGTCCAGCGCATTGCGCACCGTCATATCGAACGGCGTCGTGGTCGTGCCTTCCTCGCGGAAACCGTGCACATGGAAATTACGGGCGTTCTCGCGCTTGTAGATCAGCTTGTGAATGAGTTGCGGATAGCCGTGGAAGGCGAAGATCACCGGCTTGTCCAGCGTGAACAGGCTGTTGAACATCGCATCGTCCAGACCATGCGGATGCTGCGTCCTGGATTCCAGCGTCAACAGGTCGACCACGTTGATGACGCGGATTTTGAGGTCCGGCACATGCTTGCGCAACAGCGACACCGCCGCCAGCGTCTCGCCCGTCGGCACATCCCCCGCGCAGGCCATCACGACATCGGGCTCGCCCTCGGCATCGTTGCTGGCCCATTCCCAGATGCCGATGCCCTGCTCGCAATGCTTGATCGCCGCATCCAGACTGAGCCATTGCGGCTCCGGCTGCTTGCCCGCCACGATAACGTTGATCCGATCCCAACTCGCCAGACAGTGACGCGCGACGACCAGCAGCGTGTTCGCGTCCGGCGGCAGATAGACGCGGGCGATATCGGCCTTCTTGTTAATCACATGATCGATAAAGCCGGGGTCCTGATGGCTGAAGCCATTATGGTCCTGCCGCCAGACATGCGACGTAAGCAGATAGTTCAGCGACGCGATTGGCCGACGCCATGGCACCTCCCTGGACGTCTTCAGCCACTTCGCATGTTGATTGACCATCGAGTCGACAATGTGGATGAAGGCTTCGTAGCACGAGAAAAAGCCATGACGGCCCGTCAGCAGATAGCCCTCCAGCCAGCCCTGACAGGTGTGCTCGCTGAGAATCTCCATCACGTGCCCATCGGGCGCGAGATGGTCATCGTAATCAAGCGTTTCAGCATCCCAGGCGCGGTTCGTGACATCCAGTATGGCGTTGAGCCGGTTGGAATTATTCTCGTCCGGCGCCAGAACACGGAAATTCCGGCTGCCCAGATTCTCTTTCATCACATCGCGCAGCCATGTGCCGAGCACGCGCGTGCTTTCGCCATCGGTCGCGCCCGGCCTGTCGACGGCGACCGCATAATCTCTCAGGTCCGGCAGGCGTAGCGCGCGTTTCAACACGCCGCCATTGGCGTGCGGGTTGGCGCTCATGCGCTTGTCCCCCTGGGGCGCCAATGCGCGGATTTCCGGTCGCAGCGTGCCGTTCCCGTCGAACAGCTCGTCGGGTTTATAGCTCAGCAGCCAATCGGAGAGCAGCTTGAGGTGACCCGGATTGGTGAGATCGGTGAACGGCACCTGATGCGATCGCCAGTAGCCCTCGGCCCGTTGCCCGTCGACGGTCTTGGGACCGGTCCAGCCTTTCGGCGAACGCATGATAATCATCGGCCAGGTCGGGCGTGCCGTCTCACCACCCTCGCGCGCCGCTTTCTGGATAGCGGCGATCTGCGCGAAGGCATCGTCCATCGCGGTGGCCATGCGCTGGTGCATCGCCGCCGGCTCGTGCCCTTCCACCAGGATCGGCGCATAGCCGTAGCCCCTAAACAGCGCCACGAGTTCATCGGACGGAATACGCGCAAGAACCGTCGGGTTGGCGATCTTGTAGCCATTCAGATGCAGGATCGGCAGCACCGCGCCATCGGTCTTCGCATCGAGGAACTTGTTGCTGTGCCACGATGTCGCGAGCGGCCCCGTCTCCGCCTCGCCATCGCCCACGACACAGGCCACGACGAGATCGGGGTTGTCGAACGCCGCGCCATAGGCGTGGGATAGGGAATAGCCAAGCTCGCCCCCTTCATGGATGGAGCCCGGCGTGGTCGCTGCCGCGTGGCTGGGAATGCCGCCCGGGAAGGAGAACTGCTTGACGAGCTTTTCCAGCCCGATCGTGTCCTGCGTCACCTCCGGGAAATACTCGGTATAGGTGCCTTCCAGATAGGTGCTGGCCACGACGCCCGGCGCGCCATGGCCCGGCCCGGCGACGAACAGCACATTCCGCCCATCCCGGCGAATGATCCGGTTGAGATGCAGATAGAGGAAGTTCAGCCCCGGCGTCGTTCCCCAATGCCCCAGCAGACGCGGCTTGGTATGCTCCAGCGTCAGCGGTTCGCGCAGGAGCGGATTGGCCAGCAGGTAGATCTGCGCCACGGACAGGTAATTCGCGGCGAACCACCATTTGTCGAACAGCACGATCTCATCGGAAGAGAGAGGCATACGCGTTTCACTCATCGGATTGTTTCCTCCTTACCCTTCGCCAGGGCTGTCATCGCCGAGGCAGGCCTGAACATGTCGCCGAATGGAGGCTTCCTCATCGGCCGGTATCACAAGCACACGGACCGCACTTTCGGCAGTCGACACCACGGGTCGGTGCGCCGCGTTCGCCGCCACGTCCAGCCCGACACCCAGCCAGCCGAGTTGCGCGCAGACATCGCGACGGAACATCGCATCGTGCTCGCCAATGCCACCCGTGAAGACGATGCCATCCACGCCATGCAGGTTGGCGATCATCGCCCCCGCCTGCTCGAGGAAGCGATGTACGCAAAGATCGAGCGCCTCGCGCACGGCTGGTTCATTGCTGCGCGCGCGCAGTTCGCGCATGTCGCTCGATACGCCGGAAACGCCGAGCAGGCCGGACTTATGATAGAGCATCGTCTCCAGCCCATCAGCCGAAACACCGGCCTGTTGCAGCAGATAGAGCAGCGCGCCTGGATCGACCGCCCCGCAACGCGTCCCCATCACAAGCCCGTCAAGCACGGAAAAGCCCATTGTCGTCGCAATGCTCGTTCCCTCGCGCAGGGCACACAGACTGGCGCCATTGCCGATATGAGCGATCAGCACGCGTCCCCTTGCCAGCTCCGGAAAATCCCGGCGAAGCCGCCGCGCGATATGCTCGTACGATAAGCCATGAAAGCCGTAGCGCCTGACCCCTTGGCTTTCATAGTCACGCGGCAGGGCGAATTGCCGTGCGACCAGCGGCATCGTGCGATGGAAAGCCGTATCGAAACACGCCACCTGCGGCAGATCGGCATGCTTCTGGCGAAGGGCCCTGATCGGCCCCAGACAAGCCGGCTGATGCAGCGGCGCAAACGGCGTGAGCGCCGCCAGCTTTTCGAGAACATCGTCATCGACCAACAGGGGACTGACGAAATCCGGCCCGCCATGCACCACGCGGTGACCGACAGCCCGCAGGGCGCTCAGGCCGACATGGTCGTCCAGCCACGACATCAGCGCGTCGATGGCGGCCAGATGCGGGTCGGCACCGCCTTCCAGCGACCAGCCACGATCGACCAGTTCCTTACCCTGCGCATCGGCCGCCGTCAGTCTCGGCGCCGTCTCGATGCCGGACAGCGCGCCGGACACGAGCCGCGCGCCGGACCGGTCGAACAAGGCGAATTTCACGCTCGATGAACCGGCATTCATGGTCAGGATCGCGCTTGTCATGAAAAAAGCTCTCCCACGCCGCGCGGAGCGTCGCATTGATGCACGTCAACCGATAACGGAAGATAGCGATACTCGACATCGACCTCGCGTTGGTGTGAACACTGCAAGTCAATGGTCGGCATTCCCCGCCATCAAAAAATCATGTCTTTTTATTTCAAGGAGTCATCATGCGTCTCGAAGGCCATATCGTCCTGCCAGATCGTATTCTTCCCGGACGAGTCTCCTTTGACACGCATATCCGCTCGGTCGAACCTGACGCGGATGCGCCACGCCGCTACATTCTCCCCGGCTTCATCGACGGTCACGTCCACGGCGGCGACGGTGCGGACACCATGGACGGCGCGGCTGCCATCGACAGGCTTTCGCGTTTTCACCTGTCACATGGCACGACAACCATCCTGCCAACCACCATCACCCGCCCCTGGGCGGATGTGATGGATGCGCTGCACGCCATCAGCGAGGTCATGTCGCGCGGCGTCGCCAACGGTCCGCGTATCCATGGCGCCCATCTTGAAGGCCCGTTCGTAAGCCCACACAAGCTGGGCGCGCAGCCGCCCTTCGCCATTCCGCCAAGCCCTGAACGGGTGGCGGAGGCTGTTGGCACCGGCTGCGTGCGCGTCGTGACGCTCGCGCCCGAACTGGAACATGCGGAAACGGCCATCGCCGCCTTCGCCGAAGCCGGCGTACGGATCAGCCTGGGCCATACGACGACCGATTACGAAGGCGCGGATCGCGCCATCTGCGCCATCTGCGCAGCAGGCGGTGTGCCCGGCGGCACGCACCTGTTCAACGCCATGTCACCGATCGAGGGACGCCGTCCCGGTCCCGTCACGGCACTGATGTGCCATGACGAAGCCTTTGGCGAGATGATCTTCGACACGCATCACGTCCATCCCGCCAGCTTCCGCCTCGTCTCCCGCGTCATGGGCAATCGCCTGCTGTTCGTCACCGATGCCATGCGCGGCGCGGGACAGCCGGAAGGACCGAGCCAGCTCGGCGGACAGGACGTCATGATCGAGGACGGCGTCGTGCGTTTGCCGGGCGGCTCGCTCGCCGGCAGCGTGCTGACGCTCGACCGCGCCCTTCGCAATGCTGTGGAGAGTGGCGCATCGCTCCCGAACGCGGCCCGTCTGGTCAGCAGCAATGCCGCAGCCTATCTCGGCCTTTCCGACCGCGGCAGCATTACCGCCGGCAAGCTGGCGGATTTCGTCGTGATGGATGAGCGACTGGAGATTGCCGAGGTCTGGGTCGGCGGCGCGCGACAGGCATGAACCCCTGGCGATCTCGCGCGGTCGTCTTGTCTTGCGGGCTATCGCTTGCCGCATGTTCGCACGAGCGCCCGCTGGTCGCCATGGCGATGGAAGACACGCATCTCTGCACGAATGGCCAGTATTACAGCCTCTGGGCCATGGCCTTCCAGGACTTCATGGATCATCGCAACGAGCAGATCGGCAATTCCCCCTCTCCCAAACTGCCGATCACCTTCCAGTCCTTCTACGAGCGTCCGCAGGATCAGCAGCAGTTGCCGGGCGCCACGACATGGATCCGCCGCTGCCGTGGTGTCGTGCACACGCAGGACGGGCAGGCGTTCCAGGGGAGTTTCGTCATCGCCGAAACGCACGAACGCGGTTCGAACAGCCGTTTCAGAAGCATGGCCTGGGAAGACGACACTGCCGTCGCGCCCTACGGCCAGTAACGCCTACAGGAGCCGTGCCAGCTTCAGGAACACGCCGGTCAGCAACATGGCGATGCCGCAGACCGCACCGGCGGCGATGGTGCCCCATGCGCCCTGCGCCAGAAACATCCCGCCGGTATTCATGCCGAAGAAACCGGTGACGAACGTTGCCGGCAGCATCAACGTCGTGGCGACGGACACGATATAGAGGCGCCGGTTCGTTTCTTCCGCCTGTGACGAGCCGAGTTCGTCCTGTAACGAGCGGGCGCGGTCCTGCAATGCGATCAGGTCGTCCAGCGCGGCATGAACCTGACGTTCCGTCCGGTCCCGCAATTCGTCCTCCGCCCAGGAAGGCAATTCCAGTTCATCGTCCTTCAGCACGCGGTCGATCGGCGTCACCACACGCCGCAATTCCGTCGCGCGGCGGCGCACCTTACCGACGATACCACCCAGATGACCGAGATCGGTCCGGTGCTCGATCAGCAGCAGCGCATCCTCGGCACGGTCGAGTTCGTCGTCCAACTGGCCGATCTGGCGGCGGATCGAACCGGTGAATTCTCGCAGGGCACGATCGATCACGCCTGCCGGACTGCGCGGAATGGAATCCGCGCGCAGGCTCCGGTAGGCGGCCCCCAGGACGGGAATGGGATTGCGACGCGTGGTAATCAGCAGATCGGGACGCATCGCGAAACGCCAGGCGCAGATATCGCGATCGTCCTCCATGCCGTCGTCGAACGCCGGCATGGCGCCCCAGACGAGGCCCGGCAGGGCTTCGAGCATGATGCCGTATTCCGTCTCGGCCAGCATGCTGCGGACATCCGGCGGCAGGCAGGGCAATTCCCCCACATGCGCCCGCGCGGCGCTGTGAACCGTATCGAAATGCAGCCATGCCCAGCTTTCCGCCTGTCGCGGCCAGTTGGACGGGGGCGTCGCATCGTCCAAGATCGCTTCGATCTCGTCGGGTGCCAGTGGCGTCGGATCTTCGCCGGGGCGCGCGCGGATCGCCCAGACGAGGCCGTTCTTGAGCCCGGCCCGCGTGCCATTGTCCTGATTGCCGATGACGGTGAACGGTGTGGAGATTCGCGAACTGGACATGGCGACCTCCATCTTGCCGAAAGCATGTGCCGTCGGTTGGGGCGTGCGTCGATAAGGAAAGAACCGGCTGCCTCGAAAGACAGTCGATTATCGCAAACGTCTGGCACGCCCCGCGCCCGTATGCAACTGGCGATAATCTCGACCCCGTATAACCAATAAGCGCGTCGTTAGGGGAACCACTCTGGATACGAAATGTTATAATCCAAAAGCTGCCCTGTCAGTCGTCATCGGATGATTGTGGCTGCGCAGCAGGATCGAACGTGAAGGATAGAAAAATGCGCCACATGATTAAGGGCATGTTCGTAATCGGTCTTCTGGCATCCGGCTCGACGCATGCGTTCGCCCAGGCCACGACGACCCAGCAGCCCGATCAGGCACCCACGGCGCAGGACGCTTTCAACAAGAAGGATGCGTCTCACGTCAGCAACCCGACGGAGCAGAACAAGACCTATCCCAATCAGGCGAAGGAGCAGCCCCAGCAGGGCGCGCCCGCGACACCGGAAGCCATGGCGCCGACGGGCCAGACTTCGGACAAGACACCGGTCGCGCAGAAGATGAAGCCCCGGCATGTCCACACCAAGCATACCGCTCATAAACCGGGCTGATCCGACCACAGGCTTATAATTTTCAATACGCCCGGTTGCCTTGCGCCGGGCGTTCTTTTTTGCCGCGATGCTGGCGTCTCCAGCGCATTACCATTATACCCTGCGGCCATTCCAATGGCAGACAAGGTTCATACGATGAGCGACGCGCAGCAGGCCGACTACAAGGTCCGCGATATCTCCCTGGCCGAATGGGGCCGCAAGGAAATCTCGATCGCCGAAGGCGAAATGCCGGGCCTGATGGCGCTGCGTGAGGAATATGGCGACAGCCAGCCGCTGAAGGGCGCACGCATCGCGGGCTGCCTGCACATGACGATCCAGACGGCCGTGCTGATCGAAACGCTGACGGCGCTGGGCGCGACGGTCCGCTGGTCGTCCTGCAATATCTTCTCGACGCAGGATCAGGCCGCGGCCGCCATTGCCGCGACGGGCGTGCCGGTCTTCGCCTGGAAGGGCCTGTCGGAAGAAGAATTCTGGTGGTGCATCGAACAGACCGTCAAGGGACCGGACGGCTGGACGCCGAACATGATCCTCGATGACGGCGGCGATCTGACGACGCTGATGCACGACAAATACCCCGAGATGCTGAACGACGTCCGCGGCCTGTCCGAAGAGACGACCACGGGCGTGCACCGCCTCTGGGAGATGCAGAAGAAGGGCACGCTGAAGGTTCCGGCCATCAACGTGAACGACAGTGTCACGAAATCGAAGTTCGACAACCTCTATGGCTGCCGCGAAAGTCTGGTCGATGCCATCCGCCGTGGCACGGACGTGATGATGGCCGGCAAGATCGCCGTCGTCGCGGGTTATGGCGATGTGGGCAAGGGTTCGGCCGCTTCCCTGCGCAACGCCGGTTGCCGCGTCCTGGTCACGGAGGTCGATCCGATCTGCGCCCTTCAGGCCGCGATGGAAGGCTATGAAGTCGTGACGATGGAAAACGCTGCGCCGCGCGGCGACATCTTCGTGACCTGCACGGGCAATATCGACATCATCACCGTCGAGCATATGCGTGAGATGAAGCACCGCGCGATCGTGTGCAACATCGGCCATTTCGACAGCGAAATCCAGGTCGAAGCCCTGCGCAACTACAAGTGGGACAACGTCAAGCCGCAGGTCGACGAGATCGAATTCCCGGACGGCAAGCGCATCATCCTGCTTTCCGAAGGCCGCCTGGTGAACCTCGGCAATGCCACGGGCCATCCGTCCTTCGTCATGTCGGCATCCTTCACCAACCAGACGCTCGCGCAGCTTGAACTCTGGACGGCAAAGCCGGGCCAGTATGAGAACAAGGTCTATGTGCTGCCGAAGAAGCTGGACGAGAAGGTTGCAGCCCTGCATCTGGCCAAGGTCGGCGCGCAGCTGACCGAAATGTCGAAGGCGCAGGCCGACTACATCGGCGTGCCGCAGCAGGGTCCGTTCAAGCACGAAGAGTATCGTTACTAAGCTTCGACCAGGGCAACAGCCGGTTGTTCGTCACGCAACAACCGGCCTTCCTGAACGTTGTGACGACCGAAGCGCCCTCCCGACGGGAGGGCGTTTTTCATAAACGTTTCAAGGTTTGAATCATGAGCATCTTCAGCACGATCATGTCCAAGATCTTCGGCCACGCCGATGCGACGCCGAAAGCGGCCGCGCCAGCCTCCGAAGCCCCTGCCCCATCCCAGTCGGCGCCTGCCGCCTCACCTGCGGCGCCCGCCGC
This sequence comes from Neoasaia chiangmaiensis, assembly GCF_002005465.1. NCBI lineage: Bacteria > Pseudomonadati > Pseudomonadota > Alphaproteobacteria > Acetobacterales > Acetobacteraceae > Neoasaia > Neoasaia chiangmaiensis. Next base: position 2,958,485 of record NZ_CP014691.1, on the reverse strand, counting down.
GCCGGTCGATGTGAATGCCGTGCTGTCAGGCCTCGCGGCCACGAACGGGCAGAACCTGAACTGGCGCGAATCGATTGTAGACCTGCTCAAACTGCTGGACATGGACAGTTCTCTCCCTGCCCGCAAGGAACTCGCGAACGAACTGCACTACACCGGCAGCACGGACGATACGGCGACGATGAACGTCTGGCTGATTAAGCAGGTCATGCAGAAGCTGGCGGAAAACGGCGGCAAGGTGCCGGATGAACTGAAGCACTGATTGTCATGCGGCATGGAGACATCGGTCTCCATGCCATTCAAAGCGGTCGTTCGCCGGAATCGACGACGACCAGCGCATCGCCGGCAATCGGCGATGGCGTGCGCCCCCGGGGCAACAAGGCGCGAAAGCGACCGTCATAGCTGGACGCCTGCTCATAAAGGACATCCAGCAGACCGTGGTTGTCAATGAACTTGTTCATCGTTGCCGGAATGCGCACACAGCCTTCCGATGCGGGATGACCGAGGCGACGCTCCAGAAAGTCCGGGTCCGTCGCATGGATTTCCAGACGGATATCGCCCGTCTCGTGATCGGGACGCCATCCTTTTACGGCTGTCTGCCAGCCCATGTCCCACACCCGCATTCCCTTGGCTCCGATACCGCGGATGCCGTTTTCGTTCTTTGTGCCTTCCGCACGATATCCCAGCCGATCCGGCGTGTTGATGAACACGCCGGTGGGCGTGATGTAATAGAATTTACGCCCGCTCTGCCCGGTCGAAACCGGGGTGCCGCCCAACGCCGTCCATGGCGTGTCGTCCGGGAATGCCAGAACGAAACAAAGGGCCTGCACGGAAGGGTTCCGATCCACCACCACCAGCACCTGCGGGCGGTCGATCACCGTGCTGCTCCGCGTGATCGCATCACGCGCCAATGCCACGAAACGTGCCCGCGTTTTCGGCGAATATGTCGTGAAACGGGAGACGTCACGGCGCATCCCCGCTGTCAGTGCCGCGGCCTCGGCCTCGGCCTGGCTGACATTCACGACCGGCAACGGCGGAATATCCACCGGCGCATTTTCCGGCCCGGCGGTGGGCGTCACTGGCGTGATTAGGGTGACGCCAGTGACGCCCACCGCCGGAACCGCGTTGTCCAACGCGGCATCTCTAACCGGGGCGGCACAGCCTGCGCCGGGAATCAGCAGCCCCATGGCGACCAGCCGGGAAAAAGATCGCCATTGAAAAGCTACTGAACAACGAAGCATTGTCTTTCCTCTTTTAACGGCAATACCGGCCCATCCCGGCGGCATTGCTGATCTGTACCATAAGGCATCCACGCCAGACAGCGATACGTTCGGTTTCATTTGACCTGCATCATGGCGGCAGGTCCAGCCCCGCGCTTATTCTCAGGTTCCATCATCGTCTCAAGTCGTTGCCAACCGGAGATACGACCATGCAAATCCGCGCCGCCGTTCTGCACCAGATGGGTCGCCCCACGCCCTACGCGCAGAGCCGCCCGCTGACCATCCAGACGCTGGAATTGGCGCCTCCCGGCCCCGGGGAGGTTCTGGTCCGGATCCGGGCCGCCGGGCTCTGTCACTCCGACCTTTCGGTGATCGACGGCAACCGGGCCCGCCCGATGCCGATGGCGCTTGGGCACGAGGCCGCCGGCGTCGTCGTGCAGACCGGCGAGACCGTCACCCGCTTCAAGGCAGGCGATCATGTCGTCATGACATTTACACCAAGCTGCGGCCACTGCCTGCCCTGCGCCTCGGGCCGTCCGGCGCTCTGCGAACCGGGCGCGGCGGCCAGCGGGGCTGGCACGCTGATCGACGGCGCCATCCGCCTCGCCGATCACGATCATCCTGTATACCATCACCTGGGCGTCTCCGCTTTTGCCGATCACGCCGTCGTTTCCCCGGATTCCCTGGTGAAGATCGACCCTGACATCCCGTTCGACGAGGCCGCCCTGTTCGGCTGCGCGGTGATGACCGGTGTAGGCGCGGTGATCAACACCGCGAAGGTCGAACTGGGGTCGAGCGTCGCGGTCGTCGGGCTTGGCGGGGTGGGACTGGCCGCGATCATGGGTGCCTATGCCGCTGGCGCACGGAGGGTGATTGCCGTTGACCTGTCCGACGAAAAACTGGACTTCGCCCGCACGATCGGCGCGACGGACACCGTCAACGCCGCCGCCCCGGACGCCATCGACAGGATCCGCGCCATGACAGGCGGCGGTGTGGATTACGCCTTCGAAATGGCAGGTTCGATCCGTGCGCTCGACAGTGCCGTCGCCATGACACGTCGCGGCGGCACGACCGTCACGGCCGGCCTGCCACCCGGCGGCGCGACGCTGCCCGTGGATATCGCCCGTCTCGTCGGCGAGGAACGCGCCCTGCGCGGCAGCTATATGGGCAGTTGCGTGCCAACCCGCGACATCCCGCGTTTCATCGCGCTCTATCGCGAAGGCCGGCTGCCAGTCGACAAACTGTTGAGCGCGCGGCTGAAGCTGGAGGACATTAACGAAGGCTTCGACAAGCTGCGGGAAGCCAAGGCCATTCGCCAGGTCATCGTCATGTAGGAGCTCAGCGGCGGCACCCTGTCGCGCCGCTCTTTTTGGCGGATCATACGTTTCCATGCGAGAACGCGCCGAAGCCGCCATGAAAGCACGCTCTTGTCGATCGAGATTCTCCCGAACCTGTCCCTGCCCGATTCGGCCATCGAGATCAGCTATATCCTCGCCTCCGGTCCGGGTGGGCAGAATGTCAACAAGGTGGCGACCGCAGCGCAGTTGCGCTTCGATACCCGTCGCGCGCCAGATCTGACCGCAAGAATGCGCACCCGGTTGCGGCGCATCGCCGGCTCCCGCATGACGGCCGAAGGCATTGTCGTCCTGACCGGACGGCGCTTCCGCAGTCAAACCCGCAACCGTGACGATGTCATGGAACGGCTGGCGGAAATGATCCGGGAAGCGGCCGAAAAGACGATCTTCCGCGTTCCGACACGACCATCGAGAGCCGCCCGGCAGCGGCGCATGGACGGCAAGGCGAAACGCGGGGATATCAAGCGCAACCGAAAGGTAATCCGCGACGACTGAGCAATGCCATGCAACCGTTCCTCCCGACCGGGCATTGACATGCCGGGACTACACAGGAAAATTCGCATGAACGCGCTATCTCACAGCCCCGACGCGGTCGCACCGGGCGGCCCGATGCCGACGCCCCCCATGCCTCCGCCGCCGGGACCACCACCGCCCGCGCCACCGGAAGGCGATCCACCTGGCCCCATCCCGCCGCCACCACCGCCCGAACCGCCGCCGATCACGGAGCCGGGCCCGGATTACCAAATGTGAGCATTCAGACGGCTTGCCAAAACACGCCGCAACGTCGAAACCGCTTGGATGCGCCGTCTCGACCCCTTCCTGGCAAGCCTGATCGCCGCGATTGTCCTTGCGACACTGCTGCCTTGTCGCGGGGCAGTCGCCGCCAACCTGCGGACCCTCACAACGCTTTGTATCGCCCTCATGTTCTTTCTTCAGGGCGCGCGTCTCGAGCCGCGCGCCGTGCTGGAAAGCATTCGTGACTGGCGGCTTCAGATCAGCGTGCTCATCTGCACTTTCATCTTGTTTCCGCTGTTGGGACTTGGGCTGTCGAGGCTCCTGCCACACCTGCTGATCGGCGATATGTGGCAGGGCGTCCTGTTCCTCTGCTGCCTGCCGTCTACCGTGCAATCGTCCATCGCGCTGACATCCATCGCACGTGGCAACGTGCCCGCCGCGATCTGCGCCGCAACACTGTCCAATATCGCAGGCATCGTCATCACGCCGGTGCTCGTCATGCTCGTTCTGCAACATGGCGGTGTGTGGTCTGCCCGTGCCATTCTGGACGTCGCAACGCAACTGCTCCTGCCCTTCGCCATCGGACAGGCGCTGCATTCACGCATCGGCAGTTGGGTCAAACGACACAAACTGCCGCTCTCACTCACCGATCGGGGATCGATCGTCCTGGTCGTCTATACGGCATTCAGCGGCGCCGTGGTCGAAGGCATCTGGCACCGTGTCTCGTTGCGGGATCTGGCGATTACCGGGGGGCTGGATCTGCTTCTCCTTGTCTTCGTCCTGATATTCACGCACACACTGGGCCGTCTCTTTCGTTTTACGGCACCCAGCACGATTTCGCTGACATTCTGCGGATCGAAAAAGTCGCTCGCATCCGGCGTGCCGATGGCCAACGTGCTCTTTCCGACCGCCACCGTCGGCACGGTCGTCCTGCCGCTGATGATCTATCACCAGTTGCAATTGTTCATCTGCACACTTCTCGCGCGGCACTACGCACAACGGCGCGATTTCTGAGGCTCTGCAAAGAAAGTCGCATTCCGTTACCAGAAGAGGGTTTGACGTTCCTCTCCTCACCTTCGCACTACTGTACGCGATAACAGGACGAAGGAGCATGACGGGTGGCAGCAGGCTGTAACGACAACACAACGGACATCATCCTTCCAGCCAGGCCCTCAGAAGCTGCCCAACCGCCACTTCACCGTCTTGTCGAGTCGCTATGCCGCGTTCAGCTGTTCAGCGACATTCATGAAAGAGCCTGCGATCTGGGATTGCGCCTTCCCCTTGGACGCAAGCGACAGGCCCGGATCGCCAAAATCTACCGCACGCGCACGCTGTTTATTCATGTCCCGAAAAATGCCGGGACATCCGTCAATGCCCTCCTGTACGGAGAGAGCATGCGGCATGAGACGGCACGCTATTTCCACCACGTCCAGCCAGCGTTCGACGGTCCCGATTTCGTCCGTTTCGCCATCTGGCGCGATCCCGTCGAACGTTTCCTGTCGGCCTTCGATTTCGCGCGACGCGGCGGTGGACGCGCCGTTCGGCTTCACCCCGCCTTCGCCGCCATCTACCGCCAGTTCCGCTCGCTCGATGACGCGCTTGACCATGTCGAGCAGGCCCGCAGCATCTATGAGATGGATCACGTCTTCAGACCTCAGAGCTGGTATATCCGCGACCGGCAGAACCGGGTCATGGTGGACAAGCTCGTACCGTTCCATGGGCTGAACGCCCTGCCTACGCTCATTCCGGCGCTGGATGGGAAATCGATCCCTCATCTCAATCACAGTTTCCGTACGTCCATCCAGCCAGGCGCCCGGCAGATCGCCCGCATTCGGACAATTTACGCGCAGGACGAAGCACTCCGGGACCATCTGTTGCCGATTTGATACAACAGGGGCGTGATCCCCTCCCTGACATCAAAACGTCACACAATTCGATCCTGCGTCTTCGTATGAGGTCGCGGCGCATAGCAGATACCGATATGTCTCGCAACATTTTGAAATGTAGATAGATATTACATTTCGGTTGTGTATCGTAACGGATATTCGGCACTGTGCGCGCCTTGGCCCATGCTTGACCAGGACAACCATGCCCTTTTTTACACGACGGCTCTTCGCCACGACCGCCCTCATGACGATCGCAGCACCTGCCGCGCTGGCAGCACCCGCCGCCAATACGTCGAGCAAGACCGCATCTGACAGCAATACGCCGTCAATGATGGGTTCCACCGCCCCGACGGACGAAATGAAGTCCGAACATCTCGAAGTTCACGCCTCCCGCCACGGCCAGGCCGGCGGCGGCATGATGATCAAGGAAGACGCGCCGAAGTCGCGCTCGACGGTCACAGCCGAATATATCAGCAAGCAGACTCCCGGCCTGAACCCGATGCAGCTGATCGAGATGCTGCCGGGCGTCAACACGACGTCGACCGACCCGCTCGGCCTCTCCGGCGGCCAGATGTCCATGCGCGGCCTCAACCAGACGCAGATCGGCTTCACGCTGGAAGGCTTCCCGATCAACGATATCGGCAGCTACGCCGTCTATCCGCAGGAGATCGTCGATTCCGAGAACCTGCGCACCATCAATGTCGCGCAGGGATCCGCCGATCTCGACAGCCCGCATATCAGCGCCACCGGTGGTTCGGTCGATATGTATCTGCGTGACCCGGCGGAGCATTTTGGCGGCACGGTGGACGGGTCGTATGGCTCGTATAATGCACGCCGCATCTTCGGTCGCGTCGATACCGGTTATATCGGCCACTCCAACCTGAAGGGCTTCGTTTCCTTCTCAGCCGCGACGGAGCATTCATGGCGCGGTCCCGGCGGGCAGAACAAGCTCCATGGCGAAACCAAGTGGATCGATTCCTGGGGTGACGGCAACGTCGTGTCGTTCTCGCTCGTCGGCAATCAAAGCCGTGGCGTACTGTTTCCGACAACGAGCCTGGAAAAATTCCAGCAGCTCGGTATCTACAACACCTATTCCGCGACCTGGGACAAGAACAATCCCAATTCAAGCGCAAACGGTAACTATTACCAGTTGCACCGCAATCCGTTCACCAACATCTACGCCAGCGCCCCGTCCACCTTCAAGCTGACGGACAACCTTACGCTGACGGAAACGCCCTATTTCTGGTATGGTAACGGCAATGGCGGCGGCGCATACAACACGTATCTTTCGGGATATCAGTATGGCGCAACCCGTGAGAACGGCTCGATCGGCCAGTACAATGCGTCGAATACCAAGTCGATGCTGCTCTACAATCCGTCGAACACGCAGACCTATCGTCCCGGCGCCGTTACGAAACTGACACTCCATACGGGCATCAACCGCCTGATGGTGGGCTACTGGTTCGAATATTCGAAACAGGCCCAGACTGGCCCCTACAGCCTCATCGACCCTGAAAACGGACGTCCCTACGACGAACTGGGCGGCGGTCAGAATCTGGTATTGGCAAATGGCCAGACAGCGGAATATCGCGATACCCTGACGCAGACACGCATTCACACGATGTTCATCGACGACAGCATCTCGCTGCTGCACGATCGCCTGACCATCGACGGCGGTCTGAAATACACGGTCGTGAACCGGCAGGGCCATAATATGCTGCCCGATACGTCCACAGGCCCGTACATCAACGGTTCCTGGCAGGAGCCGCTGCCGGCCGTTGCGATCCGCTATCGCATCAACAACGAAAACCAGCTTTTTGCCTCGTCAACGACGAATTTCCGCATCCCGCAGAACTCGTCACTTTATGACTCGGGCACCTACTACAAGAACGGCGGCTATGGCACCAAAGCCAACCCGAACGTGAAACCGGAAGTCTCGATCTCGGAAGAATTCGGCTGGCGCTATCAGGGTCCGACGGTGATGAGTTCCCTGACCTACTTCCATTACAACTTCACCAACCGCCTCTACACGCAGGTTGTCGTACCGCCCGACAATCCAGGTGCCTACTATTCGCGCAGCATCAATGGTGGCGGATCACATGCGGACGGCGTTGATTTTGAAATCGGCACGCGCCCGATCCTCTATCACCTCCGTCCATATTTCTCGGCCGAGTATGTGAATGCCCGAACGGACAGCAACGTATCGGCCGGCGGCAGCAGCAGCGACTTTGTCTTCAGCAAGGGCAAGTTCGCGCCGCAGACGCCGAAATACCAGTTCGGCTTCCATCTGGATTACGACGACGGCCATCTGTTCGCAGGTTATGGTCTGAAATATGTGGCCAAGCAGTATTCAACCTTCGTCAACGATCAGCAGATTCCTGATTATCTGACCATGAACGTCAATGCCGGCTACCGTTTCCGCAATGTCGGACCGTTCAAGGCGCCGACGCTGCGTCTGAACATTCAGAATATCACGGATCGTCATTATCTCGGCTTCGTTAACGGAACGGCGGCGAACGCTTATCGCGCACGCGGCGTTTACGGCTCGAACCTGAACGGTTCCAGCACCACATTCCTTGTCGCCTCGCCGTTCTTCGTGACCGGCTCGGCAAGTGTGGATTTCTGATAACGCGTTAAAAACAAAATGTCCTGACAGGGAACGCGCCTGACGTTGACGTGTTTGTCGTCGCACAGACACAAAACGAAACGAGCGAGACGTGCCCCAGTCAGGACATGCTTTTCTACCAACGCGCATCAGGCACGGCCTGAGACTATCGCCGTTCCTGCCGCTCTCTCTGACAGCCTGCCAGGCGGACAGTATCTCGTTTCTTCACCCGGCTGGCACGATTGCGGCGTTGCAGCGTGAGTGGCTGATCGAAATCGTCATTGCGCTGGCCGTCATCATCATTCCGGTCTTCGTCGGCGTTGCGTTCTGTCTCTGGCGCTACCGTCTCGGCAACCGGAATGCCGCTTTCAGGCCCGACTGGTCGTTCGCGCTGCCGCTCGAGTTCCTGGTCTGGGGCGTTCCCGCGACGATCGTCATCATCCTTTCCCTGCTGATCGCGGGATCGGAGACCCGCCACAGCCCCGAACGGCAAATCGGCACTGCGCAACCCCTGGATATCCAGGTGGTCGCCCTGAACTGGAAATGGCTTTTCATTTATCCGGATCAGCACGTCGCCAGTCTCGATACGCTGGTGCTGCCCGTCGGGCGTGAGGTCCGCTTCCTGCTGACCAGCGACAAGACGATGCAATCTTTCTTCATTCCATCACTTGGCAGCCAGATCTATGCCATGGCCGGCATGGTCACGCACCTTCATCTGCTGGCAAACAGGCCCGGGCGTTATCTGGGCGAGAACACGCAGTTCAACGGCATGGGCTTTCAGGGCGAAAAATTCACGACCCTGGCCCTCCTGCCCGATCAGTTCACGCAATGGGCGCAACATGCCCGCACAAGCCCCGTCACGCTGAATGATGAAACATATCGAAAGCTCCTGAAAGATGGCGATGACAGACAGGCCATGACCGATCTCGGCGTGAAAGCGGATACCCCCGATCCGATGCAACCGCAGGGTTTGAGCTTCTCGAACGTATCGGACGATTTATTCCGCAATATCGTCAGCCGCTATCATGGCTCGTCGGCTCATCAGGGACCCATGCCGCAATGACACTTTCCATCCTCCCGGGGCGGTCCGTCCGATGACCTCATTCCTTTTCGGCAAACTCGGCTATGGCGCGCTTCCGTTCTACAGCGCCATTGCGACAGTCGCGGCGTCGATGGTCGTTCTCGGCGCGATCGGCGTCGTCGCGTTCATTACCTATCTCCGCGGCTGGAAGGCACTCTGGACGGACTGGTTGACCAGCGTCGACCATAAACGCATCGGCATCATGTATATCGTGGTCTCGTTCGTCATGCTGGCGCGCGCGTTGGCGGAGGCCATGCTGATGCGCGCCCAGCAGGTGGCCGGCTATCAGTCGCCGGGCTTTCTGCCGCCGGAACACTTCGCGCAGCTTTTCACGACACACGGCACGATCATGATTTTCTTCATGGCCATGCCGTTCCTGATCGGCCTCTATAATTTCGTCATGCCGCTACAGATCGGCGCGCGCGACGTCTCCTACCCCCTGATGAATTCCGTCAGCCTCGCCTTCACGACGGCAGGGGCAATGCTGATGATGGTCTCGCTGTGCATCGGCAAATTCTCGACCGGCGGATGGAGTGGCTACCCGCCTTATACGGAACTGGCGTTCAGCCCGGATGTCGGCGTGGATTACTGGATCTGGGCCCTGACGCTGAGTTCCATCGGCAATACCATGACCGGCGTGAATTTTGCCGTCACGATCTACAAGAAGCGTGCGCCGGGCATGCATCTGTTCCGCATGCCGCTGTTCGCGTGGACGGCACTGTGCGTCTCGATCCTGATGATCTTCGCCATGCCGCCGCTCACCGTCGCGACGTTGATGCTGGCGATGGACCGTTATCTGGACATGCACTTCTTCACCAACACCGATGGCGGCAACATGATGAACTACATCAACATGTTCTGGCTATTCGGGCATCCGGAGGTCTATATCCTGATCCTCCCGGCTTTCGGCGTCTATTCCGAGACCGTCTCCACCTTCTCGTCGAAGACGCTCTACGGCTATACCTCGCTGGTCTGGGCGACCATCTCGATCGCCGTGCTGTCCTTCACGGTCTGGCTGCACCACTTCTTCACCATGGGGCAGAACGGCAACGTGAATGCCGTCTTCGGCATCGCCACCATGCTGATCGCCATTCCCACGGGCGTGAAGATCTTCAACTGGACGCTGACCATGTTTCGCGGCCGCATCCGCATGACGGTGCCGATGCTCTATGCCAGCGCGTTCATGATCCTGTTCGCCATCGGCGGCAGCACGGGCGTCATGCTCGCCAATCCCGGCTTCGATTATCAGGCGCACAACACGCTGTTCCTGGTCGCGCATTTCCACAACATGCTCATTCCCGGTCTGCTTTTCGGGATGCTGAGCGGTTATCATTACTGGTTCCCCAAAGCCTTCGGCTTTCGCCTGCATGAAGGCTGGGGGCGCACGACCTTCTGGTGCTGGTGCCTCGGCTTCATCTTCGCGTTCATGCCGCTCTACGCGCTCGGCGCCCTTGGCATGCCACGTCGAAGCCAGGAATATTTCGAGGGCGCCTACCTGCCCTACGCCATCGTGGCCATGTTCGGCGCGCTCATCATCGGGTTCGCGATGGTGGCGATGATCGTCCAGCTCTATGTCAGCATCAAGGATCGGGCCGCCACGAACGTCTTTGTGGGCGACCCCTGGGATGGGCGGACGCTCGAATGGTCGGTCTCCGCGCCACCGCCCGAATATAATTTCGCCATCCTGCCGGAAGTTGGCGGCCGGGATACATTCTTCGCCGACAAGCGACATGGGCGCGCCTACCGAATTCCGCAGCATTACGAACCGATCGAAATGCCTGCGAACTCGCCGCTTGGCTTCATCGTCTGCGTGGACATGGGAGTCACCGGCTTCGCGCTGACATGGCATATCTGGTGGCTGACGATCGGCGGACTGCTGGTCTTTGCCATCGCCATCATCGCACGCAGCTTCAATCGCCACACGAAGCGCATCATCAGCACCGCGGAAATCCGCGAGACGGAGAAGCGCTGGATCGAGGCCTTTCAGTTCGAACCGGCCATCCCGGTCGAGGACGAAGTCACCAATCTGAATCGCGGCCTTGCGAGGATTCCCGCAGAATGATCCAAGCCTCACCCAGCGTCGCCGCCCGGAATATCGGACGCGGCGGCCAGGACCCCTCCCGTCATCCTGGACTGAACCTGCATCCCCACGACGGCGAAGCCCATGAAGAGGCGGAAGAACTCGTTTTCGGCTTCTGGGTCTTCCTGATGAGCGATCTCATCATCTTCTCGATGCTGTTCGCGACTTATGGCACGATGCTCGACGCGCTGGCTGGCGGTCCCGGACCGCACCAGTTGTTCGAACTGAGCAGCGCCGCGATGGAAACAGCCGTCCTGCTGGTGAGCAGCTTCACCTTCGGCATGGCCTCTCTGGCAATGAAGTATCGGCAATCCGTTGGCCAGACATCCTTCTGGCTTGCCGTCACTCTCGTCCTCGGCCTGATCTTCCTTGGTCTGGAGCTTCACGACTTCGCGGACATGATCGCCAAAGGCGGCACGCCGTCGCGCAGCGGCTGGCTCTCCGCGTGCTTCGCCCTTATCGGCACGCATGGGCTGCATGTGACCACGGGATGCCTGTGGATCGCGGTCATGCTCGTGCAACTCAAGGTGTTCGGCCTCGATACTGGCGTCAAGACGCGGCTCCTGCGTCTCGGCCTGTTCTGGCATTTCCTCGATATCGTCTGGGTCGGAATTTTCTCCGTCGTCTATCTTCTGGGGCTCGCACCATGAATCAGGAAGAAGCCAGGGAACGCCATTCCTATATCATCGGCCTCGTGCTGGCCGTCGTCCTCTCCGCCATCCCGTTCGGACTGTTGATGGCAGGCACGCTGTCACGCGGCGCATTCCTCTGGTGCGTCGCACTCTGCGCCGTGGTGCAGGTCGTCGCGCATTTCCGCTACTTCCTGCACATCGACCTGCAACGCTCACATCGCGACGACCTGCAACTGATCCTTTTCTCCACCCTGATCGTCCTGTTGATGGTCGGCGGCACGCTGTGGGTCATCGGCAACGAGAAAGCGATGATGATGTAAGGAAAGCCAGACGCTCTCAGGGAATAAGGCGCTCAGCACGCAGCCGCGCGAACAGATCGATGAAGCTGTCAGGCGTATAGATATAGCCACCAAAGCCGGCCTTCCGGCTTTTGCTCATATCCGTGACGCATTCCACCGGCCGTCCCAGATCGGCATCGGTATGCCATGCCGAAGCCAGACGCCCGATATCTGGTTCCTGCAAGCCGTGGCGCTCGGCGATATCGCGCCAGAGACCGCCCGCCCCTGAAAGTCGCTCCTCCAGGGACGTCGCATGGCCGGGATAAATACCCGCCTCGAGGCCGAACCATTCGGCAATCTGCGGCCACAGCCACTGCCAACGAAAGACATCCCCGTTCACCACGTTGAACGCTTCATTGCGCCCGGCAGGAGCAGTCGATGCCCACACCAGATGGGCCGCGAGTTGCCGTGCATCGGTCACATCCGTCAGTCCCTGCCACTGTGCGGGCGATCCGGGGAAAATGAATGGCAGACCCGTTTCCCGACAGATGCTGGCATAAACGGCGAGCGTCGTGCCCATATTCATCGCATTGCCCACGGCATGGCCGATGATCGTATGCGGCCGGTGGACGCTCCATGAAAAACCGTGGCGTTTCGCGGCGGCGTAAAGCACATCCTCCTGATCGTAATAGAAGTTCTGGAGTGCCAGCCTCGGCATGGTTTCGCGAAAGGGCGTCTGGGGCGGCGTGCCGCTGGCATAGGCTTCGAATGGTCCGAGATAATGCTTCAAACCGGTAGTGAGCGCTGCATGCACGAGTTTTCCCGGCGCCGGCAGCGCCTCGAAAAGATGCCGGACCATGGTGCTGTTGACCCGGCAGTTCTCGGCCTCGGTCGCTTGCCTGAGCCATGAACAGAAGAAAACATGCGTCGGGCGGACGTTCGCAAGGGTCGCCTTCAGCGCTCCGAGATCGAGCAGATCGGCAGCGAGTGGAATAATCGGTGCCGTATCCAGACGTGGATTTCGGGCAAGCCCATAGACAACCCAACCATCCGCTATCAGACGTGCGGCAAGATTCTGACCGACGATTCCCGTCACGCCAACAACAAGTGCGGTTTTCGACATGCGTTTGTCTCCTCTGCTTCGGGATATCCAGCTTGTCCGATTGCAATCCCCGCCGCCAGACGGCACCTTTTCGTGCCCTGGAGTCCCGAAGGTAACCATGACGACGCTCAACGATCTGCCTGCCCATTATCGTGAACCGCCATTTGCCGAAGATTGCGCGCCACGCCGCATCCTCCGACTGTTCAGCGGCAAATGGACGACGATGGTGTTGCATACGCTGCATCTTCTGGGCGGCAGCGCGCGACCGGGACAACTCATGCGCAACATTCCCGGCCTGTCGAAGAAAATGATGACGCAGACATTGCGCGAACTGGAAAGTGCTGGACTGGTCAGTCGTGAAGTCCGTCAGGTCATGCCCCCACATGTCGATTATTGCCTGACATCCATGGGGGAACTGGTCGTTGAGCCCATCAACATGCTCTACGACTGGGCCGTTCGCCACGCCGACACACTCGATCGGATCGAATCCGGCTCCGGCTCCGGCACGAACCCTGCATGAAAATTGCGTTTCTGTAACTTTCGCAACCGCCCTCAAGACTGGGGCGCTAATGGAGCACCGCAAACAAAAACAACTGCAATACGCCATCGCACGACTGGCGGCGACATAGGGAGAATGACACACCGATGAGACACGACTACGTCAATTCGATGTCCGGCGTCCGGCACTGGTTCGACTGGCTCCCGGCGCCGATCGCGTCCATCCTCCTGCTCGTCATCGCCGCGACGATCGCCCTGGTCTTCAGCCGCCTGATTACCGACGCCATTCCGCGCCTGCCGGGCCTGCGCCGCGTCCCGGTGGTCCGCATGGTGATCGGCCAGCTGCGTTCCTACATCCGCTTCCTGCTGATGCTCCTTGCGGCCTCCGCCGCCCTGCCCGCCGCGATCGGCCTGTCCAGCGAAACGCTGCACATGCTGGGCAAGATTTTCGCGTTCCTGTTCATCCTGATCCTCGGCTTCGGCATCATCCGCGCCTTTCGCATCGCCACGGACAGCTATCTGACGCGCATCACGCTGAAGGACTCGTCGGACGACATTTCCGTCCGTTCGCACCAGACGCAAATCCGCGTGCTGCGCCGCCTGATCGAGATCACGTTCGGGGTCATCACCGTCGCGTCGGCCCTGATGGTGTTCGACGCGGTGCAGCGCTACGGCGTCTCGCTTTTCGCCTCCGCCGGCGCCGCCTCGCTGGTCGTCGGGCTCTCCGCCCGCCCGGCGCTCAGCAACCTCATCGCCGGCGTCCAGATCGCCATCACCCAGCCGATCCGGATGGAGGACATGCTGATCCTCAATGGAGACTGGGCATGGGTGGAGGAGATCAACGCCACGTATGTCGTGCTGCGCACCTGGGACAAGCGCCGCTATATCGTGCCGATCTCCTATTTCCTCGAAAATCCGTTCCAGAACTGGACGCACAGCTCCCCGGCGCTGATCGGCTCCGTCTTCCTCTGGCTCGACTACCGCACGCCAATGGACCGCATCCGCCAGTTCCTGGAGGAGGAAATCGTCCACTGCCCGGACTGGGACCAGGACCGCGCCAACCTCGCCTGCCAGATGGCGGACAGCAATGCGCAGGTCATCTCCATCCGTATCATCGCCGGCGCTGCGGGCGCGGGGCAGATGTGGAACCTGTGCTGCGATATGCGTGAACGCATCCTCAAGCGTATCCGGGACGAAATTCCGGAATGCATCCCACGTAGCCGCACGGCGCTGGTCGGCGACGGCGCAGGCGACGACGCATGGCCGGAAGCCCTCGTCTCGCCGCGCATCAACCGGCCGGATCAGGGCCCCTATACCGGCCCTAACCTTCAGATGCCGCCACCGGGCCGGTAAAACTTTCCCGGTCTAGCGGTGTCCCACGACGTGGCGCAGATCGTCCCCCACATGGCGCAACGCGTCACGCGTTGACATGTGGCGGCGCGTGCCTGCTTCCGTCACGACCGTGACCGTCGCGGTCATGCCCGCCGCCAGTTGCAGGTCTTTCGGCATGGTGTCGATATGCACGCGGACCGGAATGCGCTGCGCCAGTCGCACCCAGGTATAGACCGGATCGACCGTCGGCAGACCCTGCGTCGAGACGGCCGCATTGTTGCTGGCGATGCCACGCGTCATGCTTTCCACATGCCCGAAAATCGGATCGTGATAACCCATGAGATCGATGCGGATCGGGTCGCCGTCGCGGATCGCATGAATTTTGGTCTCCTCGAAATAGCCGTCCACCCAGAATGATTCGGCATCGATGATCTGGATATTGACGTGTCCCGCCGTCGCGTAATCGCCCGGACGCATGATGAGATTCGTGATGTAGCCGTTGATCGAACTGCGCACCGTCGTGCGATCCAGATCGATTTGCGCCTGCCGCTGGTCCGCAAGCGCCGCTTCATACTGCGCCTTGGCCTGAGCGGCCTGCGCCTCGTATTGCTGCTTCTCCTCGCCGGAGACCGCCACGCCCGGGATGATCCGCCGCCGTTCGAACTGCGAGACCTTGAACGCCAGATCGGCCTTGCGTTCCGCCACCCGCGCCTGTGCGATGTCCAGACGGACCTTGAAGTCGAACGGATCGATGACATAAAGCACGTCGTTACGATGCACGAACTGGTTGTCGTGCACGCGCACGTCGAGGATCTGTCCCGATACCCGTGGCGCCATGTTGGCGACCTGGGCGCGGACCTGGCCGTTCCGCGTCCATGGCGAGGCCGTGTAATAATCCCAGAGGATGATGACGACGACCGCCGCCACGGCCAGAATGGCCAGGGTGATGGAGAGACGGATCAGACGATAGGCGCGCGGAAGCAAAAGCTCTGCCTTTCAGAATATCAATGTGTAGAGGCCCAGAAGGCCGACCAGCAGACCGAATTGCGCCAGCGGCGGATTCCAGACGAAGCGCCAGCAGTCGAGCACGCCCAGCACCCATCGCAGCAGCGCGAGCGTCACGAGTGCGAATGCAAGATTGAGCACGAAGGCCGACACCAGAACGCCGTCCAGATCGATAACCTGTCTCACGAGAGCGCATTCCTTTTCCGAACGAGACCGTATCGGCGCAGAATGACCCTGTTGCGCCCCAGCGTCTCGATCACCGCCTGCAAGCCGGCTGCACATGTCAGGGCGCGAATACGCGCATCTTCCGGCAGGTCCGCCTGCATGTGATGCAGGAATTTCTGAACATAAGCCGGCAGTTCGGCTTGCAGACGCACGAAGTCGGCGGTGAACAACACTCGCCGCGCCTGCGTCGCATCGGGACGCAGGGCAGCAACGTTTTCCGCCTCGTCCAGATAGAGACGCGTGCGCGCCAGGGTGCTGGCGAAGTCCTCAAGCCCCACGAGACGATCGAACACCCGGCGCGGTGCCATTCCCTGCCCCTGCATGCGGCGGCTCCATGCCAGAGCCTGCGACAGACGATCGTATTTCCGGCTAAGCAGCCCCGGCCCGACCCGATCGCCACGCCCTGCTGCCTGTTTCTCAAAATCGCGACCAATCAGGACGGCCATGCGCAGCCGCTGCCGCTTCGGATGCGGCGGCAGGAGCAGTACCAACGTCACGAACGAGATGACCGCCGAAAGCAGATAGAAGATGTTGCGTGTAAGGAAGGCCATCGGGTCGTAACTGTGATGATTGCCCAGCCCGAGGATAACCAGAAAGAACACGCCATAATTAAAGCCGATGGTCGCCGTGCGCGCGTTCATCAGCAGCAGACACGCGAAAATCGTCTGCGGCAGGAACACGACGGCAAGCGTCAGCATGTCCGACACATGGGGCAGGATCCAGAAATTCAGCCACATCGCCACCAGGACGGCCATCGGGATGCCGATCATCGCCCCCATGCCGAACTGCGCGGTATCGACAGCCGTCGATGCCAGCGTGAGTGTCAGGGCCGTCTGGGACAAGGCCGTGTGATCGTCCGGCTGACCGACGACGATGCAGAATGCGGCCGCCAGGGAAAAGCCGATCAGCACGCGCCCCGCATTGATCAGAGCGGTCGTATAATCCAGTTCGCGGCTCAGCTGTGCGAGCCGGAGCGCGTCGCCAGCGGGAACGGCATCGCGCAGCGTGTTCATTCCGGCTTCGATATGCGCATTGTTGCTGATCAACGTTGCCGATCGTTCAAGAAAATAGGCATCGTGGGCCGACGGCACATAGTCCGGCTTCTCCTGAACGATGTCGCGCATGAGCGCCCGGAGGATATCCTCCCGGGCGATCTGCACGGCGGGCCGCGCATGCCACAGGCGCACATGCCGCTGCACGAGGTCGGAAATCTCATGACGCGCCAGGATCATGGAGACTGCGCGGCTGGCCGTCAGCACGCTCAGCATGCCGACAATGCCCAGTCGTCCGCCCGCCAGCCGAAGGCGCGCCCGATCGATTTCCAGCCGGGCATAGGAAATCTGCGTCAGGAGCGAGAGGATTTCGGCCGCGAGCCCGGTCGTCTCCCAGCCATCGTGGGAGCCTTCGCCCCTCAGGGTTGCTTCGCCCATCATGCGGATACGCTGCGCGAGGGCATCCATGCTCATCACGAGCTTGCGCCAGACCTGCGGCGCACCCGTCAGACTGTTGACGACCGCGATCGACGCCACGCCAATGCCGATCGCGCTGGCGCGTGCCATCGCCACGTCGAAGACATTCTGTGGCCCGTCGATATTGTTCAGCGCCACCAGCGCGACCGTGTAGCCGGCAAGCAGGGCGCCATAGGAACGAAAATCGCGCTCCAGCGTGCCGATGAACGCGCAGAAGGCGAGCCAGAGCGCCACGCCGCCCAGAAAGAGAGGGCGATCCTGACCGAAGGCGGCAGCCAGGAGGACGGAGGCGACCACCCCGGCCGCTGTGCCGAGCAGGCGATAAAGCGCCTTGGACAGCGCCTGCCCGCGAAATGGCTGCGCCAGGATCATGACCGAGACGCCTGCCCCGGCGGGCGCGTCGATCTGCGCCCAGAACGCCGCGGCCAGCGCCAGGACGAGGGCCAGCCAGGTGCGCAGGCTGAAGCTGATCCAGCCTGGCGGAAAAGCGCCGGGCGGCAGGTCGGCAAGCCGGGGCCACCATCGCAGGCCCCCTTCCGCTTGCCGTTCCATGATCCGCCTCCCGATACGCACGATGACCGCATTATCTGGACCGCCCATTGCGATGCGGCGTCAAGTCACGGGAAGACAAATCAGCGGGAGCGATATCGTTTGAAGCAAACAGGAAAATCTAAATGGCGAAAATGCGCGTTTTTCTGAACGGATAATGACTTATACTTCATATATCCTTCGGCAGACGCTGCACACGATTGCGGAGTACCTGCTCCTCGTAATCGAGCTCCTGCTGCAATTCCCATTCCGTCCGGTCATTGATTTCCCGGCTATGGGCCAGATCGCGCAGGGTCTGGCGCTCGGTCCGCAGCAGCAAAAGTCGTAACGCCAGTTCGATACGCTCACGGCGCAGCGCATTCGTACGGTTCATCACCGGGATCTGGGGAGTCTCGTCGATCTGGCTCAGCCGGTTCTCATAGGTTTGCAGCAACCGACCCACCACCTCCAGCCGGAGCTTGTCCTCACCCGGCTTTTCCTCCGCCATGGTTTGCGCCGCCGTGCTCTGTTCCTGACGCAACTGCCGCAGAACGGCCCGTACAAGACGCTGACGGGCGACGTTCTCCTCCATCGCGCTTTTGTCGACTCCGTCCTTTGGCAGAAAGCGGATGCAGAACGGCATGACGACACCCGCCACGACCAGTGACAGGACAATCACGCCCGTCGCCACGGAGATGACGAGGTCGCGCGCGGGGAAAGCCTCGATCCCCACATCCACCACGGGCAGCGAGAGTACCGCCGCAAGGGTCACCGCACCGCGCACTCCGGCGATCGTCATCAGAACGGTGCCGGCCACGCTCGGAAAGATAAACGATTGCCGCTCCATCCGCTTTCCGATCCATCGCCGCAGGATCGACAGCCAGATACCGACGAACCGCAGGACGAGCATGATGACGTAGACCATCGCCACCAGCCCGGAGAGTTGCCACATCGTCGCATGGTGCTCATGCGCCATCGCCATCCCGGTATTCAGCAAGGCGGGCAGTTGCAGGCCGAGCAGCAGGAAGATCAGCGCATTGAAAACATAGCTGACCATCGTCCAGACCGTCGTCGCCTGAAGACGCGTGGCGGTCGCCGCCTCCTCCACCACGCCGCTGAGCTTGACCACCATGCACCCCGCGACCGAAGCCAGAATGCCCGAGCAACCCGCCGCCTCAGCCACCACATAGATGACGAACGGCAGCAGGACGATCAGCGTGATCTGCAACGGCGGATCGTCGAAGCCGCGACGCAACAGGATGCGCTCGGCGCGCGATGCCGCCCACGCCATCAGCGCGCCGATCGCCAGGCCGCCAAGCGACACGAGGAGAAACGAGCCGAATGCCTGACGATAGGAAAACTCGCCCGTCATGACCGCCGCCGTCGCAAAACGGAAGCAGACCAGACCGGACGCGTCGTTGAACAGCGCTTCTCCGGACAGGATGTGCAACAGACGCTCGGGCACCCGGCGCCCGGCGGTCAGGCTGGAGACCGCCACCGTATCGGTCGGCGAAAGCGCCGCCGCCAATGTGAAGCAGATCGCAAGATCGAGCTGCGGCACGATCCAGTGGATGACGTAGCCACATAGCACGGTCGAAAATACCACGAGCCCGAACGCCAGGAACAGGATCGTCCCGCGCAGTTCGCCAAATTCCCGCAACGGCATGCGGAACGCATCGGCGAACAGCAATGGCGGGAGAAAGACCAGCATGAAAAGATCCGGTCGCAGCCCGATCCGCAGCCCGCATAGCGCCGCAACGACACCGATCGCGATTTGCAGGAGCGGTAGCGGCACCCGGCCGGAAGAGGCGCGCGTCAGAAGACTGCTAACGGCGGTAAGGACAAGCAGGATAAGAATATGGTCGGCGGATGTCATGCCCGACTTCATGCGTGCCTTCGCGCGACAGGGCAACTCTCGACAGCCGAATTGCGCTTGACGTGCCCTCCTCCGCGCCCCAGTTTTTCCGTTACCGATGACATCCTTCCGCTTTCTTCACGCCGCCGATATCCATCTGGACAGCCCGCTCCGGGGCCTGGCCCGCCATGACGGCCTGCCCGCCACACGTATTCGCGAGGCAACGCGGCAGGCTCTCGACAACCTCGTGGACCTCGCCCTGCGCGAGCAGGTCGATTTCGTCGTCATCGCGGGCGATCTTTACGACGGCACATGGAAGGACGCCGGGACGGGCCTTTACATGGCGCGCGCGCTCGGCCGTCTCGTGCAGGCCGGCATCCGCGTTTTCCTGCTGCAAGGCAATCACGACGCCGCGTCCCATATCACGCACGACCTGCCGCTGCCCGATGGTGTGCAACGCTTCGGCACCCGCGCGCCCGAGACCTTCGAGATCGACCACCTGCGCGTGGCGCTCCATGGCCAGAGTTTCGCCCAGCGCCGCGTGGAGCAGGACATGACACCGCGTTATCCCACGCCCGTTCCCGGCTGGTTCAACATCGGCGTGCTGCACACGTCTCTCAGTGGCCATGGCGAGCACGAGACCTATGCGCCCTGCACGCCGGACGCCCTGCTGGCGAAAGGCTACGACTACTGGGCGCTCGGGCATGTGCACGAGCGCGCCGTCTGGGGAGACGGGCCGCATATCGTTTTCCCCGGCGTCCTGCAGGGACGGCATATCCGCGAAAGCGGCGCGAAAGGCGCCACGCTGGTCAGCGTGACGGAGGGGCGGGTCACGGCCATGGACCATCTGCCCTGCGATGTCGTGCGGTGGGCACGCGTGGCGGTGGACTGCACGGATCTGGCATCCGAAAGCGCGGTGCACGACGCCATCGGCCTTGCCCTGCGCGATGCCATGGACGAGACATTGGGCGACCGCCTGCTTGTCGCGCGGCTGGCGCTGTCGGGCGCCACGCCGCTGCATGCGCGGCTGGCCGCCAATAGCGGCGCATTGCGCATCCACGCGCAACAGATCGCGGAAATGCTGCCAGGCGCACCCGCGATCGAGAAAATCGTCCTGACGACAACGCTGCCGGTCGAAGGATACCCCCAGCCACAACTGGGGGACGATCTGTCCCGTCTGCTGGAGGAGGCGCTGGCCGACCCGCTGCTGCTGGATGAAATCGAGGCCGATCTGGCGCCGTTTCTGGCCACCCTCCCCGCCGTTTCCGAAACGGACCAGGGAGACGCGGCTCTCGCCCGCGTTCGGGCAAAGGCGTGGACACCCCTGCTGAGCGCGGCCGCCGACACGCTTCGAACCCGCTTCACGACCGAAGCCGGCGATTCCTGATGCGCCTGAACACGCTCGATCTCATCCGCTATGGCCGGTTCGAAAACCGCCGCCTGTCCTTCCCGAAGGCGTCGCGGGATTTCCATGTCATTCTTGGTCGCAACGAAGCCGGGAAATCCACGACGCTGTCCGCCATCGGCGACCTCCTGTTCGGCTTCCCGCATCACAAGACGCAGGACTGGCGTTTCGAGGCGGGGCTGCTGCGCGTCGGAAGCGATATCGACCTCGGGACGCAGAGACTGGCCTGCATACGCCGACGCGGCCGGAGTGGAACGCTGCGCGATGGCCGTGATGACGGGATAGTGGACGAGACCTTATTGACGTCATCTCTGGATGGCCTCGACCGCACCGGTTTCGAACGCCTCTGGAGCCTCGACCATCAACGTCTGCGCCAGGGTGGCGCGCAGATCGCCGCCTTCAGGGACGATCTGGGACAACAGCTTCTTTCCGCCGGTTTCGGTCTCGCAGGCATCCGCACCGTTCTGGACGAACTTGAGACGGAAGCCGCCACGCTCTGGAAGTCGCGCAGCAGGAACGCGCTCGTCAACGCCGCTCGCGCCCGCTGGAGCGAGGCGGAGAAATCCCTGCGTGACGATGCCGTCTCGACACGCCTCTGGAAGGAGGCACAGGCCCAGCGCGATACGCTCGCGGCCCGGCAGGCCGCCCTGCAACGGGATATCGACCGCATCACCCGGTCACTGGCGAAACTCACACGCATTCAGGCAGTCGCCAGACCGTTGCGGGAACTGGCGGAACTCGAAACCAGCCTCGCCGGAATCGATGCGCCACTGTTCGATGCCGCGGACGAGGAAGCCTTCGAGAGGGGCATCCATGCCCTGACCTCCGCGCGCCACGACATCGTGCGCTGCCGACAGGCCATCGACGGGTTGCAACCGCAATATGACGCCCTTCGCCCGAATGCCCTCCTCCTCGACGATGCGGCGGCCATTACCGGTCTGCGCGACGATTCCATCGCCCAACGATCCGAGCGTGCCTGCCTGCCGGCCCGGGAACGGCAATTGCTGGAGGACGATGCCCGCCTGACGGTGCTCGCGCAGGCGCTGGGGCAGGCCGCCGCCGACGCCACCTCTCTTCTCGCCCGCCTCCCGGATCGGCAGGCAATCGGGCAGCTTCAGGCACTGCTCGCCGAGCGCCGTACGCTGGAAGGGCGCGAAGAACAGGGCATTGCCCAGCTAAAAATGCAACAGCAGCGTCTGGCGGAACTGGCGCCGGACGACGAGACGACCACCCCGCGCGATATCCGCCCGCTGCGCGAGACAGTCGATGCCGTTGCCCGGCTGGGCGATCTGGACGAGCAGTTGCATGCGGCACGAAAGCACGCCACGTCGGCCCGCCGCCGACGTGACGACGCCTTCGCACGCCTGCGCCCCTGGTCGGGCGACGACGTAGCGCTTCGATGCCTCATCGTGCCGGACGCCGCACAACTGACGGACGCCCAGCAGACGGCCCGAAGACATGCGGCGCAGCGTGAGGAAAGTCAGCGACAGCAGCGCGCCGCACGGCACGACGTCGAACGGCTTGCTTACGAACGCGACAATCTTCGATCGCGTGCGGTCGTGTCCGCCGAACAGATCGCCGAAGCGCGCGTCAGGCGCGATCGCTCGGCCGAGGCATTACGTCAATACTGGACCGAGGGCGGCCTGTTCGACGAGACACGTTGGAGCAGCGTTATCACCATCATGGCAGAAGCCGACGCCTTGGCGGACCGCCGCTTCGATGCCGCCAGTCATGCCGCACGGCTCGCGCAGATCGAACGTGACATGGCGGCCGGGAATCTGGCTGAAAAACAGGCAACGGAGACGCTTGCCGCGATCGAGACGGCTGCCGCCGACGCCGAAGCCGCCTGGCAACGCATGGTGCAGCGTGGCGGCCTGCCACCGTTATCCCCGGATGAATTACAGGCATGGCTTGCACGCCGCGACGCCGCGCTTGCGGAGACAGTCGCGGCAGAGGACTCTGACACGGCGGAGCAAGCCCTCCATGCCAAGCGGAACAGCGCCATGGCGAGCCTACGGGCCGTTCTGCGCCACGCGCCGACCGGCGACCAGCTCGCGGACTGGCTTGCCCGTGCAGGGGTCGAGCGCGGGGAGGATGACGCCTGTCAGGCGCGGGTCCAGCGGCAGCAACAGTCCATCGAAGATCAGCGCAACGCCCTCCGCCGGGCGGAAGCCAACCGGTCGGAGATCGCCGTCGCGCGCACGGCCTGGGAAGGACGGTGGGCAGACGCCGCCCGCCGCGCCGGATTGCCGCCCGAGACGGCTGCCGACATGCTCACCCGTATCGACGAGGTGCGACATCTGGCGTTCGACGTCCGGAAGAGCCGCGACGCCATTGCGCTCACGAAAAGATCCGCGGAAGCGCACGACGCGGCGATTGCGGGACTGGCCGAACGGCACGGCGTGCCGGAAGACACGACATCGGCCCGACTGGACGCCCTGCTGCGCCTGCTGACGGAAGCGCAGGAAGCGGCCAGGCAGGCGGAATCCCTTAAGCAACGTCTGGACGACCAGCATCGCAATCTTCGGGATCATCGCGCAGCGGAGCACGAGGCGACCTCGGCGCTGCAACCGCTGGCCGAGCGTGCCGGGACGCAGGAACCTTCCGCATTGCGAGAGGCGATCGTCCGCGCTCGCGGTATTCGCGCGCTTCTTGCGCGACGTGTCGACAAGGAAGCGCAGCTGCTGGAACTCGGCGAGGGTCTCTCGATTGCGCAATTGAGGGCGGAAGCCGAACAGGCCGATCCGGATGCCCTTCGTGCCGACAAGGGACACCTCAGTGAGGAACTCGCCCGGCTTCAGCGGGAAAAGGACGATGCAACGGCCCGGTTCGGGGAAGCGACCGAATCACTGCGCCAGCTCGAGACGCGGACGGGCGCGCATGAAGCCGCTGCAGACGCGCAGGCCGCCCTGGCGGAAATCAATACCCATGCGGAAGACTATGTGCGAAGCCGCCTGCAGGTCGCCATCCTGCGACGCATCGTGGCGCGACAGCGTCTGGCCACGCGCAACCCACTGCTGCAACGCGCGGGCGAACTGTTCTCGCGCCTGACATGCGGTCGCTATCGCGGGCTCAGCGTGCTGGACGACGGCGCGCCGGAACTCGTCGGGATATGCGCCGACGGAACGGAGATGGTGCGTGTGGATGCGATGAGCGAAGGCACGGCGGACCAGCTCTTTCTGGCATTGCGCCTGGCCGCGCTGGATGGTGCCCTCGCCCGCAACGTGGCGCTGCCGTTCGTGGCGGACGATCTGTTCATCACCTTCGACGAGGCCCGCGCCGAGGCCGGGCTGACTGTCCTGGGCGACATGGCAGAAAGGACGCAGGTCCTGTTCCTGACGCATCACGCACATATCGCGGCTTTGGCCAAAGACCTGCTGGATGCGCCGGTCGTCGAACTGGATACCGTGCCAGTGTGACAGAGCGTGTCTTTCCCGGGCACCAGTTTTGTGAGACGGAATATCTCTCGCTTGGCTGGATGACGACACGATGACCAAATGTCTGCGGCAAGGATACACCCTGCTCCGCACAACCGCCCTGTGCGTCGTGACAGGCGGCACACTCTCCGCATGCCAACCGCCGGCGCATCCGGGCATTCATCCTCTCATGTTCGTCCAGCAGGGTCCGAACGGCCAGACCGGCTTCGTGCCGCCACCCTATCCATTCGATATTGTCGCGGAAACAGGGCTGCCGGCACGTTGCATCAATCATGTCCTGGCGGCCGACCTTCTCAGTCGCAACGGCAGTCCGACCGTTCCGGTCGGCATCAATGGCGAGGAAGGCGCGGGTTTTCTTAGTCCGAGCGAAGACATGATCGGCGTTTTCGACGGGAATGACGACAATCTCGATCTGCCCGACCTGCAACAGATCGGCTCCCAGACGATCAGCGGTGTCCAGAATACCTGGACGACCCGCATCCGGCAGCTCGTTTTCGCCCAGGGCCACGCGGAAAAAGTCGATGGCATCAAGCTCGGCGAAACGACCGGAGAGTCGTCGCGTGTGGCGATGAGCGCCATCGCCGTTCTCGGCTTCGACATGCTGGGTAACTACAACGTCCTTTTGAATATTCCCGCACGTCGCGCGACATTCTTCATGGAGACGCACGCCGCCGGTTGC
The DNA here is from genome assembly GCF_002005465.1 of Neoasaia chiangmaiensis. Lineage (NCBI taxonomy): Bacteria > Pseudomonadati > Pseudomonadota > Alphaproteobacteria > Acetobacterales > Acetobacteraceae > Neoasaia > Neoasaia chiangmaiensis. Next base: position 2,933,081 of record NZ_CP014691.1, on the reverse strand, counting down.
CCGCCGCTCTCCACCGCCGTCGGGGGACATGCCTTTCGCGCGCCCCTTCTCACCGGCCGGACCGGCGTGGATAATCTGGTGAGCGTGACGCTCGATGGCGCTGCGATCGGCATGCATCTCGAGCCGGGGTCCAATCTCTCCGTCATTTCCGAGCAGGACGCCCTGGCGGACGGTTTGACCCGCGCCGCACTGGACGAAGGCGATCGCGTCAATACCCTCAACGGGAGCACGTTGGTCGGCTATCGCCATACCTACCGGCAGGTCGACATCGGAAACTGGCATGGTGCGAATTTCCCGGTCAGCATCGAACCGGCGAACTATAATCTTCTGGGGCGTGACTTCTTTCGCCATCGCAAGGTTCTGATGGCCTTCCCGACGGCCATGATGTTCTTCAGCGGCGCGCTGGATGACACCGGCGCGAAAGATGTCGGTCCCGGCAACCTGTCCCCGATTGCTTCGCATGTCGCCCATGCGACTGCGTCACAGCATTAGGCGTTCCTGTCGGAACACGCATTCCATGACCTTTTATGACTTCCCCCGCATATCTGTGTTGCCACCACGCCGCTTATGGCTTTCTAAGTTAATGCGTCGTTAATTACTAACGAAAATATTGCATCGCAGTCTGAATGCGTCGATAGTTCGCCCATGCAAATTTCCTGCCCTCCAAATCAAAGAAAACAGGAATTTTTCCAGTCCCGACGATCTATCGATTTGTATTCAATTTAATTAAATGAAAAAATTATGCAAAATCTATTTTACGACGTATGTATACATAACGAAAAATCCATGAGGATGTTGTAATGTGCGAGACGTCATCTCGAGTTAATTCACATTACTCGCTCGGCGATGTTTTTATCGTCGAGCATACGGCTGGGCATAATGAAACCCATCTGACGCCGGAAGATCGTCTGTCGCTACTCCTTCAGGTCGCCCACGAAAGCCATGTCACCTGCAATAAGGACATCACGGTCGCCAACGTGCATGATGGGTTCCTGTGGCTTCATGAACAGAGCCACTGGCTACCGCACGACAAGTCGCACGCCGTGCGGATCGAAGTACCGCGCCTGCATATCATGAACAGGTTGCCGAACCTGGAAAAACTGGATGCCGTCGCATTCTCGACGAAAATAGTCCCCGGCAGCCTTCTCCTCGCCATGGCGCGTCATTTCTGCCATCCCGATACTGAAAAAGGCGCACATCAGGTCGTCGAAGCACGACTTTCCGATCATATGATGGACCTGATCGACATGACGCTTCGTAGCAGTGTCGATCTTGCCGATTTTAATGACCAACGGGCCTGGCGTCGTAAACGTATCCGCGAACATATCGACCGGAATCTCGGCGATCTGACACTGACACCGCAGAAGATCGCAGAGGGCCACAAGATATCGCCCCGCACTCTCTACCAGCTTTTCAAGGACGAGCCCGGCGCCATCGCCGGCTGGATTGCGACGCGACGGCTTGAAAAAGCGCGTGAGGCGCTACTCGACCCCTATCGCCAGCACATCAGCATCGCAGATATCGCCCGCCAGCACGGATTTCGCAATGCGGCGCATTTCTCGCGCCGCTTCCGCAGTCATTTCGCTCTCTCGCCCCGCGAACTGCGACGCGAAGGCGCGAAAGACGATCAGCGCTAAGCGAAACTGAAAACCCGACCGTTCCGGCGGTCATGCCGGAACGGTCGGGGCGTATGGCCGTCTAGATGGCGACCGACGCGGCCAGCATGGCCGTCAGACGCTGCGCAAAGCCTGTCGCGTCCGGCAATGTCTCGCCATCCTGAATACGCGCAACGTCCAGAAGAACCTGCGCATAATCCGCAACGCTTTCACCCTTCGTCGCGCGGGCCGCCAGGTCGCGGATCAGCGGATGGTGCGGATTGATTTCCAGAATGGGCGGAATGCTCGGCAACGTCTGCCCGGAACGACGCATCAGGCGCTGCATCGTCAGGTCCGGACCGCCTTCCGACGTCAGCACCACGGCGCTGCCCACCAGACGCACGGTGCCACGCACGTCCTTGACCGCCTCGCCCAACGCTTCCTTCAGTGCTGGAATGAGCGCCGTCAGATCCGCGGCCTCGCCTTCCGGCGCCGGTGCCTCGAACTTCTCCAGATCGCCATGCGACTGGCTGATGCTCTTGAGCGTTTTGTCCTGATACGAGGACAGGCGCTCCGGCCAGAATCCGTCCACCGGATCGGACAGAAGCAGGACCTCCACGCCGCGTGCACGGAAACCTTCGAGCTGCGGCGAGGCTGCCAGTGCTTCCGCGTTATCGCCCGTCAAGTAATAGATCGCTTCCTGATCCGGCTTCATGCGACCGATATAATCGTCCAGCGTCGTCGGATCGTCGGAATGCGTGGAGCGGAAGCGTGCCAGCGCCGCCAGTTCCTGCCGATGCTCCGAATCCTCCCAGATGCCTTCCTTGACGATCGGGCCGAAGTTCTCCCAGAACGTCGCGAAGCCGGCGGCCTGCTCCGCATCCTTCGAGCGATTTTTGATTTCCGTCATCACGCGCTTGGTCACGGCCTTGCGGATGCGCGCCAGAACCGGCGTGGACTGCAACATCTCGCGCGAGACGTTCAGCGGCAGATCCTCGGTGTCCACCACACCCTGCACGAAGCGCAGCCATGCCGGCAGCAGCTCAGCTTCGTCGGTGATGAACATCCGGCGTACGTGCAGATGCACCTTGCTCTCACGCGACTGTTCCATGAAATCGAACGGACGCGCACCGGGGATGAACAGGAGCGACGTGAATTCCGTCGTGCCCTCGGCGCGCCAGTGCAGCGTTGCATACGGTTCGTCGAACTGATGCGAAACGTGGCGGTAGAATTCGGTATACTGCTCCGGCGTGATATCGGATTTGGACTTCCGCCACAGCGCCGTGCCTTCGTTGGCAGGTTTGTCCTCCTCGCCCTCTCGCAGGGTGATCGGCCAGGAGATATGATCGGCCCATTTGCGCACGATCGACCGCAGACGCCATGCATCCAGGAATTCATCCGCATCGGACTTGATGTGCAGGATGATGTCCGTGCCCGGTGTCTCACGCGTTGCCGGCGCCAGCGTATAGGCACCCTTGCCGTCCGACGACCACTGCCACGCTTCATCCGAACCGGGCTGGCGGGAAATCACATCCACCTTGTCGGCCACCATGAAAGCCGCATAGAAGCCGACGCCGAATTGACCGATCAGGCTCGGACGGTCTTCCGGCTTGGCGGCGTCCAGCTTTTCGCCGAAGGCACGCGTGCCGGAACGTGCGATGGTGCCAAGGTTCCTGGCCAGTTCATCGCGGCTCATGCCCGCACCGTTGTCGCTGATCGTCAGCAGACGCGCATCCTTGTCGGGATGGATGCGGATCGAGGCATCGGCCGGAAGCGCCCTGGAGGCGTCTGTCAGCGCCTCGAAGCGACGCTTGTCGGAGGCATCGGCGGCATTGGCGACCAACTCGCGCAAGAAGATTTCCCGCTCGGAATACAGCGCGTGAACAACGAGATCGAGAAGTCGCCCGACTTCCGCGCTGAACTCGTGTTGTTCCGCACCTTGCGGCGTTTGCGTGGTCTGTTCGCTCATGGTTTCCTCTCGTGGGGACGCGCCGGTATGGCCTCGTGATGATGCTAGGATATGCGGAGCATCGTTAAGATTTTCAACCGGTCAGCAGCCACGCAACCGATATGATACTTCCATGAAACCAGCCGTGCCGGGCGTGACGCTGTGCGGCGCGCCGGTCATGATGACGCGATTTGAAAACACGTCCGCCCGTTTATCGAAACGAGATCATGTCGATGCGTCTGCTCTTCACTTTTCCATTCCTCGCCGCCGCTCTTCCCCTGGCGGCCTGGGCCGCGCCTGCCCTGCCGGATGGCCGCATCATCCTGCCGCCGCCACCGGCCGCCCATTCGACCGCCCAGCACGAGGATGACGCCGTATTCCAGGAAACGCGCCATCTTGCCGGCTCGGCGCGCTGGCGCACGGCGCTGAACGATGCCGATCTGCACCCCCAACACCTGCTGGCCGACTTCTCCTGCGCCGCGGGTGTCACACTGGACGCCAACCGTCTGCCCCGGCTCACGGCGCTGATCGCGCATCTGCAACCCGCGATCGAACAATCGGTGACGGACGAGAAGCAATACTGGAAGCGCAAGCGCCCCTTCGTCGGCAACGACCTGCCGATCTGCACGGACGACCGGGCCCATCTGGGCGATAGTCCGGCCTACCCATCCGGTCACACCACGCATGGCTGGATCGTGGCCTCCATCCTGGCGGAGATCATGCCCGACCGCGCTACTGAAATCCTGCATCGCGGGCGCGTCTTCGGTGAAAGCCGCATCGTCTGCGGCGTACACTGGAAGAGCGACGTGCAGGCGGGCTGGATCAACGGCGGCGCGATGTTCGCGGCCCTTCAGGCAGATTCCCAGTTCCAGGCCGACCTGCTGGCGGCCCGACAGGAAGTCGCGGCCCTGCGCGCCAGGCCGCAGGTGCCCGACGCCGCCCGCTGCGCTGCCGACAGCCAGACCGCAAGCCAGCCAATCGAATAACCCATGATTCCCATGCTCACCCGCCGTCGCTTCCTCGGCACGGCCGTCGCCGGTGCGGCGCTACCGGCACTTCCTGCCCAAGCGCGCACACCAACGCATAATTGCGTCATGATCGGCGATTGGGGACGTCAGGGCCATTACGAGCAAGGCCAGCTCGCCGATGTCATGGGGGAGGTCGCCGCCCGGCACGGCAGTCTCTATACAGTCTCCGTCGGCGATAACTTCTACGATGACGGCGTCACGTCCGTGTCCGACGCGCAATGGCAATCGTCATTCGAATCGATCTATCGCGCTCCCAGCCTCCAGACGCCCTGGCGCGTCATTCTCGGCAATCACGATTATCGCGGCAAGATCGAGCCGCAACTGCGCTATGGCGCGCAGGTCGATAGTCGCTGGCATTTGCCCGCGCGCTACTATGCCCTGCGCGACCGGCTGCCGGATGGCAGCGTGCTGGACACGTTCTTCGTCGATACATCGCCTTTCATCAGCCGCTATCGTGGCACGAAAGTCGATATCAGCGGGCAGGACACCGCGGCCCAGCTGGCATGGCTCGACCGCGCCCTCGGCGGATCGGACGCCGACTGGAAGATCGTGATCGGCCATCACCCGATCCACACCGCCGAAAAGCGCTTCGATGAACCGGAGCTGATCGACGCACTGGTTCCCCTGCTTCAGAAGCATCGGGTGACAATCTACGTCAATGGTCACATCCACAATCTGCAATATGTGGAGAAGGACGGCATTCACTACATCAATAACGGCGCGGGATCGCGCATCGACCCCGTTGCCCCGGCACAGGACGGCGGTATCGTGTTTCCGGACGAGCATGGCTTCATGGCGGTCGCCCTGTCGCGCGACACCTTCGATTTCTCGTTCGTCGGGCTGAACGGACGCACGCTGTTTGCCAGGAAAATCCCTCGCGTCACATAAGTCCCATCGGCAGCACATAATCGCGTGTCAGCGGTGCCAACACGATGTCGCCCGGGTCTTTCGGGTCGATCCAGATCGCCTCGGCGATTTCCGCGCGTGGCATGGGCGTGCCATCGATCCGCAGCCCGAACAACGTTGCCCGCACGACATGGCCCGGCTCATTGGCGGCAGGTGCCTCGAATATCCCAAGCGGTGTCAGTTCGGCAGGCGCCACCGTGAGGGCGAGTTCCTCATCGAGTTCGCGGATCAGCGCCTGAACGCTATCTTCCCGCCCGTCGATTTTTCCGCCGGGTTGCATGAAGGCCGCCGTCCCCTCCTTTCGGACAAGCAACATCCGGCCGTTTCGATCCCGGATAACGCCCGCGGCGATATGGATATGGCGATATTCGGTCATTCACGATCCTGGCGATATGATAACGACGATGCGGACAGCGTTCGGGGCGCTGCCGTGAGCATGCCAGAAAGCCGGAACCATCGATGCCATTTTTTCTCAAGGCCACAATAGCGGGCCTGCTCGTCGCTCTCGTCTCGTCCGTCGCCCGCCGCTACCCCGGATTCGGTGCCCTGATCGCGTCCCTGCCCCTGATATCGGTTCTGGGCATGATCTTCCTGTGGTTCGCCCGTCCGGACGCAACCAACATGGCGACGCATATGCAGGCGACCTTCTGGTATGTGCTGCCGTCGCTGCCAATGTTCCTGGTGATGCCGGTCATGCTGCATCACGGCATCGGTTTCTGGTGGACGCTCATCAGTGGCTGCGGACTGACCATCGCCCTCTATGCCCTGATGACGCCATTCATGCCGAACTGAGGAGATCACCCAGCCAGCAACACCGAACCTAACGGCCGGGCACCCGCGACGCGTGATAAGCATCGATATTGCGGTTGTGATCGTCCAGCGTGGTCGCGAAACGATGCCCGCCGAGGCCGCTGGCCACAAAATACAATGCGTCGCCCGATGCCGGATGCGCCACCGCTTCCAGTGCGGCGCGGCCGGGCGAGCAGATCGGCATCGGCGGCAGGCCCGGGAGGCGGTAGGTGTTGGCGGGCCCATCTTCCGCGAGATCGGCATGATCCAGCGGCCGGTCCAGTTCACCCCAGCCGGCACTCACATCGTAGATCACGGTCGGATCGGACTGGAGCCTCATGCCGCGCGCCAGACGATTGAGAAACACCTGCGCAACCTGCGGTCGCTCGTCGGGCAGTCCCGTTTCACGTTCGACGATGGAGGCAAGAATCAGCATCGATCGCGGATCGGCCAATGTCACGCGCGGGTCGCGATGCTGCCAGACGTCATCGAGCGTCTGATCCATCATATGCTGCAAGCGTCGCACGATCGCCGCACGGCTGGTGCCGTATGTGTAGGAGACGGTCTCCGGCAGGATACTGCCTTCCGCAATGGCCGGCACCGGTCCACCCAGAGCAGGCGCATTGCCCAGCAGGCCGGCCATGCGGCGTGCCGTCAGTCCCTCGGGAATGGTCAGGCGATGCTCGACTGGCGGCGCGTGGCGCAGGATCCAGATGGTCTGGCGGATTGAGGAACCGGCCGGAAATGCCAGTTCCGCCGCATGAAGCGGTCCTTCGGAACGGGTTGCCAGAACGGCAAGCCGAAACACGACATTGTCCGGCAGATCCCGCCGCATGACACCAGCATCCTGCAAACCACGCAGGACGGCCGAGGTGTCGCCGCGCCGCACGACGACATCATGCGGCGCGGAAAGCGGACCAGTTTGAAGGAAAATCCACCAGCCGCCGCCGATGAACCCGATACCCAGAACGATAACGAGAACGATCCACGACAGGCCACGCTGACGGCGCGTCATCGGAATACGCCCCTCAGACGCCCCTGACGATCAGGCTGGCATTCGTGCCGCCGAAGCCGAAACTGTTGGACAGGGCGATCTTGACGTCGCGCCGCTGCGCTTCATGCGCCACCCGGTCGATGATGCTCTCCCGGGCAGGATTGTCCAGGTTCAGGGTCGGGGGCACGACGTTGTCGCGAATCGCCAGCATGGAGAACATCGCTTCCACCGAGCCGGCCGCGCCGAGCAGGTGCCCGGTCGCCGATTTCGTGGAGGACATCGCAAGCTTCGCGCCGTCCGCACCGAACAGACGCTCCACCGCATCCAGTTCCAGATCGTCGGCCATCGTCGACGTGCCGTGCGCGTTGACATAATCGATCTCGGCGGGCGTCACGCCGGCGCTGCGCAGCGCGGCCTTCATCGCACGGAACGCGCCCTCATGACCCTCGGCCGGCGCAGTGATGTGATGAGCGTCGCCCGACAGGCCATAGCCGATGATCTCACCGTAGATCTTCGCACCACGGCGCTTGGCGTGTTCGTATTCTTCCAGAACGACGATACCAGCACCCTCGCCCATCACGAAGCCGTCGCGGTCCCGATCCCAGGGGCGAGATGCCTTATCCGGCGTCTCGTTGAAACCGGTGGACAGCGCACGCGCCGAGGAGAAACCTGCGATACCGAGCGGGCAGACCGCCGCCTCCGCACCGCCCGCGACCATGACATCCGCGTCCCCGAGCATAATCAATCGCGTGGCATCGCCGATCGCATGCACGCCGGTGGCGCAGGCCGTGACCGCGGAGTGGTTCGGCCCCTTGAAACCGTAACGGATGGAGACATGCCCGGAGATCAGATTAATCAGGGCGGACGGGATGAAGAACGGCGACAGACGGCGCGCTTTACCGCTCGCAACAGTCAGGGAGGCATCGTAGATCGTCTGAAGACCGCCGATGCCCGAACCGATCATCACGCCGGTCGCGCAGCGTCCGTCCTCGTCTTCCGGCTTCCAGCCCGAGTCCTCGACGGCCTGGATCGCAGCCGCCATGCCCAGATGGATGAAACGATCCATCTTCTTCTGGTCTTTGGGCGCAACCCAGTCAGACAGTGTCAGGCCGCCCTCGGCGGTCGGGCCATCCGGCACTTCGCCGGCAACCTGGGCTGGCATGTCCGACGGATCGAAACTGGTGATGCGGCCGATGCCGCTCTGCCCTTCGAGCAGTCGCTTCCAGGAGGTTTCCACGCCAACGCCCAATGGCGTGACAAGACCCATACCGGTGACGACGACACGTCTTTCCTTCATTGCCGATATGTTTGCCATCATGGACGGGCGCAGCTCCAGTAACGTGGATCGTCACCGCGCGACGCTCTGGCATCGCCGGGCGAAATCCTTGAATTCCCAATGTTCGGTCTGGCCCCGGGATTGCAAGGGGCAAAACCGTCGCGCCAGGACGATTGTCCCGGCGCAGCCGAATCAGGCGGCTTTCTGCTTCTCGATGTAGTCGATCGCGTCCTTGACCGTGGCGATCTTCTCCGCCGCGTCTTCCGGAATCTCGACGCTGAATGCTTCCTCGAACGCCATCACCAGCTCGACCGTGTCCAGGCTGTCCGCGCCCAGATCGTCGATGAAGGAGGCGTCCGGCGTCACTTTGCTTTCTTCGACACCAAGGTGCTCGACAACGATCTTCTTAACCTTATCGGCGATTTCGCTCATCTCTTCTGGCTTCCTGTGTGCCCGGAGGTGCGGGCGGTTCGAAACGATTGTTGGACCCGTCTGGCATGTTCCATCCGGCTCGCTTCCCAGTTCGGGAACTTGCCGGGCGGGCGGGCCTGCCCGCGCTCCGGACGAAGCAGCGGGCGCTTAGCACGGTTTTCCCCCGCGCGCCAAGCTATTGCGCGCGGGGGAACGATATCAGCTCATCGCCATACCGCCATTGACGTGCAATGTGGCGCCGGTCGTCCATGCTGCTTCATCGGAGGCAAGATACACCACGGCCGCCGCGATGTCTTCCGGTCGCCCCATGCGCGCCAGGGGAATCGACGCCAGCAGCTTCTCGCGCTGCGCCTCCGGCAGCACATCCGTCATCGCCGTTTCGACGAAGCCTGGCGCCACGACATTGACCGTCACCCCGCGCGAACCCGCTTCCTGGGCCAGGGACTTGCTCATGCCGATCATGCCCGCCTTGGCAGCGGCATAGTTCGCCTGGCCGCCATTGCCCGTCGTCCCCACGATGGAGGCAATGCTCACGATCCGCCCGGCACGACGGCGCAGCATACCTTTCAGTGCTGCGCGGCAAAGGCGAAACGGCGATTCCAGATCGACCGTCATGACCTTCGACCAGTCATCGTCCTTCATGCGGATCGCCAGCCCGTCGCGCGTCAGGCCCGCATTGTTCACGAGGATATCCAGCGGCGATCCGGCCACGGCCTCGGCCTTCGCAACCAGCCCGTCCGCCTCCGCCGCGTCCGAAAGGTTGGCGACACAGACGAATGCGCGCTCGCCCAACATGTCGGCCAGTTCCTGTAGCGCGCTTTCACGGGTGCCGGACAGCACGACCGTCGCGCCCTGCCCGTGAAGGGCCTTTGCGATGGCCGCGCCGATACCGCCCGATGCACCCGTTACCAGCGCCGTTTTTCCGTCCAGGCTGAACATGATCTTTTTCCTTCCTCAGAGCGTCTTGAGCAATGCTTCGATTTCATCCGGCGTCCCGGCGTTCTTTACGGCCAGATCGCCGTCGATGCGCCGCACGAGGCCGGACAGGACCTTGCCCGCGCCCAGCTCCACGATGCTGTCCACGCCCATCGCCGCCATCGCCTGCACGCTCTCGCGCCAACGCACGGAGCCCGTGACCTGACGCACGAGCAGATCGCGGATCATCGCGGGATCGGTTGCCTTGGCCGCCGTCACGTTCGCCACGACGGGCACGACCGGCGCCGCGATATCGGCACGCGCCAATGCTTCGGCCATCTCGTCGGCGGCCGGGCGCATCAGGGAGCAATGAAACGGTGCGGAGACCGGCAGCAGCACGGCACGCTTCACGCCGCGCGACCGGGCTTCCTCGATCGCGCGCTTCACGGCGTCCAGCTGGCCCGAGACCACGACCTGACCGCCGCCGTTGTCGTTGGCGACCTCGAGCACTTCCTGTCGGTCCGGCTGGCCATTGACCTTCAGCACGGCCGCCGTTTCACAGATCGCGCGCGCCTGATCGAGATCGACGCCCAGAAGGGCCGCCATCCCCCCTTCGCCCGCCGGAACGGCACGCTGCATGGCCTGACCCCGCAGACGCAGCAGCCGCGCCGTCTGCGCGATACCGAACGAGCCGGCCGCGGCAAGGGCGGAATATTCACCGAGGGAATGCCCGGCCACCAGAGCCGCCACATCCGGCAGCTTGAGACCGCCTTCACTTTCGAGCACGCGTAGCGTGGCCATCGAAACGGCCATCAGGGCCGGCTGGGCGTTCTCGGTGCGCGTCAGTTCATCCGGCTCGCCTCTGAAGATCAATTCGGAAAGCTTCTGGTTCAGCGCGTCGTCAACTTCCTGAAAAACCTCGCGCGCTGTCCCGAAGGCCTCGAAAAGCGACAACCCCATCCCGACGGACTGGCTTCCCTGGCCCGGGAATACGAAAGCATGCACCGACATCGCATCACCTTGTCTGCAACGAAAAAAACGTTGTGGGGTGATGGCGAGACGCAGCCCGGATGTCAAATATTGCCCTGTTCAGGGCACGCCCAAAGTCTGCATCTGCGACGAAAGACCGCGTCCGACCGGACTGGCATAGGTGTAGGCCTCGCCGAACTGGCCGATCGGTGTGCCGGTGGTCGGATCATGTGTCACCGGGCCGCCGCCGTCAAAGAAGTGGCGTGCCAGTTCCAGCACATGCCCCGCCGTCGTCAGCTTCGGCGCGGCGGCCGCAAAGGGCGTGGCACTGGGCAACGGTGCATCGATATAAACGCCGGAAGGTGCTGCCGCCTTCGGATCGGCGGGCGGCACCGTCATCGGCAGAACCGTCGAGAAGCCGCGTGCCACAGCGATTTCCGGCAACAGAACCAGCAGAAATACTGCATTGCGCATGACTGGAATCTCCACGTGCGAGTGCCGCCTATGGACCATGACATTCTTTGTCAGAAAAAGATATCATGGCGACGCGGTCGTCAGGCCAGCCAGACCAGACGCGCCGCCTGTCCACGCCGGATCGCCACGATCGCATTCTGCCCATAGCGCCGCGCCAGAACGCAACCGCGCGCCAGCGGCATGGCCACCACGAACAACTCCTCCGTCCAGTTGCCCAACCGCCCCGCGCCCAAACGATACGGCCAGGGACGCAGTTGCGCGGCAAGAGACGCCATGCGCCGTGCATTCGTCCGGTCGGGAAGCCGCAGGCCGCTGGGATTGCACGCGCTCAACAGGATCAGCGACCGCCCCGGCAGTGGCCAGCCGATCGCCTGCTGGCCGATACGCGCCGTCAGCCCCGGCGCGCTATAGACACTGCGCTGGTAGGCAAGCACCGCCGCACCACTCGGCGGCCGCACGCGGTTCAAGCGTCAGTGTCCTCACTCGGGCGATCACGCTCGTTCCGGTGCACCCAGGCGGACATCAGCAGACCAAAACCGAACATCATCGTCAGCATCGCCGAGCCGCCGTAGGAAATCAGGGGCAGCGGCACGCCCCCGACGGGAATGACGCCCATGACCATCGAGAGATTGACCGCGCAATAAAGAAACAGATCGACCGAAATCCCCAGCCCCAGCAAGCGTCCGAACTGGTTCCGGCTCCGCAGCGCGATCAGCATTCCGCCCAGAATCATGATGCCCAACAGGCCGATGACGGAGATCGCACCCGCATAGCCCCATTCCTCACCGATCATGGTGAAGATGAAATCGGTCTGTTTCTCCGGCAGGAAGTTGAGTTGCCCCTGCGAACCGTGCAGATAGCCCTCCCCCCACATGCCGCCCGAACCGAGCGCGATCTTGGACTGGATGATGTTATAGCCCGCGCCGAGTGGATCGTGCTCGGGATGCAGGAAGGTGTCGATGCGCGCTTTCTGGTAGTCGTGCAGATGGCCGTAGACGACCTTGCCAAGAAACGGCACCGGCGCCAGCAGGATGGCAATCTGCCAAAGACGCATTCCCGCCGTGAAGAACAGTGTTGCTCCGATCGTCCCGATAATGACCGCCGTGCCCAGATTGGGCTCCTTCAGCACCAGCGCGACCGGCAACAGGGTCATCAGCGCCGGTGGGATCAGGCGCAGGGGATTACCCATCCGCTTCGGGTCGATTCGGCAGAACCATGTCGACAGCGCCAGCACGAGGGCGATCTTGGCGAATTCGGATGGCTGGAACTGCATGCCTGCCAGATTGATCCAGCGTTCCGCCCCTTTACCCACATGCCCCATGCGCAGCACCAGCACGAGCAGCCCGACCGATACGAGATAGATCGGCACCGACAGGATCTTCAGGACGCGTGGGCTCAGCAGCGCCACGGCCACCATCATGATGAGCCCGAAGCCGAAGCGCGCGATCTGCGGCGCGGCGAACGTTTTCGCCGTTCCACCGCCCGCCGAATACAATGCCAGATAGCCGACGCCCGCCAGCGCGCAGATCAGCAGGACATAAAGCCAGTTGACCTGAATGAGCTTCGCCAGCAGCCTGAAGCTGGGCTCCGGCCGCCAAAGACGTTTCTGGAGATTCATGCGTTCAGGCTATAGCGCGGTTCATTCGGCGTCCGCGACCGTCTGGCCGGGTTCGTGAAGATGATTGACCGGATCGCGCGTCAGCACATCCGTCATGATGTCACGCGCCAGCGGTGCCGCCGCATCCGCACCCGCATTGCCATGCTCGATCACGACCGACACGGCATAGCGCGGAGCATCGAACGGCGCGAAGCAGATGAACAGCGCGTGCGGCCGCTCTTCCCAGGGGAGAGACATCGAGTTGAAATGGCCGCTCTCGCGCAGGGCGCGGGACACACGGCGCACCTGCGCGGAACCCGTCTTGCCCGCCATCTGCACATTTGGCAGGTCGAGTTTTGCCTTGGGCGCGGTGCCGCGTTTGGCATTCACCACATCGAACATGCCGCCGCGGATGATCTCCAGATGCGCCGGCGCGATATCCAGTGGCGCCGCCGCATCCAGCTTGCCGAGATCCGACGACCGATCATCGACCCGGCGCACCAGATGCGGCTGCACATTCCGACCCGAGGCGATACGCGAGACATAGGTCGCCAGTTCGAGCGGCGTCACCTGCACGAAGCCCTGACCGATGCCGGCATTCACCGTATCGCCACCGTTCCAGTGGTGTCCGTGCTCACGACGCCAGTCCGGCGTGGGAATGACGCCCGAACGGATATGCGGCAATTCGATATCGAGCTTGGTGCCGAGGCCGAACCCGTTGGCGACCGCCTTGATCGGGTCCATCCCCGCCTTGCGCGCGGCCTGATAGAAATAGACGTCGCATGAGAGCATCAGCGCCTCACGCATGTTGATCGTGCCATGCCCCCAGCGCGACCAGCAATGGAAGCGCACGCCCCCCATGTCGTAATAGCCGGGGCACGAAAAACGATCCTCCGGCGACAACGCCCCCGACTTGAGCGCGGCCAGTCCGACCGCCGGCTTGAAGGTCGAACCTGGCGGATAGACACCGGAGACGGCCTTGTTGATTAGGGGCGTGCGGACATTGTCCGTCCATTCGATCCACTGCGCATGGCTGACGCCCGAGTCGAAAAGCGACGGATCGAACGATGGCGTGCTGACCATCGCCAGCACCTCGCCATTACGGCAATCCATCACCACGGCGCTTGCGGACTGGTCGGCGATGCGGTTGAGCACCATCTGCTGCAGACCCGCATCGATCGTCAGCGTCAGTTCGTCGCCCTGTCGCCCTTCCTCGCGATCGATTTCGCCCATCACGCGACCGAGGGAGTTGACCTCCATCTCCACCGAACCGGGTTCGCCGCGCAAAAGCGCATCCTGCGTCTGCTCGATTCCCGCACGCCCCGCGCGCATGCCCGGCAGGGCCATCATGGGCGAGCTCGCCACGTCGTGCTCGTTCGGCGGCGCCACGTAGCCGACAATATGCGCCAGCAACGGCCCCAACGGATAAAGGCGGGTCGAACCGATATCGACAAACACACCCGGCAGGCTGGGCGCGTTCAGTTCGATCCGCGCCATGTCGTCCCAGGTCAGGAAATCCTTCAGCGAAACCGGCACGTATTTGCGCATGTGCCGCAGATCGCGCTCGATCCGCGCATGATCCCGGTCGTCCAGCGGCACGATCTGGGCGAAACGAGAGATGACGGCGGAAATATCCGTCGTCTCCTCCGGCATCAGCAGCGCCCGCCAGTTGACCTTGTTGCCGGCAAGCTGCACGCCGAAGCGATCGTTGATCGTCCCACGCGCCGGCGCGAGGAGGCGCTTGCTCGTGCGGTTCCTGACCGCCAGCTGCTTCAAGCGGTCGCCATCGACGACTTGCAGATTGTAGAGGCGCTGCCCCAGAACGCCCAGAACACCGGCCTGCGCAGCCAGAACGACAAGCGCCCGGCGCGTGAAGATCCCGCGTGACGGCTTGATCGGCTCGCGACGCGGCATCAGCCGCGATATCGGCTTCCTGCCGGAGAATTTGGGGAGTTTCATCAGGGGCGCTGCCCCGACACACGCTGCCCGCCATGTCTGGAACCAAACCTGGCGCGATGGCGCGCGCGCTTCGGATCACGGCAGGAGTTCATGCTATGACAACGACCTTCAGGTTCGTTCCGGATTGACGACCGCTCGATGCGCCCACACGAATAACGCGCTCAATGTCGGATAGATACCGATTGTCAGAGCCGCTTGAAAGAGGGATGGCGCCGGGGACATCAGACGCAGCGCTCCGATACATGCCATGAACCATTGAAACAACGACAAAATCAAAGCCAGCAGGGCCAGTGCCGACCATGCCAGCAAAAAGTTGATGCGGCTCAACCCATAACGCCACGTATGCGCCACGCCATGGGCGACCAGAAAGGCCAGCAGAATCGTACCCGGTGGCCCGAAGCTCAACAGATCGGCGATCAACCCGATCAGGAACACCGCCCATGCCGGCATGGAAGCCGGTCGATGCGCCGACCAGAAAAAAACGGTGCCGAATCCGACGCCGAACAGCAATTCCGCTTCGCCCGGCAGGCCGAACGGCGCAGAAAGGACGAACGACGACAGCAGAACGAACAGGCATGGCAGCGAGGAGCGAATCGCCATATCTACCTGACGACGCCACGTTTTCTTCGGCTCGATGCCCGGATGCGCTTCCGGACGGGGATGTTCCGCAACCATCGCGTCAACCCTGCCCCGGTTTCGAAAGCGGCAGCATGAAGCTCGGCAAGCCCGGATTCGTGGGCAATGGCATGCGTTTCACGCGCCCGGGAGCATCCGGCGCGTCCTGCGCGGGGCGACCGTAATCGAAAACCCGGACGATGTCGGGATGTGAAAGCCCACCGTCGGGCACCACCACCGGGGCGCCGGGGCGCACATAATGCACCGTGCCGATCGGCAGACCGCCCGGCAGCCCGGCCAGCGCCGTGTCGCCCGGTGCACCGGGGGGCGTCTGCTCGCTCGTCAGGACCCGCTCACCTTCCACGGGATGATTTTCCTGCGCGTAATACAGCAGGCGCGGCGTGGACGTGCCATCGCCTGCCATGATCGCCGTTCCATGAGATGCCGCGAGCGTCACCGGAATCCGACTGGCATCGTCGTTGATGAGCAGGATACGCACGGTATGCGCACCGACTTCCGAAACGCGGCCGATCAGTGCGGCGGCGTCCATCGCCACGTCGCCGACATGCACGGCATTGCCGTCGCCTACCGCCAGAAGGATGGCGCGGCTGTAGACCCCGCCTGCATCCCGCAGGGCATGCCCGGTCACGAAGCTCGGCGCATTGTCCGGAATCCAGTGAAGATTCGCTTTCAGCTGCGCATTCTCGTTCGCCAGCGCCACCGCCACATCATACCAGCGCCGCAGTTTCGCGTTCTCGTCACGAAGGCGCGCGTTTTCCGCGTCCAGATGCAGGAAGCCCCGGAACTCCCGCCACAGCGTCCCGGCATGCTCGCCGGGCGCCGCCATCAGCCCGTAGGCCGGCGCCAGCGCATCGGCGATGTCCATCCGCGCCTTGTCGACAAGAGCATGACGCACCTGTCCCACAAGGATGAAAGCGAACGCCAGCACGAACAACAGGGGAAGAACGAGCTTGGCGAGCGCCTGCCGGGCCTGGATGGAAAGCATGACGGACCGCCGGCTTCGTGTCTCAATACATGGAGATCAGCACGTTGCGCAGCCGGCGCATTTCCTCCAGGGCCCGTCCCGTACCCAGCGCGACACACGATAGCGGCGCCTCGCCAACGGTCACCGGCAGGCCCGTGGCGTTACGCAGCACGTCGTCCAGACGATAGAGCAGCGCGCCACCGCCGGTCAGCACGATCCCCTTGTCCACAATATCCGCCGCGAGTTCAGGCGGCGTGTTCTCGAGCGCCGTCGTGACGGCATCCACGATCTGGCTGACCGGTTCCGCCAGGCTCTCGGCAATCTGCGCCTGGCTGACAAGCACCTCACGCGGCACGCCGTTGATGAGATCGCGCCCCTTCACTTCCTTGATCGGCCCCGGATCGCGCGGGTCGTCCGGCATGGTCGCCGACCCGATCTCGATCTTGATGCGCTCGGCGGAGCTCTCGCCAATCAGGAGGTTATGCATCTTGCGGATGTAGGAGATGATCGCTTCGTCCATCTTGTCACCGCCGACACGCACCGAGCGCGCATAGACGATGCCGCCCAGCGATATCACCGCCACTTCCGTCGTGCCGCCGCCGATATCGACGATCATGCTGCCCGAGGGCTCCGTGACGGGCAGACCCGCGCCGATGGCCGCGGCCATCGGCTCCTCGATCAGCATCACCTTCCGTGCGCCCGCGCTTTCGGCACTTTCCTGGATGGCACGCTTTTCCACCGCCGTGGAGCCGGACGGCACGCAGACGATGATCTGCGGGCTGGCAAAGGCACGGCGGTTATGCACCTTGCGGATGAAATGCTTTATCATCTCCTCCGCTACCTCGAAATCGGCGATCACGCCGTCGCGCAGGGGACGGATGGCCGTAATGTTGCCCGGCGTGCGGCCGACCATCTGCTTGGCTTCCTCACCGACAGCCAGGACCTGTTTCTTGCCCCGCACCTCGGCAATCGCCACGACGGAGGGCTCGTCGAGCACAATGCCGCGACCCTTCACATAGACAAGCGTGTTGGCTGTGCCGAGATCGATGGCCATGTCTGCCGACATGAGACCCAGCAGACGTGAGAACATCCAAACCTCCCGGCGAAATATGAAAGCGCGTTTCAAGGGCGCGGCATCTGCGTGCGAATCCGTCCCGACAAGGCGCAGGGCTTAGCGACGGCCACGCCCGGGAGCAAGAGCGCATCGCACCGCAAGTGCCATAAACGGTCAGATAATTCCGACGCACCATGACAAACCGTGGCCATCGTTTCGACACACGGACAAAGCATTCCACCTTGGCAACCGCGTGGCGGGATATTCGTTTATTAACGCGAAATCCGCTTGCGGATTGATTGTCGACGGTCAGGGCGATCGACACGGCTCATCGGGACGTCCGAAGCCGTTTATCCATGGGAGAGTCGTTCGATGACTAAGTTCTCACCGCACACGCTTCGTCGTGCTGTCATTGCCGCCTCCTGCGCCGGCATGCTGGCGCTGGGCGGCTGCGGAGATCCGTATGATCCGGGCGCACGCGCCGGGTCCGGCGCACTGATCGGCGCGGGCGCCGGTGCCGGCATCGGCGCCCTGGCGGGCGGCGGACGCGGCGCTGCCATCGGTGCGCTGACAGGCGGCGCCGTCGGAGCGGCAGGCGGCGCGGCGACCACGCCGAGCCGGGGCCGCGGCTACTAAGAAACAAGAAGGCTGAATATGACGAAAACTCGAAGCCTCGGTCGTCGCGCCAGTGCCCTTATGGGGCTGGCCGGCACCGCAGCATTGCTGGCGGGCTGCACCAATCCCTACGATCCCGGTTCCCGCGCCCTCGGCGGCGGGCTGATCGGCGGCGGAACAGGTGCGGCGATCGGCGCACTCGCCGGTGGTGGTCGGGGCGCTGCGATCGGCGCACTCGCCGGCGGTGCACTGGGAGCGGGCGCTGGCGCCGTCACGACGCCGAACCGTGGCGGATACAGCCAGGGCGGCTATTACAACCAGGGCAGCAATAACGGCTATGCCCGCCCCAACTATCCCCCCAACTACCAACAGGGTGGCTATTACCAGGGTCAGCAGCAGCCCTATCCACAAGGCCAGTATGCCCCACCCCCGAACTACAACAATGGCTACTGACTAAAGTAAAAACCCACTCGAGGCATGAATGCTCGAGTGGGTTTCCAGCGTTCAGGCGCTCAGGGCTGCCGGTTCCGTCCGTACGCGCTTCACCAGAAGTTTATTCAGGGCGTGCACGTAGGCCCTTACCGCCGAGACGACCGTATCGGCATCCGCCCCCTGCCCGTCCACCAGCTTGCCGGCCTCTTCCAGACGCACCGTCGTCCGCGCCTGCGCATCGGTTCCCTCGGTCACCGCGCCGACGGAGAACAGGGCCAGACTGGCTTCGTGCGGAAACACTTCCTGGATCGCGCGGAAAGCCGCATCCACAGGACCGTTGCCAGCAACCGTCGCGAAACGGACATCGCCATCGACATTGAGTTCCAGCGTCGCCTGGGCCGGGCGCTTCGATCCTGCAATCAATTCCAGCGATACGAAGCGGATGTGTTCGTGATCTCGCGTTTCGTCATCCACCAGCGCACGGATATCGTCGTCGAAAACCGTCTTTTTCTGATCGGCCAGAATTTTGAACCGCTCGAAGGCCTGCTGAACCATCGCATCTTCCAGTTGGTAGCCCAGCGATGCCAGCTTGTCGCGGAATGCAGCACGTCCCGAATGCTTGCCCAGCACCAGTGATGTCTTGGTCCAGCCCACGCTCTCCGGCGTCATGATCTCATAGGTCTGGGCATTCTTGAGAATGCCGTCCTGATGGATGCCGCTTTCATGCGCGAAGGCATTGCGCCCGACGATCGCCTTGTTCGGCTGGACATCGAAGCTGGTGATATTGGCCAGCATGCGCGAAACACTCAGGAGTTTCGGCGTCTGGATGCCGTTGGTATAGGCGAACTTGTCCTGCCGCGTGCGGATCGCCATGACGATCTCTTCCAGCGCCGCGTTCCCCGCGCGCTCGCCGATGCCGTTGATCGTGCACTCGATCTGGCGCGCGCCGCCGTCGAGCGACGAAAGCGTATTGGCAACGGCCAGACCCAGATCGTTATGGTTGTGCGCCGAGAAAATAACCTTCTCCGCCCCCGGCACACGTTCACGCAGCATATTGAAGATCGCGCGCATCTCGTCCGGCGTCGCATAGCCGACCGTATCCGGGATGTTGATGGTCGTCGCGCCGTTCCTGATCGCCGTTTCCACGCAACGGCACAGAAATTCCGGTTCGGTGCGCGATCCGTCTTCCGCCGACCACTCCACATCGTCCGCATAGCGACGGGCAGCCTGATTGCCGGAGGCAATCAGATCCAGCACCGTTTCCGGCTCCATCCGCAGCTTGTATTTCATGTGCAGCGGCGACGTGGAGATGAAGCTGTGGATACGACGACGCCGGGCCGGTGCGATGGCCTCACCCGCCGCTTCGATGTCACGCTTGCCACCACTACGCGCCAGACCGCAGACAACGGTCTCCTTCAACGTCTCGGCAATGCGTCGCACGCTTTCGAAATCACCCGGCGACGCGACGGGAAAACCGGCCTCGATGACATCGACGCCGAGATCCTCCAGCGCCTTCGCCATCCGCAGCTTCTCATCCAGATTCATGGAGAAGCCCGGCGACTGCTCGCCGTCACGGAGTGTCGTATCGAAAATGATAACGCGATTGTCGTCGATACGGCCGAAAGAAGGATGGTCGATGGTCATAATGCTGGTGCTCTCGCTGGACGTCGAAAATTCAGGAAACCGAACCCCTGAACGCCACGGCGCGCACGCCGCTCTCTCGCGCTCAGGGGCCGATAAGTCGAAGCGAGAGCCGAAGAAGAACCGCGCATGCGTCGCGGCGCGCGGAAGCGCGACCGACATAACGCAGGGATGCGGGGTTACTGATCATGCGGCGCACCCTATCGCAGCAAGGGGCGCCATGGCTAGATCGGCTTGCGTTTTTTACGGCAAAAATTTCCGGCAGCTGTCAGCCCGGCGCCGTCACCCCGCCATAGTCGCAACGCCGGGCGCTGTCGCGAAATAGCGATCGACCGCATCGCGCATCGCGCCTGCGACCTGCGTGCGATGCACGGCCTGACGCAGGGCCGCCTCGTCCAGCCTGTTGGACATGAACCCCATCTCCACCAGCACGGAAGGAATCTCCGCCGATTTCAGCACCACGAAAGCCGCATGCCTGGAAGGATGCGTCAGTAAACCGATACGCGGCCGGAAAGCCGAAACGACGCTGGAGGCCATATGCGCAGAACCGCGCCGCGTCTCCTCCGTCACCAGACTAGCCAGAATCTGCTGCACCTCGGGCGACGCCCCGTGAAAGGACGGCCCTGCGAACCGATCGGCGCTGTTCTCGATCCGCGCCAGCGCCGCCGTCTGCGCATCCGACGCACCGTTGGACATCGTATAGACGCTGGCACCACGCACGCCGGGATCATGCAGGGCGTCGGCATGCATGGAGATGAAAAGATGCGCCTTGTGCGCCTGCGCCAGTTCGACGCGCCCTTCCAGCGGGATGAAGCGATCGCTGTCGCGCGTCATGACAACATTGTAGCGTCCGGTCGCCATCAGTTGCCGGTAGAGTTCCGCGGCCGCCGCTTCCGCAACGTGCTTTTCATAGGTGCCGCTGATGCCGATCGCGCCAGGGTCCTTGCCCCCATGTCCCGGATCGAGCATGACGACCGGCCTGGGCGGCGAAGCCTTTCCGATGATGCCCGGCGCGGCAAGCGCGTGATGCCTGCCCCTGGACTGCACCGAACGCGCCTTATGCGGCGTGTTGGCGCAGGCGCCTGTCGCAATGCTGCCTATCCCCGCCAGCGCCAGACGTCTGCCCAGCTGCCCGCCCCGCCGCACGAAGTCCGCCATGTCATCCGTCATTTCGCTTTTCCGCGCGTCACAAGATTAGCCAGATTACCCGGCATTCCATCATGCCGGAAACATGATGTCATATATATGGCGACATGTGACGTCCTGTTGGCGCGACACTTGCACTGATATGATATTTCCGTCATGCTTCACGCCACGAAGGGTTTCAAAGATCGGTACGATCCTCCCGCCGCGTCCTATTCCGTCGGCAAAAGGATCCCGTCTCGCAATCCCTCGCGCGACGCCGCGGTCTGTCCGGCTTGCGCAAGCTTTTCTCAAGCATCTCGCCGACGGAAAGCAGAGCGCCAGCGATTGATCTGTGCGTCAACTCTGAACGACGTTTTCATAAGGGGCCTCATGCCTGCCGCCCGTCGCATCGCACTGGATCATCGGAAAACGGATCTTCGTCCGTCCGCGATGATGCCTTGCGTCGCTCGGCTGCCGCGTTGGCCCCTTCTCCTCCTGCCCCAAAATCATTTCGCCCCGCGAACAGGCATGCCCGGCAGCGTTCCGCATGCCCGGAATCTGATATCCGACGCGGCGGACGAGCGGAGTTTTCCCTTTTATGAACAAGCGTATGTTGATCGACACCACGCATGCGGAAGAAACCCGCGTGGTGGTCACAAGTGACGATCGTCTCGAAGATTACGATGTCGAGACGTCGGCACGTAAGCAGCTCAAGGGCAATATCTATCTCGCGAAAGTCATTCGCGTAGAGCCAAGCCTGCAGGCTGCTTTCGTCGATTACGGCGGCAACCGCCACGGTTTCCTCGCCTTCAGCGAAATCCACCCCGACTATTTCCAGATTCCCGTTGCCGACCGCGAGAAGCTTCTGGCCCTTCAGGACGAGGAAGCCCGTTTCGAGGAACAGCGCGCTGAAACGGAAGTAGAGGAAGCCCCGGCCGCCGAGGCAGAGAACGACTCGTCGGACGAGCCATCCGACGATCACGAGACCCTGCCCGAAACTGTCGGCGGCGAACATGACACCGGTGACGAAAGCGCTGCCGCACGCCGCACGGCGCGCTTCCTGCGCAATTACAAGATTCAGGAAGTCATCCGCCGTCGGCAGGTCATTCTGGTGCAGGTCGTCAAGGAGGAGCGCGGCAACAAGGGCGCGGCGCTGACCACCTACGTGTCGCTTGCCGGGCGTTACTGCGTGCTGATGCCCAACGCGCTGCGCGGTGGCGGCGTCTCGCGGAAAATAACGTCCGATTCCGACCGGAAGCGCCTGCGGGAAATCATCGCCGATCTCGAACTGCCGCGTGGCATGGCGATGATCGTCCGCACGGCCGGCGCGCAGCGTCCCGGCCCGGAGATCACCCGCGACTGTGAGTATCTGCTCCAGCTGTGGGACGATATCCGCAGCCACACGCTCTCTTCCGTCGCGCCGACGCTGGTCTATGAAGAGGCGAGCCTGATCAAGCGCGCGATCCGCGACCTCTTCAGCAAGGACATCGAAGAGATCGTCATCGACGGCGAGACCGCCTGGAAGAACGCACGCGAGTTCATGCGCCTGCTGATGCCGCACAGCGTCAACAAGGTGAAGCTGTGGCGCGATCCGGCGCAAAGCCTGTTCGCCCGCTATCATGTCGAGGGTCAGCTGGACGCCATGTTCCAGCCGACGGCGCAGCTGAAGTCCGGCGGTTATCTGGTCATCAACCAGACCGAGGCGCTGGTGTCGATCGACGTGAACTCCGGTCGCTCCACCAGCCAGCGCAACATCGAGGAAACGGCCCTGCGGACCAACCTCGAAGCCGCCGAGGAAGTTGCGCGCCAGCTGCGCCTGCGCGATCTGGCCGGACTCGTGGTGATCGATTTCATCGACATGGAAAGCCGCAAGCACAACCACATGGTCGAAAAGCGCCTGAAAGACGCGCTGCGCTCCGATCGCGCCCGCATTCAGGTCGGGTCGATCTCGCATTTCGGCCTGCTGGAAATGTCGCGCCAGCGTCTTCGCCCGTCCATCGCGGAATCGGTGCTCACGCCTTGTCCTCATTGCCAGGGCACGGGCTATGTGCGCGGGACGGAGAGCGCTGCCCTGCATATCCTGCGTGCGATCGACGACGAGGGTGCAAGCCAGAAGGCCGCCGAGATCGAGGTGCATGTCGTGCCCGGCGTGGCACTTTATATCCTCAACAACAAGCGTGGCTGGCTGACGGAAATCGAACAGCGGCACCGCATGCATGTCGTCTTCCAGCCGGACGCGGCGCTGTTGCCGTCCGATATCCGCATCGAGCGCATTCGGCCGCAAACCGCAGCGGCGCCTCTGCCGCAGGTCACGACCCCGACGGAGGCATTCGCCGGACCTGTTGAAACCCTGGTAACGGAAGAGGTCGAGACACAGCACGCACCGGCGCATGCCGTCACGGAAGGCGAGGACCGTGAGGAAGGCCCGCGCCGCAAGCGCCGCCGTCGTCGCGGTCGGCGCGATCGGGACCGCCGTCACGACGATGTCTCCGCGGCGCAGGAAAGTGCGTCGCCGCCAGCGGAGGAATCCGAGGACGCATCTGTCCAGACCGATGGCGAGAACATCATGCCGGGACGCCGCCGCACGCGGACGCGCCGCCTGACGCGTGAGGAAGAAAACGGCACGGTGTCGGAAATCGCAGCACCGGCGGAAGAAGAACCCGCGCGTCCCGCCGAACCGGCGGAGCGACCCTTCAATCGGCGCGACCGGTTTCGTCAGGACCAGCAGCATCGCGAAAACCCGCGCGACGACCGCGCGCCGCGCGTGTGGAACGGTCCGACACCGGCCAATCCGTTCGGTGGCGGCAGTTTCGACATTTTCGACGTGATCGAGCAGGCAGAAAACGAGCAGGCACCGCGCAAGAACATCAAGCATGTGCCGATCGCCCAACGTGACGGCGCGACAGCGCGACAGGCTGCCGAATCCGCAATCGCGGTCGAAACGCCTGCCGCTTCGGAGGCAACGTTGCCCACGCCGCAGCTGGAAAATGCCAGCGTGTCGGAAACGGCGCACACCTTGAGCGCGCCGGAAGCGCCGTCGGCCAGCGTCGCGGAGACGAAGCCTGCGCCGCGTCGTCGTGGTCGCCCACGCAAGGACGCGGTCGAAGCCCCGGAGCCGGCGCCTGAAAAGACGGCGGCAACGACGGATGCCAAACCGACCGCGACCAAGGCACGGTCCCGCAAGAAAACCGCCGTTGAAAATCCGGCATCGGCGGCAGAAGTCGCGGAAAAGCCGGCACCTCGCCGTCGTGGTCGCCCCCGCAAGGAGACCGTAGCCGAAGGCGTGTCCGATGCGCCCCCTGCATCGGAAGCCCCGAAGGCTGAGCCGGTAACGGAAGCACCAGCCATCGTGCCGGTGGATGTGGACGCGGCCGCGCCGCCGAAACGTCCGCGTGCGGGCTGGTGGAAGCGCTGAAATCCGACCCCGCTCAGGAGAAATCCTGAGCGGGATCGATATACGGGACGACGGATATTCTCTTGCGTCCGAACTAAAAAGGCGGGGCCGTTCGGGCCCCGCCTTTTTAGTTTCACATCGTCGGGCTGAGTTGTTCCGTTATCGACACACGCTGCGCGATCCGTCAGCAGCGATAAAAGTCCCGGTCAAAGGCTCGAAACAGGCATTCCGGACACAGGTGCTGCCGCTTGCCAGACCTTCGGCATAAAGCGCCGCACCGGCACTGGCCCCCTCGCGCAAGGCACTGCCACAGAGCGGCGTATCGACCGGCGCCGATGGGTCATTGACCAGTTGCGCCTCATTGGGCGGCGGGGTCTCTTCCGCCAGACCGGGCGCGAAACTCTGCGGCGCGATCTTTGGCTTCGGCGCCTGCTGCTGCGCGACCGGCTGGGGCGCGGTCGTCTGATCGTCCGCGCAGGCGGCGAGAAACAGGCCCGGCAGCGTAAGCAAAAAGAGGCGACGCATGAATACTCCGAATTCTATAGATCCAATGCCGACTGCGCGGTTTCGGCCGACAGGCGATCCAGACGTGCGCTCCGCTGTCCATCGACGAATTGCAGCACGATCTTCCCCCCCTGGGAACGATCCGCCGCATGGGTGATGGGCTTGCCCGCGCCATCCTGCACCAACGCGTAACCACGCGCCAGAACCGCCTGCGGCGACACGGCCTCCAGTTGCCCCGCCATGCCGTCCAGACGCGCGCGCTGGAGACGAATCTGGCCAAGCACCGCTTCGACCGACAGGCGAGCGCGCGCGGCACGCGCATGCTGGCGTTGCACAGCCGCATCGATCGCGGCCGTCAGCGCCCCCGACGGGCCGGTCAACGCCTGACGGCGTCGCGCGATCACAAGCTCAGGTGACGGCAGACGCCGCTCCACCTGCACCAGACGGGCTCTCGCACGCTCCGCCACCACCGGCAGCGCGAACGCCAGACGCTGCGCCCGGTCGTCCAGCCGCATCCGCGCCTGCCCCAGCAACATCGGCAGGTCCGGCATCTGGCTGACGGTGCGTTCATATCGGGCACGCGCCTGCTGCATCTGCCGCGACAGGGCACCTGCCAGACGGGCATTGCGGTGCGCCAGATCGGCCAGCATTTCCGAACGGAGCGGCACAGCCATCTCGGCCGCCGCCGTCGGCGTGGGTGCGCGCCGGTCGGACACAAAATCGATCAGCGTCGTGTCCGTCTCATGCCCGACGGCCGAAATCAGCGGGATTGGACAAGCTGCAACGGCACGCAGCACGCGTTCGTCGTTGAATGCCATCAGATCTTCCAGCGCCCCGCCACCGCGCGCGACGATCAGCACGTCCGGTCGCCGCGTCAGTTGGCCAAAACCGTCGATCGCCGCCGCGATCTGCGCAGCCGCGCCCTCGCCCTGCACCGCCACGGGCCAGACCAGAACGGACCGCGGAAAACGCCGGGCGATGGTCGTGCGGATATCGTGCAGCACGGCACCCTGTCCGGAAGTAACGACACCCACGAGTTCCGGCAGGAACGGCAGCGCACGTTTGCGCTCGGCGTCGAAAAGCCCCTCCGCCAGCAATTTTTGCCGCAGCTTCTCGATCCTGGCGAGCAGCGCGCCCTCGCCCGCGAAACTCATCCGGTCGATGACGAGCTGATAGCTCGATCGCTCACCATAGGCGGAGACACGCCCCGTCGCGATCACCTCGATGCCGTTTTCCGGCGCCAGCCCCAGCCGCGAGACGGAGCCGCGCCAGATCACGCCCGCGATCTTGCCGCCCTGATCCTTCAACGACAGATAAACATGCCCCGATGGGTAGCGCTTCAGTTCCGTGATTTCACCACGCACGCGCACGCGACCGAAGCCCGTTTCCAGTGTTTTCTTGATGGCGCCGGAAATTTCCGAAACCGAATATTCCGGAACATTGCCCGATCCGGCATCGTCGCTCTCACTCATGACGCCAGTCTATGCTACAGCGCGCGCAACGGAAACAGGAACGACGGGAAATAGCCAATGCGGGTTCTGCTGGTCGGATCGGGCGGACGCGAACATGCACTTGCGGCATGTCTGGCGCGGTCGCCGCAACTCGATGCCCTGTTCATCGCCCCCGGCAATCCCGGCATGGCCTCGCTCGGCACCCTGCTGCCGATCCGGGCCGATGATGTCCCGGGACTGGTGGAAGCTGCCAGGAACATGCGAATCGATCTCGTCGTGCCGGGGCCGGAAGCGCCGCTCGTCGCCGGGCTGGCCGATGCCTGCGCCGAAGCCGGCATTGCCTGCGCCGGGCCGACCCGCGCCGCTGCGGCGCTCGAAGGCAGCAAGACCTTCACCAAGGAGGTCGCGGATGCCGCACGCATTCCGACGGCACGATGGGAACGGTTCGACGCCCCGGCAGCCGCGATTGAATTCATTCGCCGCCGTGGTGCGCCGATCGTCGTCAAGGCTGACGGACTTGCCGCCGGCAAGGGCGTGGTCGTCGCCCAGACAGTCGACGAAGCGGTCGCGGCGGTCGAGGACATCATGACCGACCGGGCTTTCGGCGCGGCAGGGGCATCGGTGGTGATCGAGGAATGCCTCGTCGGAGAGGAAGTCTCGCTCTTCGCATTCTGTGCCGACGAACGCGCGGTGCTGATCGGCGCGGCACGCGATCACAAGCGGATCGGTGAAGGCGACACCGGCCCCAACACGGGCGGGATGGGCGCCATCGCGCCGCCACCCGGCTTTGACCGGGCGCAACAGGAGCGGGCGCTCGACCTCACGGTGCGACCGATGCTGGATGAAATGGTCCGGCGCGGCACGCCGTTCCGGGGCATCATCTTCGCGGGCCTCATGCTGACCGCCGATGGGCCCAGGCTGATCGAATACAACGTGCGTTTCGGCGATCCGGAAGCACAGGCGCTCCTGATCCGCCTGCAATCCGATTTGCTCCCCGTGCTTGATGCGCTGGCGCATGGCCGTCTCGACGATGCGGAAATCGTGTTCTCCGACGATGCCTCGATCTCCGTCGTACTGGCCGCGAGAGGCTATCCCGGCAAGCCCGTCGCCGGTGGCCGGATCGGCGGAATCGACCGCGCGGAAGCCGTGCCCGGCGTACGCGTCTTCCAGGCCGGCACGGCAGAGAATGACGGCCATCTCGTGGCGGCGGGCGGTCGTGTCCTGACGGTCTGCGCCCATGCCCCGACAGCTGAAGAAGCCCGCGAACTGGCCTATCAGGGTGTCGCGGCCATCGAATGGGACGATGCGATCTGGCGCCGGGATATCGGTCTGACCGCCTGATGCCCGGCCCGCCGCAGGCCCTTGTGGCGAACTTCTGCGGGAGCGGGACGCTATAAGGTCTGTCGGATTACAAAGAAGGAATACGCCATGGCTCGCCTGATGCCTCTCGCCGCCGCCATGATCGCCATTGCCACGATCGCCGTCGCCCCGGGCACCGGCACTGCACAAGCGCAAAGCTTCCCGGGAATCGGTGGCTCCAGCGGAAACAACCCCTTGTCGAACATGACGGGTGGCGCTGCGAGCATGCTGGGCGGCAGCCTGCCCAATCTCTCCTCGGCAAGCTCGGGCAACGTGGCCGGCGTGCTCGGCTATTGCGCGCAGAACAATCTGTTGCAGGGCGCCAATGCGACGACCGCCAGCTCCACGCTGTCGAACCTGACGCAAAAGCCGGGTATCACGTCCTCATCGGCCTATGCCACGGGACAGCAGGGCCTGATCCAGACCGGCAACGGCAACACATTCTCGCTGGCCGACCTGAAGGGCCAACTCAAGACCAAGGTTTGCAACATGGTGCTGAACAAGGCGCAATCGTTCCTCTGATTGCCCCTCCAGCCAGCACCCTTGCAGCGTGCCTTATTAGCCGAGCAGAACCTGCTCGGCTTCATGCACGACCTCGGCCAGTGCATCCGTTTCGAACGGCGATACCAGCCCGGCTTCGGCAACCAGGGCCGTGAAAGGCCTGCTGCCTCCCGCCGCACAAAGCGCCTTATAAATTTCCAGCGTACCCTGCGGGTCCACCCGGCTACCCAGCCAGAGCTGCATCGCGCAACACAGCGCGAGGGTGTAGTCGATGTAATAGAACGGCGCACGATAGATATGCATCTGCGCCTGCCATCGGCCGCCTTGCGCCGGATAGTCCAGATCGCCCCAGTCCCGCCATGGTAGATAGCGCTTTTCCAGACGCTGCCACGTCTGATGCCGCTCCTCCGGCGTCATGTCCGGTTTCGCATAGATTTCATGCTGGAAGTGATCGACACAGGCACCGTAAGGCAGGAAGGACAGGCTATCGATCAGATGCATGCGACGGTAACGCTCGCCCGCACCCTCCTCGACTAGGCCGTCGATCTGCGGCCAGGTCAGGAATTCCAGCCCCATCGAATGGATTTCCGCGCCATCCATGGTTGGCCATAGCACGTCGATCGGCTTGAGGCCCCGGCTTTTCCAGTTCTGATACGCATGACCCATTTCATGCGTGAACACGCCGATATCGTTATGCGTGCCATTGAAATTCGCGAAAATGAACGGCATGCCGACCGTCGGAAACGACGTGCAGAAGCCGCCGCCAGCCTTTCCCTCGCGGTTCTTCAGATCGAGATATCCGTCACGCACCATTCCGGCGAAGAACGGCCCCATGTCGCCATCAGGATCGAAGGCGTCGAACATCGCCTGCGCCCGGGCAAGCAGCAGATCGTGATCGCCTGCCGGATGCGGGTTGCCTTGCGGATCGATCAGCGCTTCGTCCCATGCCTTGATGCCATCCCAACCGGCCTCCAACGCACGCCTTTCCAGCAGCGCGTTCACCAGCGGCGTCACATGGGTGGCGATACGATCGCGGAACGCGGCGACCTCGTTCGGCCCGTAATCCGTTCGCCGCATGCGGCGGTAACCAAGCGCTGTATAACTGTCGAAACCCAGCGTCTTCGCCATATTCGTCCGCAGCGTCACCAGTTCGCTGAACAGGGCATCGAGTGCGGGACCATGCTGCGCGAAAAACGCCCAGCGCGCCTGTTCGGCCAGATGTCGCGTCTCCCGGTCGAGCGATTGCTGATAGGGCACCAGCCCCGCCAGATTAAGCGTTTTGCCGTCGAACTCGATTTTCGCCGATGCCAGCAGCGCGGTATAATCGCCGCTCAGCTTCGCTTCCTTTTCAAGATCGGCGGCAATACGCGGGTCGAAGGTGGTGATATCCGCTTCCCATAACGCCGCCACATAAGACCCTACAGAGGATTCCAGACGCGCCCTGTTTTCCAGCAACCGGCGCTTGATCGTGACCTCATGCCCGGTGGCGACCGGTGCCAGGGCATCGGCATAATCCCGATCCGTCTTGGCCCGCTCATCGGTAGTGTGGCGGGAGAACTGAAGATGGACGAGCGACGCCCAGGATTCGAAACGCCGGCGCGCATCGTCGAACGCCGCCAGCGCCCCATCCCAGTCGTCGGCATCGAGATATGTCGCGACAGCGGCGTAATCGGCGGCAAGCGACTCCCGGCTGGGGCGGTCGAATGAGAGATCGTTGAAGGATGGAATAGCGTTCGTCATGATCCCGATGGTCGCATTCGGACGCCGTGCCGTCCAGTCTCAGCGCAGTGTCCGGACAAAATCCGCAATACGGCGACAGGCTTCATCCAGTTGCGCGTCCGATGCCGCGAAAGACAGGCGGATATGCGGGCTCATGCCGAACGCCGCCCCCGGCACCGTTGCGACATGCGCCTCTTCCAGCAATGCCTCGGCGAAATCGAGGTCGCTTGCCATCAGACGACCGCGCGCGCTCGTCTTGCCGATGACACCCGAGATACCGGGATATGCGTAAAAAGCACCGTCCGGCCTGGCGCAGGTCAACCCATCCAGCGCGCGCAAGGCTGCCACGACACGATCGCGCCGTGCCTGATACGTCGCACGCATCGTCTCGACGCGCTCGAACGGGCTCCCGAGTGCGGCCACGGCCCCTGCCTGCGCGAGCGTACAGACACCCGAGGTCGCATTGCTCTGCACACTGGTCATCGCCTTAATCAGCGGCAAAGGACCACCGGCAAAACCCACACGCCAGCCGGTCATGGCATAGGCTTTCGCCATGCCGTTCATCGTCAGGATCCGGCCTGCGAGATCCGGCGCGACAGCGGCCAGCGAAACATGCTTGCGACCGTCGAAGGTGAGATGCTCGTAAATCTCATCCGCCAGAACCCAGACATGCGGCGCATCGCGCAGAACGTCGGCGATCGCCTCCAGATCCGCCCGCTCCATGATCGCGCCGCTGGGATTATTCGGGAAGTTCAGCACCAGCCAGCGCGTCCGGGGTGTGATCGCCGCGCGCAGGGCCAGCGGCCGGAGACGGAACCCACTCGCTTCATGACACGGCACCTCGACCGGCACCCCGCCCATCATGCGCGCGATAATGGGATAGCTCACCCAATACGGCGCGGGAACGATCACCTCATCGCCGGGTTCCAGCGTCGCCATGAAGGCATTGAAGATGACCTGCTTGCCGCCATTGGCCACCAGAATCTGCTCCGGCGTGAAGTCCAGCCCGTTCTGACGTCGGAATTTATCGACAATGGCCGCCTTCAGCGCAGGCTGTCCGCCGATCGGCGGATAGCGGGTGTCACCCGCGCGCCCCGCCGCCGCAGCGGCCTCCACGGCTTCGGGCGGCGACGGAAAATCCGGCTCGCCCAGGGCCAGGGAGATGACATCTGCACCTTCGGCACGCAACTCGCGCGCGCGGGTGGACATGGCGATCGTGGCAGGCTGCGGCAGGCCCCTGAGTCGCCCTGCAACATGGAAGGTCATGACAGCGACGCACAGAAGCGCTGGATGCGCGTACAGGCTTCCCGCAGGCTTGCCGTATCGGTCGCGTAGGAAATACGGAAATAGCCCGGCATCAGAAACGCACTGCCATGCACGGCAGCCACGCCCGTTTCCTCCAGCAATGCCGTGACGAATGCCTCGTCACTGTCGATCACGGTGCCGCTTGGCGTTTTCCTGCCGATCGTGCCTTCCATGGAGGGGAAAACATAGAAGGCTCCCTCAGGCCGATGGCAACGCAAGCCCGCCGTCTGGTTCAGCATGCCGACCACGAGATCGCGCCGCGCCTCATACACCGCGACCATCTCGCCGATGAAATCCTGCGGACCGGATACGGCCTCCAGCGCCGCGGCCTGCGCGATCGAGCAGGCATTGCTCGTGCTCTGCCCCTGCAGCTTGATTATCGCCTTCGTCAGTTCCAGCGGCGCGGCGGAGAAGCCGATGCGCCAGCCCGTCATGGCATAGGCCTTGGACATGCCGTTCATCGTGAGGGTGCGATCACGCAGCCGCGGCTCAACCTGCACAACGGTTTTGGCGACGAAACCGTCATAGACCAGCTTGGCATAGATATCGTCCGTGAAGACCCAGATGCGCGAGTGGTCGAGCAGGACATCGCACAGTGCACGCAGTTCCGCTTCGCTGTAAGCCGCCCCCGTCGGGTTGCAGGGCGAATTGAGCATCAGCCATTTGGTGCGCGGCGTGATCGCCGCGCGCAGTTCTTCCGCCGTCAGCTTGAAACCGTTCTCCGCCTTCGTCGGCACCACGACCGGCTCGCCATCGGCCAGCGCGACAATATCGGGATACGAAACCCAGGCGGGCGCGGGAATAACGACCTCATCCCCTGCGTCGAGGGTAGCGACCATGGCGTTGTAGATGACCTGCTTGCCACCCGTGGAAACGACGATCTCCTCGGCCCGGTAATCCGTCTGGAAATCCGCGTTCAGGCGCGCCGCGATCGCGGCCCGCAGCGCCGGCGTTCCAGCCACGTCGGTATATCTGGTCTCGCCCGCCTCGATCGCACGGATCGCGGCGGCCTTCACATTGGCTGGCGTATCGAAATCCGGCTCACCGGCCGACAGGCTGATGATATCGCGGCCCGCCGCTTTCAACTCCCTGGCCTTCTGCGAAATCGCAATGGTCTGGCTGGGGGAGATACGGTTCAGTCGGGCAGCGATCAGGGACATTTTCAATCAACCTGTAAGCATAAAAAAAAACGCGGCATGACGCCGCGTGAAACCTAGCCTCAACTGGCGGCGAAAAACATCTCCCGCCACCATCTTTTCAGCAAAAAAGCCGACGTCAGGCCTCCTGCCCCTTACCACGCCGGATGATCTGCCGGATCAGGGAGGCAATGGCGATCACCGCGAGAATATTCTGCACATGGGGCCGGACCTTCTTCGGGCCGATCGTGGCCAGCGCCGTCAGACCGATCATGCCCGCCTGCTTCGCGCCCGGAACCGAACAGCCCTTGCTTTCGGTCGCGACGGCATTGTCCGCCTTTTTCTTACATCCAAACATCACTGGTTCTCCTACCCTAAACCTACACCTGTTCAACGAATGCCCGGCAACCACGGTTGCACGTCAGGTCGGTTGCCCGTCCCGTTCGGTCTCCAGCCGCCGCTTCTGCCCCGCGCCATTCGCCACTTTCGGATCGAGCGTCAGGACATGATCGAAGGCCGTGACAGCGGCCTTGTAATCATGCCGCTCATGTTCGATTGCCGAAAGCATCTGCCAGGCTTTTACGTCGTCCGGATCGCCTTGCAATGCCACGGCCAGATCGCTGATCGCCCCCTCGAAATCACCCGCCGCATAACGAACCTGCGCGCGCTGGCGTCGCAGGATCGGCTGGTCGGACTGCAACGTCAGCGCATCGCCGAGATCACGCGCGGCAGTCTGGAAATCGTGCTTTTCCAGCGCCGCATTCGCATGCTTGAGCAGCAGCAGAACATCCGGCGCCAGATGCCGCTGCCGGAGCGTTTCGGCGTGCTCTTCCAGCGATCGCGCCTCGGCAGTGCTGGACGCATGCCGCAGTGCCGCTACCGTATCCTTCAGGGGATCGCGTTTGGCCTTCGGCTCCGCCGGTTTCGTCGGCATCGCCGGAACCGCCTGGACCGGCGCATGAGGCATCGGCGCCGCCATGCCGGGAGATGCCGCAAAAACAGCGAAGGCCGCCCCCGCAACAAGCGGGGCCGGCCTCCACGGCGAACGCATCACGCTATCGACCATGCGCTTTTGGCGCTTGAAAGGTCGCATTACGTGGCAGAATTAGCCCTGGCGGGCCTTCATGCGCGGGTTCTTCTTGTTGATAACGTAAACGCGACCGTGACGGCGCACGACGCGGCAGTCCTTGTCACGGACCTTGGCGGATTTCAGGCTGTTGCGGATCTTCATGTGCTTCGCTTCCCAGGGTGGGCATAACGCCACGGTCAAAATCGGAGCGGGCGTCACGCCCGCGAGAGGTCGTGGGCATACAAAGACCATCCGCGTGAGTCAACCATCCTTGCGCGTAATGAATGTTTTCAAATGCACAATGGTGCCCGGGATGCAGTAGGCATCGGCATGAAAGCCGACTAACCTTCGCGCCATGAACCGCTGCGCTCTTCCTGCCGTCGCCCTTCTGGCCGTCACGCTTGCCATGCCCTCCGTCGCACGCGCCGACGATGATGAGGCCAGCGCGTCACCTGCCAATAACGAGGCGGCGATCGCACTCAACAAGGTCTTGCAGGTTCTGCAACAGGACCCCTCCAGTGCGAGCGATGCCTGCGTGGATGCCCTGAAAGAGCTGCACAAGACGCAGGATATCGTCGCAACGGACGAAGCGCGCAGCAAGGATCAGGACCTCGCCGTTGCGCGCGACGTGCTGGAATCCGATTACGAGGACGCCACGCAGATATGCGGGGCCGACGCCCGCACCCTCTGCCGCACAAGCAGTGGCAAGCTGCCGAAGCTGCCGCCCGCCTGCGCGGCCATCCACGCGCAGCCCTAGCCGCCGTTCACCCTCGCCACGGCCCAGATCGCGAAGGCCTGCACGAGGGCCACTTCCTCCAGCCGCTTGAATCGCCCCGATGAGCCACCATGTCCCGCCTCCATATTGATGCGGCACAGGAACGGCCCGCCGGATGCCACGGTGCGGAGCTTGGCGATCCATTTCGCGGGCTCCCAATACGTCACGCGGGGATCGGAAAGCCCACCCATCGCCAGAATCGGTGGATAGTCCTTCGCGCCGATGTTGTCGTAGGGCGAATAGCCTTCGATCAGATCGTAGGCTTCCTCGTCTTCGAGCGGATTACCCCATTCCGGCCACTCCGGAGGAGTCAGGGGCAGCGTGACGTCGGACATCGTATTGAGCATGTCCACAAACGGCACCTGCGCCGCGATCCCCGCAAACAACTCTGGTGCGAGATTGGCCACAGCCCCCATCAGCAACCCGCCAGCCGAGCCGCCATGCGCCACGATGCGCCCCGACCGTCCATAGCCGGCGGCAATCAGGTGCTTCGCGCAGGCGATGAAATCCGTGAAAGTGTTGGGCTTATGCTGCCCACGTCCTTCCAGGAACCAGTTCCAGCCTTTTTCCGAACCGCCACGCACATGGGCAATCGCATAAACCCATCCACGATCGACCAGACTGAATGCTGTGGTGGAAAAACCGGCATCCATGGCGATGCCATACGACCCATACCCGTAGAGCAGCATGGGGGCCGAGCCGTCGAGTGACGTGTCATGCCGCATCAATGCCGTGATCGGTACCGCCGCGCCATCCGCCGCCACGGCGAAAAGACGCTGCACGACATATTGTGAGGCATCGTGGCCGGAGGGCACCTCCCGCACCTTGCGCAACACGCGCTGATGCGTCGCCATGTCGTAATCGTACCAATGCGCCGGCGTCGTCGGCGATTCATAGATATAGCGCAGGACATCGCCGCCATATTCGAGCGCGCCCAGCATGGTCAGGTCGAAAGCGGGCTCGTCCACCGCAATCGTCGTCGCCTGCTCGCGCACATTCCCCTGCACGCCACGCGGCACGATCTGTATGGTCACATTGCCGTCCCGGCGCTCCGCCCAGGCCAGATAATTCTCGCAGGCGCTCGCGCCCACCAAATACCGACCGGCCTCATGCGGCACGAACGACCGCCAATGCACGCGGTCGGTCGCATTGGCGGGTGTCCACATCAACTGGAAATCGACGGCACCCTGCGTGTTCGTCAGGATGATGAAGCGGTCGTTCCAGTGCGTGAGGCTATATCGCTCTCCTCGCACCAGCGGCGCGGCTGTCACCGGCGGCGCCGTGATATCGGCCGCGGGAATAAGAAGCGTTTCGTTCGTGTCGTGATCGCCGCGTTCGATCACAACCCACTTCCGCGATGCGCTCACACCAATATGCAGAAAAAAACCCGCATCCGGTTCGTCGAAAACCAGAACGTCCTCGCCGCCACGGATCGGGCGGCGATAGATACGTGACGGACGCCCGTTGTCATCGCGATACGTCCAGAACAGCCATTGACTGTCCGGCGATATCGCAAACGCACCGGTGGTACTTTCGACCGGTGGCGCACACAGCGCGCCACTCGCCAGATCCTTGACCTGTATGCGATAGACTTCCGAGCCCTGCACGTCTTCGGCATAGACATAAAGCGCATGGTCATCCGAATGCGCCGCACCGCCCAGCGCATAATAGGGATGCTGCTTCGCAAGCGCATCCACGTCCAGCAACACCGTTTCCTCGCCACCACCACGGGGACGGCGCGCATGGAGCGGATGCTGCGCGCCATCGGCATAGCGGGCATAATATTCCCAGGCGCCATCCGGCACAGGCACGGATTCCTCCGCCGGGGGAATACGGCCGATCATCTCCTTCACCAATGCCGCACGCAGCGGCTCGATATCGGTCAGAACCGCTTCGGCATAGGCGTTCTCCTCCCGGAGATGCGCGGCGATGTCGGCACGCAGAATGCCGGGATCGCGCAGAACCTGCTGCCAGTTCTCATCCTTCATCCAGGCAAAATCATCGTGCCGGGTGCGTCCCAGTTGCGTGATTGCACGAGAGTCGCGGCGAGGACGCGGTGCTTGCATCATAGAACCATCTTCCAACGAAATTTGCGCATTCTGTGTGCAGCAGAAGGGCCGAAAACTCAATGCGATGCGTGTGGCATTTCCGGCGCGCCGCATATACCACACGATCTCTCGATCATATTCGGGCGCTCCCGGAAAGAAACCCGAAGCGGCTTCGACAGTTATGACATGGTGCGACACACAGTCGCTAATGAAAAGAAAACCGAAGCGGGCTCTCCTCCTCCATTGGAGATATCGGCCCGCATGGAAATATAGAGGCTTACTCCTATGTTCGCTCGTCAATACATCGGCCTTACCGCTCTGGCAGGCCTGATGTCAGCAACTGTTCCAGTATTTGCTTCAGCACAGGCGCAGTCCGTCGATGCGCCGGTCGCAACCGCACCGGCCGCCAATGGCGCGCCGACTATTCCGGCCGGCACCAACATCCCTCCCCAGACGGCGCTCGCGCATGGCGGCCAGGTGGTTCAGGGCATAAATGGTGTTTCCACCGCCGCCACGCCGGGCACGCTGGGTGAAGACGGCCTGCCGTCCATCGATGCCGCGAAGGACGGTAATGTTGCTGGTCTTCTCAGCTATTGCGTGCGCCATCAATATGGCTACGGCACGACAACACGCGTCATCGGTCGCCAGCTCGCGAAGCGTCCCGATGTGAAGTCTGACCAGTATTATTCGTTGGGCGGCAAGGGCCTTTTGCAAACCGCGTCTTCCACGCCGTTCGACATCTCGACGCTGGACAAGACGCATGCCACCAAGCTGTGCAGTGATCTGACCAAAAAGGGTCAGACATTGACCGGCGTCAATTCGAAGTCGCTCGGTGGACCGTAAGTCTTACGGAAGACCACAATAAAAAAGGGCGTCCTTCGGGACGCCCTTTTTTATTCATATCGCTTGCATCCAATCCGATATCAATCCGGAAGGGCAGCGACCAACATCACGCCTTCCGCGTTGGCCAGAACGGCCGCTTTCTCCTGGCGGGTCAACACACGCAGCGCTGCGTCGACATTGGCGGCTTCACGCAATTTGACCAGCCCGACCAGAACATTGGCATCGATCGGCGAGCCGGCACGCCGGGCGGGTGGCAACACCGCACGATGGGCAGCCAGAAGAGCCGGATCGCGACGCAACGCGTGAAATGCGTCGTCCGGCAGCTGCTCCGGATGAGCAGCTGCCTGTGTCCGAACCAGTTCGTTATCGGCGGCTAGACGAAGGATAGGCGGCGGCGACGTTTCCTCCACGATGCACAGCAATCCCCAGTGACGTAACCAGAGTCCGACATCCCGGCTGGCCGTAAGGGCCGCCAGTGGAATGGCAAGGACCAATCCGATAAGCACGGGCGTCATCCATAGAAACAGCGATTCAGAGACAACCCAAGCCGCCGTCGCCAGCAGGATGCCGATCACCGTATAAACCCAGTAGCCGCGCGCGACTTCCCTGAGCGATATGAACCCGTCTTCGCGGTTCTGTGCATTCCAGCCGGAATCCCGTCCGAGCAGAATGGAAATCACGCCGGACGTTTGGATCAGCATCGCGATCGGCGCAATCAATCCGCCAAGGATCGTCTCAAGAACGATTGATACGGCCAGTCTGAATGGCCCGCCGCTACCGCGCATCGTCGCGCGGTCGAAGCACAGCGCGATGAAGGCCAGAAGTTTCGGCGCCAGCAAAATACCCATCGTGCCGATGAACACGTATTTTGCCTGAATGGGATCGACTTGCGGCCAGTGGGGATAGAGCGATTTCGTCGCGCCGAAATATTCCGGGCGATAGAAATGTGATTGCAGCGAGATCAGAATGCCGAACAGCAGAAACAGCAACCACAATGGTGACGTGATATAGGATCCGATTCCCATCAGCATGTGCAATCGGCTGACCCACGCCATGCTCCGCGTCAGAAGCAGTTTATAATGCTGCAGGTTGCCCTGGCACCAACGGCGATCGCGTATGGCCACATCCGTCAGCGATGGCGGACTTTCCTCATAGGAACCGAACAGTCCTGGCACCATATGAATGGCCCAGCCGCCACGGCGCATCAGCGCCGCCTCGACGAAATCATGGCTCAGAATATGCCCGCCGAACGGCTTGCGCCCGGAAAGATGGGGCAACCCCGCCTGCTCCGCGAAAGCCTGTGTCCGGATAACGGCATTGTGGCCCCAGTAATTGCCTTCAGAACCGTGCCACCACGCAATACCATGGGCAATCAGCGGTCCATAAATTCGCCCGGCGAATTGCTGCATGCGCGCGAACAGCGTGCGCCCCCCGACGATCACCGGAAGCGTCTGGATCAGCCCCACGCCATCGTGACGCTCCATCGCCGCGACCACGCGAACGATAAGCGAGCCGTCCATGACGCTATCGGCATCCAGCGTGAGCATCTGCTGGTAGGCGCCACCGAAACTGCGCACCCATTCACCCAGATTGCCCGCCTTGCGATCGATGTTCTTCGCACGGCGACGATAGAAAACCCGACCGCGCCCGTCGACCGCGTCACGGAACGCCAAATAGGCGCGCTCTTCCCGGATCCAGACATCCGGATCAGTCGTGTCCGACAACAGAAAGAAATCGAACGCCTCAAGACGCCCCGTGGCGCGAAGACTGTCGTGGATAGCCCTGAGCCCGACAAGCACCCGGTCCGGATCCTCGTTATAGGTGGGCATCAACACGGCGGTCTTCGACGACAGCTCTGGCAGCGGACCATCGCAATGAATACCCAACCCAAGGCCGCCACGTCTCATCAGGGAAAAGAAACCGCCCAGGCATGACATGAACGATAGCGCGATCCAGGCGCCAAGAATGACGAACAGCGCCAGAACGATCACACCGAGCGTGGAAACGCCCATGCTGTTCAGCACGCGGTTCATTTCATAAGCACCGAAGAGCGTCAGCGCGATCGCGCCGCCGAACACGAAAAGACGTCGCGCCCAGAGCAGGGGCGGCGACGTCACCGGCCGGCGATCCCGACCGAATGTCTCGGCAGGCCGATGCAGATCCTGCACCGGCATCGCTAGGGGCGCCGCCGCCGGCAGGAAATCGGGAGCAGCGGTCCCTTCGTGACTCAAGGCGTCCAATGATACATCCATTGCTCAGAAATCGGCCCCTGATCGTTCGCAAGCTGACATTGCAGCTCCGCCAGCTTGGCATCGCCGGGATAAAATTCGAATGTCGTGCGCCAACCCTTGATGTTCGGATTGGGTTCCACCACCACATTCCGGATCGAACCCGCGGAACTACGTGGGATAAGGTGGAACTGGGCATTGGGCGGCAGGTTTTCGAAGGGCTTGCCGCTGAAGTCGATGACAAACATGCGCGCATCCGCATGATCGGTCACGGCACCGATACGTGTCGCCGCAATACGGGCCAGATCCGTCGGCCACGGCGTGTCCCAACCCCAATACATACGGTAGGTGAAGCTATATTCGTGGTTCGCCTGCATCGGCGCTGCAGGGCGCCAGAACGAGACGATGTTATCGTTGACCTCGTTCGCGGTTGGAATCTCGACGAGATCGACCGCGCCCTGCCCCCAGTCGCCAATCGGCTCGATCCACAAGGATGGTCGCTTCTCGTAGTTGAGCGCCAGATCCTCGTAATCATCGAACGAACGCTTGCGCTGCATCAGGCCGAAACCGTGCGGATTGTTATCCCCGAACGCCGAGAACTGCAGATCGACAGGATTGGCAAGCGGGCGATAAAGCTGCTGGCCGCTACCGGTCCACAGTTGCAGGGCCTCACTGTCATGGGCCGCGGGTCGCCAGTCGTCCACGCGGTTGCGGTCGTTCGTGTCGAAGTAGAACATGCCCGTCAGGGCCGCCACGCCCCCTTCGTTGATCGTCGTTCGCGGATAGAAGGAGGACTGGACGTCGAACACCGTCGTCGCGCCGGGCCGGATGGTGAAACGGAACGCACCGGTAACGGACGGGCTGTCGAGCAGGGCATGAATTACGACCGAATCAACACCCTGCTTCGGTTTCTCAAGCCAGAATTCGCGGAAGATCGCGAACTCCTCTCCCTTCGGATCGCCCGTTCCGTTCGCAAAGCCACGCGCGGAGAGTCCGTAATTCTGGTTCCTGGCCACAGCACGGAAATACGAAGCCCCCAGGAAGACAGCACATTCCTCCATCACGCCGGGCGTATTGATGGGGTTGCGCAGACGTATGCCCGAGAAGCCAAGATCGTCGCTGACGCGCGACATCGGATCGGCGTAGGTGAACATGTCCGGGTCATAGGCGACAGGGGCCGATTTCCCGTCAATGACCTCGTTCATCAGGATTTTCGGGCGATACAGGAATCCCCGCGGGAAAAACTCGACATCGAAGTTGAGGTTCTCACCGTGCCACAAGGCCCGCTCCGGACGAAAGGCAATCCCACGGAACTGATCGAAATTCAGGTTGCGCACGGCGGCCGGCATGTCCTGCGGCGGCGCACTGAAGCTGCTTTTGGCCAGCTTCTGCGCAATCTGCTTGACTGTCGTATCGTCAAATGGCGTGGGACCTGCCGGCGCCGGCGACGCTGCCCGGGCGACCTTGACGGCGGCACCCATGACAGGAAGACCAACTCCAATCTTTACGAAATCGCGACGCCGCACGGCAGACACTCCAATCCTGGCGACCGGCGCCGATGACGGCGCCCGCCTTCTTATTCGTTACCCGACGCCAATAAGCAGTTTTGACGTCGAGTAAAGCGCTTGCTTGATAAATGCGGCACGACTGCGACATTCCTGCATCGTCATGTCTGCCGCACGAGCGGGGGATTCAGGACGGAATCGCGGCCTTCACGCCCTTGTCGCGAATGGTCCGCCGCGTCGCAACGACGGCCTCGTCCAGCCCGGCATGCTCAAGATGGCGCCACCCATCGAATGCCGCCAGCTTCAGGCCCGCGCCCAGATCCGCGTCATTCACAAGCGCGTAATCTTCGGACTTCAGGGTAGGTTCGATCGGCTCGAACGTCGTGCCGTCTTCCGCCTTGCCGCGCAGCATCTCAAGATAGGCTGCAATCCCGAACGCCAGATATTTTACGTCGCGCTTGCCTTCCAGCAGCTTGCGCGCGGTTTCCGTCCAGAAGACCTGCACCTTCGAACTGCCATCGCTCGCGATGCGCAATGTCTGATCGGCCATGGCCGGGTTGGAGAAGCGCGAGATCACCGATTTCTTGTAGTCTTCCAGACTCACGCCCGGCGGCGCCTTGAGCGTGGGGATCACATCGGTATCGAGGAATTTCGCCAGCAGACCGCTGAGATCGGGATCGGAAACAGCCTGGTCGATCTGCTGATATCCAAGCAGCAGGCCGGGAAAGCTCAGCATGATATGCGAGGCGTTCAGCATGCGGATCTTGACGTGTTCGTAATCACTCACATCATCGACGAATTGCACCCCGACCTTGTCCAGCGCCGGGCGCCCCGCGACGAAGTTATCCTCCACAACCCACTGCGTGAAATCCTCAGCCACCAGCGGCAGGTCGTCGTCCAGACCGCTTTGCTGATTTAGTCGCGCCGCAATCTCCCTGGAAACGGTTGGAGTGATACGATCCACCATGCCGTTCGGAAAGGTCACGTTCTTCTCGATCCAGGCCGCCAGTTCAGGATCGCGCGCCTTGGCATAACCGAGGAACGCCTTGCGTGCGATATTGCCGTTGTGACGCAGATTGTCGCACGACAGAACCG
This sequence comes from Neoasaia chiangmaiensis, assembly GCF_002005465.1. Classification (NCBI taxonomy): domain Bacteria; kingdom Pseudomonadati; phylum Pseudomonadota; class Alphaproteobacteria; order Acetobacterales; family Acetobacteraceae; genus Neoasaia; species Neoasaia chiangmaiensis. The sequence continues at coordinate 2,890,800 of NZ_CP014691.1, read as the reverse complement.
TGAAGCCGCCCAACCCGGCATCGCGCCGGCGACGCAGCCCTTCCACGACGTAGCCGAAAATTGTCGAGGGTTTTTCCGGATGCGCGAGATCGTCCTGTACCGCCGGCGCATCGACACGGAATTCTTCCGTGTTCTCGTCGATATTATAGCCGCCTTCCGTAATGGTCATGGAGACGATCCTGATTGCCGGGTCGGCCAGATGGACCAGCACGGCTTCCGGATCGGCAGGCGCCAGGAGATAGTCCAGCAAGGCGCCGTTGATGCTGACCTCACTCCGACCGGAAGGCGCGGTCTCAGTCAACGAGAACAGGCAGTCCTGATCCTTATAGGCTGCCGCCTTGCGCTCCGAGCGTTCACCACTTGTCAGCCCGACGCCGATGATTCCCCACTCCGGCCGGCTCTCCAGGCCAAGGGCCTTGTTGACGTAGTAAGCCTCATGCGCGCGAAAGAAATTGCCGACCCCGAAATGCACGATACCCGGCGTAACAGACGCCACGTCGTATGGCAGCGGCAACACGTCGGCAGGGAGTTTGCGAAGGGTTTCGCGCGTAATCATTGATCGGCTTCCTTTATTTTTCCTTAAGACATTGGGTGTCTTATCAGCACAAAGTTACCCGCCGCGCCGTACTCAACGCGACACTATGCAGCCCTTGCATAGCATACCCGGCTTCGTTTGTCCGAACGTTACGGCATGCCACACGGTTGCCTTATTCGGTCAGTCCGTCACTGGCCCGATCTGTCACTCGCCCAGTCTGGCGCGCAGTTGCGCAACGTCGCTTCCCGGATCGCTCATCAATACGTCGATGGCCTGTCGCAAATCCTCCACCAACAGATTAACAGCGAAATGCATCTCCGGCAGCGCATTCCGACCGAGATCGGGAAGCGATGCCAGCACATCGTCCCTGCCCGGTCGCTCGGGTGTCCCTGTTGCCTTTCCGGCAGCGTGCTGTTCGCAGCGATGCGCCAGACTGCGATACGCATGGCTGAAGTCGCCGTGCAGCCAATGTACGCCGTCGAACCCTTGCTGTCCTTGCCGGCCTCGATCGCACGGGCGATCAGCATTGTGTCGCTCATCACATGTCGCATGAGACTGGGCAGCACCACCAGGACAGGGTGACGACGCTCGAGGTCGGTGATGCGCTCCCGCCGTGCCTCGACGACGCAATCATTCAGCTGCGCCAGAAGCGGAACGCAGAGTTCGCCCCGCGCCTCGAGCTGGCGCCAGCTTTCCGAACGCAGCAATGCCGCCTGGAGAAGCTCGTTGAGATGACGGAACATCTGCGCGGCGATCAGAAAGGCACGTCGCCGCGCATCGGCATGGAACACCACGTAAGAGACCGCCACTGACACCAGGACGCCCAGGAAGATCGCGGCCAGCCGTTCCGTCAGCGGCGTGAACGGATTGCCCGTCGACGGCAGGAGATAGACGATCATCAACGTCACGCCCGCAAAACGCAGGGACGGACGCCACGCCGCCAATGCTGCCAGCGGCACCAACGCCAGCCAGAAGGGCAGCCAGTATTGATCGAGCAACGGGCGAAGCGAAATCGCCAGCGTGCCGACGACCGCACCGATAAGCGTGCCGACGATCTGGTCGCGCGCCGTCGTGATGGTCTGCGCAATACTCGATTGCGTGACGATCAGCGCCGTAATCAGCGCCCAGATCGTTTCGTGCAGGCCGAAAACAGCCGCAAAGAACCATGCCAGCAGTACAGAGACCAATATCCGAACGGTCTGCCGCCACGACGCCTCCACCCCGTAACGGGAGACATCCACCCCCTTACCCGACAGCCGCATGGAGCATCAGTCGCCGTTCAGCGGCAGCGGCACCCAGCGCATCCCGTCGCTGTTTTGCACCAGAAGCAGGATCGAGTGCTTCTTCTGTGCGCGGGCGCGGGCAAGTTCATGCGAAAGCGCATCGGGTGAATCGACTTCGACCTGCTGCAACTCGGTGACGACATCGCCCGCCTGAAGGCCGCGCGTCGCCGCCGGTCCATCGGCGGTGACAGCCGTGACCACGACGCCACGCTGGGAGTCCGAGAGCTTGAACTTCTGCCGCGCATCATCGTCGATCGCACCCAGCGTCAGGCCCAGATCGGCAAGCGAGAGCGTGGCATGGCCCGTGGCCCTGGGTGCGGTCGGCGGCATGTCCGGCGCCTCGGGCGATGGCTTGATGACGACATCCATCGTCAGATCCTGTCCCTTGCGCCAGACCCCGAACGCCGTTTTCGTGCCCGGCGCGATCGCCGCCACCAGTCGCGGCAACGAACGACCGTCGATTACCTCGCCATTCAGTTTGGTAATGACATCGCCCGTCTTCATGCCGGACACCGCGGCAGGCCCCTTCGGCTCGACGCCGGCGACCAGCGCGCCCTTGGCAACTTTCAGCCCCAGACTGTCGGCGATATCGTGGCTGACGTCCTGAACCCGGATACCGATCCAGCCGCGCTGGACATGGCCCAGACGTCGGAGTTGGTCGATCACGCCCCGCGCGTCGTTCGATGGAATGGCGAAGCCGATGCCGATCGATCCGCCGGACGGGCTGTAGATTGCCGTGTTGATGCCGACCACCTCACCCTTGAGGTTGAACAGCGGGCCACCGGAGTTACCGCGATTGATCGGCGCATCCGTCTGGATGAAATCGTCATAGACGCCGCGATCGATACTGCGCCCGCGGGACGAGACGATGCCGCTCGTCACCGTGCCGGACAGCCCGAACGGATTGCCGATCGCCAGCACCCAGTCGCCCACGCGTGCCGTATCGCTGTTGCCGAACGGCACAGTCGGCAGGGGATGCGGCGCATCGACCTTGATGACCGCCAGATCGGTCCGGCTGTCGCGCCCCACGATATGGGCTTTCAGCACCGTATCGTCCTGAAGCGTGACCGAGACCTGATCCGCATCCTTCACCACATGGTTGTTGGTGACAATGTAGCCGTCCGGCGAGATGATGAAGCCGGAGCCAAGCGCCTGCATCTTGCGCGGCGGCGCATCGGGGCTCGGCTTGCGGTTCATGAAATCGTGGAAGAACTTCTCCATCGGCGAGCCGGGCGGGAAATCGGGCACCTGCGGGCCATCGTCCGGGCCGTCATCGGGACCGCCGTCGTCATCGTCCTGCCCCGGCTTCAGCGTGGCGGAAATCGACACGTTCACCACGGCCGGCAGGAGCCGGTCCGCCAGATTGGCGAAGCTGTCCGGCGCCGGTCGCGGCACGACAGGCGCGGAAGCGGCGGGCGCCGTCTGCGCGACAGCGGCATGATCCGCCCCGGAAAGAACGGTACTGCCGAGCAGGAGAGCGAAAGCAACGGGGACGATGCGTTGGGTCATAACCGCAGGATATCGCAATTCAGCCCCCGCCGTCACCACCGGCCGGCCGCATGGCCTCGCGCTGCGCCTGCGCCCGGGTCTCCCCCGCCATCAGGGCGGCCTGACGACGATGATGATCGAGCCACAGGGCCACCCCATAGACACCCGCCAGACCACCGACATTGACTGCGATCTGGATGGCCCAGCCAGTGCCGAAGCTGTTCATCACAAGTCGTGCGAAAAGGTCCAGTACCGTTCCAAGACTGAAGACTTCCAGCGAATGCCGCCCCAGAACCGCCAATGCCTGCCCTCCCCGGGTTTCCGAGAAGCGTGAGGCCGTGCCGGAAGACTGGACCACGACCAGTATCGCCATGGCCTCTAGCCAGCGCCACAGGGCCAGAGTCGATTTCTCCGCATGCGGTACCGGCAGCGGATTGAGCGGCGGCAGCCCCCAGTCGCGATAGGGGAAGCATTCCCAGACACCCCAGACCAGGTAGATGCCGCAAACCCAGCGCAGCCATCTCGGACTCGGCAAATGCCCGTCGTTCCTGCCCGCCAATATGGCGGACAACATGCCCAGCACGAAAATGAACTGCCATGCCAGCGGGTCGAAATACCAACCGTCCGGGTCGAGCCAGTTCGGAATATTGATCGACGGGTCGAGGTTGGCGATGCACCATAATACGAAGCTGACGCCGAGCAGCAGCTTCGCAGAGATCTTCCACAACCACACCATGACCGGAATGGCGAGCAACAACAGGATATAGAGCGGCAGGATGTTGAGATTGTTGGGCAAGGCCTGAAGCGTCAGCACGGCCCAGAGCCAATGGCTGCCATGGGCCAGCTCCGGCTCCAGGAAATCCACCGGAACAGGATCGTAATGGCGCCACTGCCGGATGGTGAACACCGAGACGAACAGCATGACCATCTGGAAAAGATAGAGCCGCCAGCACCGCCGCAAAATCCGTCCGAAAGCCGCTTTCCATCCGCCATCGGGCGGCCCGCGCAGGATGAGCCGTCCATAAGCCAGCCACGATGCGTACCCGGCCAGAAGGACGAAAATCTCGGCGGCATCGGCAAACCCGACATTGCGCAGCGTGAAGCGGTTGAGCCAGTCCTGCGGCACGTGGTCGCACAGCATCATCAGCAATGCCACGCCTCGCAAGGCATCTACGCGATGATCGCGACGCTTCCGCGGGCGCGGCGTTGAAGCGGCCTGGTCCATATAAGTTTCCTGAGCTCCGCTCTCTCGTTCGCCGATCGGCATCCATACGCGACGGATCGCGCTTGATCCATTCCCGCCACGCCGTCACGCATGATATGACACACCCATATCAGACGCGCTCCGACGCGAAAGGAATATCATGACGTCTTCCGACACGCCCGAGAATGGCCCGGATTCCGGGAAAATTCTTGAAACGCTCCGCCTCGTTCAGGATGAAAGCGGCACGTCGAACGTTCTTTCCTTCGCATCGCTCGAAGGCATTGCCGTTCGCGACGGCCACGCGCAGATCTCGCTCGTTACCTCACGCGATGACGCCCACCGGATCGAACCGCTGCGCCCCCGCGCGGAAGCGGCACTGGCCCGCCTGCCCGGCATCACGCGTGCCACCATCGTCCTGACCGCTCACCGCGCGCCCGGCCAGCCACCTGCGGGCGGCGGCCATCGGCCCTTCAGGCTCGACTCCCCGGCCAACAACCCGGGCACGCCGGAAACGCGCCCGACCGGAAAGCTCCTGCCGCAGGTCCGTGCGATCATTGCCGTGGCATCCGGCAAGGGTGGCGTCGGCAAATCCACGACCGCCGTCAACCTCGCCGCCGGGCTTGCGAAGCTGGGCCTGCGCACCGGCCTGCTGGATGCCGACATCTATGGCCCGTCCCTGCCCCGCATGCTCGGCCATTCCGCCAAGCCTTTCGTCGAGAACGGCAAGATCATCCCGATCGAGGCCTGGGGCATGCACGCCATGTCGATCGGTTTCCTGGTCGACGAGCGTCAGGCCATGATCTGGCGTGGACCGATGGTCATGGGGGCGATCAGCCAGTTTCTCGGCGATGTCGCATGGCCGGAACTCGACGTCCTAATCATCGACATGCCCCCCGGCACCGGCGACGCCCAGTTGACGATTTCCCAGAAGCTCAGCCTGCGTGGCGCGGTCATCGTCTCCACGCCGCAGGACATCGCCCTCCTCGACGCGCGAAGGGGCGTTGCGATGTTCGAGAAGATGAACGTGCCGATCCTCGGCCTCATCGAGAACATGTCCTATTTCTGCTGCCCCAACTGCAATCACCGCACCGAGTTGTTCGGTCATGGCGGCGCCAGGGCGCAGGCGGAGGAATCCGGCGTGCCTTTCCTCGGTGAGGTGCCGCTACTGGCGGATATTCGCGCAAGTGGCGATGCCGGCGCGCCGATCGTTCTCTCCTCACCGGACAGCGAAGGTGCTCACGCCTATACCGCCGTCGCGCGGGCCATTGCGCAGTCCCTGCGTCTGGATCGATGATGCGCGGCCTTATGTGGATCGGCTTCTGCCTGTCATTGGCGGGCTGCACCGGCACGGGCGCGAAACACCATGGTTACGCGGCGGATGGCTATGGCATCATCGACAATTCACCGCATCTGCCGCCCCCTCCGGATCTCACGCGTCCGGCGCCGGCTCCCGACAAACCATGACCGATGTTTAACGTCGTTACCGGGAACTTCGTCGCCCTGACCCGTTCGAATCCCCGATAGCCTCTTTCGGTCCGGACATGTCCGAAGGAGCGAGGAAGGAAACGAAACCATGGCGCTGCAAAATAGCTACGATCTGTTTATCAATGGCGAATGGACGCCCGCCGTCAGCGGCGAACGTCTGGACGTCGAAAATCCCGCAACCGGCGAAACGCTCTCTCGCGTCGCCAATGGTACCGGCGCGGATGTCGACAAGGCCATGGCCGCCGCCGAACGGGCCTTGCCGGGCTGGAGCGCGAAGCTCGCCACCGAACGCGCGGATTATCTCTACAAGCTGAACACATTGATTGAACGCGATGCCGAGCATCTCGCGCGTACCATCTCCTCGGAGATGGGCAAGCCGATCAAGGAAGGCCGCGTCGAGGTCGGCTTTGCAACGAAACTCATCCGTTTCGCCGCCGAGAATGCGTTGCGTCTGCAGGGCGAGATCATCCCCGGCAGCCGCCCGGGCGAGAAAATCCTTATCGACCGCAAGCCGGTCGGGGTTGTCGGCGCGATTGCGGCCTGGAATTTCCCGCTGGCGCTGATCGCCCGCAAGCTGGGCCCGGCTCTGGCTGCCGGCAACACGATCGTCATCAAGCCGCATGAAATGACGCCGCTGGCCGCTCTGGAACTGGCAAAACTTGTCGCAGAGGCGGAATTTCCTGCCGGCGTTGTCAATATCGTGACAGGCGATGGGCCACGCGTGGGCGTGCCGCTGGTCGCCCATCCGGGTACGCGGCTTATCACCATGACGGGCTCCACCCCGGCGGGCAAGAAGATCATGGCCGCCGCCGCGGAACACCTGAAGATCGTCCGTCTGGAACTCGGCGGCAAGGCGCCGTTCATCGTCGCGGACGACGCCGATCTCAACCGTGCTGTAGAAGCCGCCGTCGTCGCACGCTACGGCAATGCCGGACAGGTCTGCACAGCCAACGAGCGCACCTACGTGGATGCCAAGGTCTATGACAGCTTCGTCGGCAAGCTGCGCGATCGCATTGCGCAACTGAAGGTGGGCAATCCTCTGGACGATGCCACGGATATGGGTCCGAAAGTCTGCGGTCCCGAGCTTGAGAAAGTCGACAAGATGGTCAAGCACGCGATCGAACAGGGGGCAAAGCTCGAGTTCGGCGGTGAACGCCTGACCGGCGGCCTGTATGACAAGGGTCAGTTCTACGCGCCGACACTGCTGACCAACGTCACACACGACATGGACATCATGCATGAGGAGGTGTTCGGTCCCGTCATGCTGGTCATGAAAACGAACAGCTACGATGAGGCACTGAAACTGGCGAATGACAGCCGCTATGGCCTTTCGGCCTATGTCTTTACCAACAGTCTCGACCAGATCATGAAGATGTCGAGCGATCTCGATTTCGGTGAGATCTACGTCAATCGTGAGAGCGGCGAAGCGGCCCAGGGTTTCCACCATGGATATCGCGATAGCGGAATCGGCGGTGAAGACGGCCAGCATGGCCTCGAAGCCTACGTTGAAACCAAGACGATCTATCTCAACGCCTGACGAATCACTCTTGACCGGCCCCGTCCACATGGTCAAAAACGGGGCCGCGCCGGATTAGCACAGTGGTAGTGCAGCGGTTTTGTAAACCGAAGGTCGGGGGTTCAAATCCCTCATCCGGCACCGGAAATTCTTGCAAATCAAAACATCTTGCCCGACGCGCGCGGCGCGTATAACGCGCACGACCCCGGATATGGAATTTTGGCTATCGAATCGGCCGCGATAGCCACCCCGCATAGATCTCTGTCGTCTTTACTGATGCGTGTCCAAGCTGAATTTACCGCGCTTGCTGACAGGTCCAAGATTGGGGTCGGTTGCAGCCTGTGGCGCCACGTCGCCGAATTTACGTTTTAATGTGGGTTTCGTCGATGCACGTTCCACTTCAACGCAGATACCCAAATGATCGGAGGCTGTCGTTCCTGTCGACGATTGGGAAATATAGAACCCACGAGGACATGATACCGTTTCCCTGCAGTAAACGGCCACGTCAAAGGCTTCGGTGGCCTTTGCATTCGTTCCTGATCGACCGTCTCCGCGATAGGGGCCATTTCGGGGACCGATCAAGGTGTCGACCGTATTGATATGTGCCGGGTCGATGGCATTCTCGTATGTGCGTGTACCGCCATATAATTCCTGCAATGCCCGGGCAGTAAAATTCTGACCTTTCTGATTTGTATCGCCAATAACAACATCGAGAGGTCTTCCCTGGATATTTCTTGATATTTCCCGATAGAAGCTGATCGTTTTTTGATTGTCTTTACTGATCTCATTTGGAACATGAACAAAAGCAATCAAGAGATCATGCAGGCGATAGACGACGTAACCATTTCCGCTGGCAAGAAACTCGACCAGAGGTCCTTTATCCGAGAAGCAGGTGAATGCCTGATTGTTAAGATATTTTCCTGCCCTTGATGGCTCACTGACAACCCGTCGAACCTTGTCCGGCAGCGCCACCAAGGCGCCGCCTGATGCTTCCGCCGGATCGTGCAACTCGCCACACACCAAAATAGCCGGTGCCTGCTGACCGATCTCACGCGAGCAGTGCTGCCATATCTGGTTGACGTGACTACCCATCAGGGAACGAGGTTGGGCACATTCGTTGAGGGAAGGATTATTGCCGGATGGCAGGGCGGTCACAGGCACAAGGTTGGCCGGCCCCTGGAGCGGTCCCGACGGAACAGGCGTAGTTTCCGGCATGACAAGAGCATTATGACCATTGTCGACGGCATATTTGTTGGCATCGCGCGTGAACCTTTGCGCCACCAATTTCGCATAATTGCTACTTCCCCCAACAACCTTGCTGCCAGCAGAATTGAAGGACTGATAGACAATGACGGGCATCACTGAGTGCTCCTGCTGACTGGCGGCCATCCTTTGCCCGGCAGAATGACGATGTTTCGGCCAGCGTTCTAGTATTTACCGATGCAGGGCGCCGTCCAGGACCACGCTATTGCCTCGCACGATTTCGACGCGATCCTGAGCAGAGAAGTTCAACCTGGAATACAGAAGGTGCCGAAAACCTTCCGCAACAGGCGCAGCACAAAAAAAGCCGCCTCGCGAAAGGCGGCCTTTTTACAGGACTTATATGGCCTGAAGACTTCCGGCAGATTTCTTGCCGTTCTTGCCTACTTCGATCTCGTAGGAAACCTGCTGCCCTTCATTAAGGGTGGGGATGTTCCCGCGCTCAAGGGCGGAAATATGGACGAAAACGTCGTCTCCACCCTCACTCGGTGCGATAAAACCAAAACCCTTGGTAGGGTTGAACCATTTTACGGTGCCTGTTGCCATAACAAGGCTCCTTTTTCGACATGACGGCCGCGCATGGACATATGCGCGCGAACATAACTTCTGGGAGAAACGGAAGACACAACGTGCGTCAACGATCGCACAGAAGCACCCGTCACGACATTATATGCATGCATAAAGCCGAAATGGGAAGTTCAAAGCACGCCAGCAGGGGGCGAAGACGGAAAGATTTAGGTCAGATCGCGAGACAGAGCACTCACCAGAGAATTATTTCCATGCTGATCTTGCGCTGCAATCGCACCCATCCCAGTTGCAATGATGGCACAAGGGAGACCTGCCATGTCACATAAGGCTCACACGCACAAGTCGACAAAATCCCGACATAAGCCACCGCATTACGGTGCTGCGCATTACGCCGTTCAGGGAACCGGAAGGCGTGGCGGTCTGAGACTGCGGGAAGCAGACCTGACACCTGAGGCAACCGGCAACGCCATGACCCCAAGGAAAACAGGCCAATAGCGCGGGTATTTTTGGCAGGCCGCTTTAGAACACCAATTTCCAGGCCGCCTGCCCCCTGAAATACTTCTGCTTTCGCAGGATTATTCACATGAATACCAGAAACATCGCAATCGGTATCGGCATCGTCATTGTATTGATTGTTCTCATTGCGCTTTTCTGGCCTGTGGGGTCTGTGACACCCGGCACGCAGCATACCGAACAGGCTGCACCGCAGGCGATGCTTTTCGAATCGCCCCGATTTACTCAGGCCGCCTAGGGAGATATCGCCATGTTTTCCGTTCCGCCCGATAGTTCACGCGCCGGGTGGGTGGCCGTATGTGCGCTGATCGGACTGGCCGGCGCTTTCATCATCGCATTGACGTGGGCGGCCGGCTTCTCTCCTCATGCATTCTAGATGCTGCCGTTCTCCCCATGATTCACATGTCTGGGGCAGTTTCTCCACAATCATGCCCACGACACCATCCACCAAATCTGTGCATAACTGGAAGCATCATGAGTTATGAACGCGGCCTGCTACAGCGGGTCATCAGCTTTCTGGCGTCCACCATCTCTCATATCATCGGGCACAACCTCAGATAACGGCAGGTATATTTGGATGCGGCCGCAATAGTGGCATTGGGCGATACGCTCAGTCGTATTTAACGTCGCCTTCCCATTCATCGCGCGGGATCAATATCAAATCCGCAGCGCATGTGCCGGTCATGAAACGATATGGATCCCAGGACCAGATTTCCGGCACGTCGATCGGCTCATCCCCACCGAAAGTCGGCAGGTTGGCTGACAGGTCGATCTCGCCATTTTTGATGGCCAGGTACAAGCTGTCGAGTGTCGCATACCTCACCATGTCACATTCCCTTCATGCATATAGTTGCCGAAAATGTCTCGCGTGATGCTGGGAACAGAAACGCGCAGACCCAGGCAAAGTGCCGAAGGAACAAAAAATTCGGTATGCCGTTAAAGTATCATGGCCATTCATCAAAATGACAACGAAGCTGAACGGCAACGCCGCATTCACCTTTTATTGGATCGCCTTCCGACAAAGGTGAGAAACGCCGTTCAATGGCTTCTGACACCGGAGCGTCGATGGATCCGTATCCCGACCGCAATCGTGTTCCTGATCGGCGGAATGCTCTGGTTCCTGCCGATCCTCGGTATCTGGATGCTTCCTGTGGGAATCATTCTTCTGGCGGAAGACGTGCCATTGTTCCGGCGCCTGAGCGCATCGCTTCTCGCATGGATCGAACGCCGCCATCCCGCCTGGCTCGGGTTGGACAAGCCTGCTCAATGAAATTGGCATTTCGGATACGGCGCAACGGCAGGACCGCAGTTATCGTTTGACGCATTCCGCGTTTTGCCCGGCGTTACCGCAGAATGGCAATGGACGTGATTTAGGGATCGGCCAGAAAACCTCGATCCCGATCGCGATCATTACCAGTATCGCAGCGACCCAGAGAAACGGGCGAAAGCGCGGTGGCCTCGGCTCACCGGGGAGCGGTATACGCTCGCCGGTCCGCATTATCTGGTCGAGGTCGCTCATCTGGTCATCAGGTCGATTGCAGGACAGCCTGCATTTCATCCCATTCCCGTCGGCTCAGGCCGGAGTTGGTCTGATCGACGGTCTCTCCAGCCAGTTGCCGTCGCAGTACGGCCAACATGCCAGCGGAGAACGTGAAAGCGCCAAGACGATATTCCTCGAACGCAGCACAGGTGATCGGAACCCATGCACGCAGAATATCGATCATCGCTTCGGCGTAGACACGGATTTCATACTGCGCATGCGGGTCCGCCCGAAGGCTGAGAAAGTGTAGCAGATTGTGCAGATCCGCTTTCCAATACCACTGGGTATAGGTGTTAAGCGTCAGGTTCATACGTGCGAGTTCCCGCGCCAGGCCCACGCCGTCCGGATCGAGCATCTCCTCGTAGTGATCGTAACAGCGCGACGCATCCTGGCGCAGCAGATCAAGCACATGGGCAGCCCGCTCCGGTGACAGCGACGCCGCCCGCCCCTGACGATTGGACTTGCTCTGGGCGGAGACCTGATCGAGCGACGGCAGGTAGAATTCCCGGTCGAGAATCGAGTAGCGCGCGGAGTATTCGTTCACGTTCGCCATGCGGTGGCGAATCCACTGCCGCGCCACGAAGACAGGCAGTTTGACGTGGAATTTGATCTCACACATCTCGAAAGGCGTCGAATGACGATGCCGCATCAGATACCGGATCAGGCCCGTATCTTCCGATACCTTCTTCGTGCCGCGCCCGTAGGAAACGCGTGCCGCCTGCACCACCGCGCTGTCGTCGCCCATATAGTCGACGACCCGGACGAAGCCATGATCGAGCAACTCGAACGGCTTGAACAGCAACGCCTCCAGCGCCGGCACCGTCGGGCGGTTCGTCGTTGCGGGGGCAAGGCGTTGGGCCTCGATTTCGGCGCGTTGTTCGTCAGTCAAAGGCATGCCCCGCGCTTAGCATCCCACGATTGTTTTGACCACCTTGCCGACGGCCTGATCCTCCACTATATCCCGTGATGCCGGAGCGCCTCGGCGCTTGGCTATGGCGATAAACGGTAAGTGGAATAATCGTTGTGGACCCGGGGGCAGTGCCCGGCGTCTCCACCAAATTCTCGCTTCAACCCTCGGGCGGCGAGCATGGGGACGAAACAGGCTCGACACGCGTGGTAAAGACTTATCTTTTGCCCGGCATTGTACCGCCGTTATCGGGCTAAATCACAAGTGCCAACGATAACACGAAGGTGCTCGCTGCCGCTGCATAAGCGGTAAGCGCGGTTCGGGAGGGCACCGGGCAACAGAAGCCCTCCCACACTTGCCATGACGTCCGATCTGTCGCATCCCTGCGCGACTGATTTTCATACGACGGACCAGGTAAGATGAGCGACGATCACGACAACGGTATTGACGGCGATCTGCCCGAGAGCCTGTTGCCCTACGACGACTGGGTGGAAGATGCGTATCGCGAGGTCATGCTGCGCGCGCTCGAGCACGCCGCAGTGGAAGGCCTGCCGGGCGATCATCACTTTTACCTGACATTCCTGACCAATTTTCCCGGCGTCGACATCCCGGCTCGACTGCGCGCCCAATATCCGCACGACATGACCATCGTGCTCCAGCATCAGTTCTGGGACCTGAAGGTGAACCGTGAAACGGGCATCGTGTCCGTCGGCCTCTCGTTCGGCGGCATCGGCAGCATGCTGGTAATCCCGGTCGCAGCGATCACGGCCTTTGCCGATCCTCATGTGCGCATGGCACTACGATTCAGCACCGATGAACCGGAAGAGGATTTCGAAATCGAAACCGAGGAAACAACCGAGGATATCGAACCGGTCAAGCCTCCCGCGCCGCACGAGGACGCACAGGTCGTCAGTCTGGATGCGTTCCGCAAACGGCCACCTGGCGGCGACAAGAACTGACCCTTATGGCGCAATGACGCGGCGTAGCGCACGCCGCAGTTCCTCGCTCACCCTCTGCCCATCGGTGCGCTGGGAGAATGGATGCGCCAGTTTCATCAAATGCAGCACCATGACGGCGCGGTATCGCGCCGTCTCCTCACCGAGCGACGCTACACGGCATAACAGTGGCGCCAGATGTGCGCAGAATTCCGCCTGGAACGCGGCCCGGTAGCTACTGGCATCGTCACGGATGTCGATCAGCATGCTTGCAGCCTGACGGAGCCGGTCAGGCTGAAAGGCATCGGCCAGCAGCGCATCAGCCAGGCCAGCGGGATCGCGTGTGTCGTCCCGCATGCAAAGCGCGTCGAGCCGTTCACGCTGAGCCACTGCAAAGCGTTCCAGCACTTCGATCGCCAATGCCTTCTTGTCGGGAAAAAAGCGATAGAGCGAGCCGACTGCCGTGGACGACCGCACGGCGATGGCACTCATCGTCGTCGCCTCGTAGCCGGATTCGGCGAAAATCTCCGCCGCTGCCGTCAGGATTTTCTCCACACGATCAACACCGCGCTGGCGTTTGGGCGTGACGGCGCTTGACTTATGCGAGGATATCCTCGCATAACCGTCCTGATCTCTCATCATTCGAAAAGCACGATCCCCATGCTAAATCTTGACCCGACATCCACGGCCCTGGTGCTGATCGACCTTCAGGATGGCATCGTCAACATGAACCTCTCCCCGCGCGACGGCCAGACCACGGTCGCAACCGGTCGCGCGCTGGCGGAAAAGGCACGCGCCAGCGGCGTCAAGGTCGTGCTGGTCCATGTCGGATTTGCGAGCGATTTTGCCGATGCGCCATCGCATAATGTCGATGCGCGGCTCCCGCTTCCGGAAGGTGGGCTGCCCGCCGGCTGGTCGGATCTGGTATCGGACCTGCGGCAGGAGGGCGACCTCGTCGTCTACAAACGGCAATGGGGCGCCTTCACCGGCACCGACCTGGACCTCCAGTTGCGTCGTCGCGGGATCAGGACGATCGTGCTGGGCGGCATCGCAACCAATTTTGGTGTGGAATCGACACTGCGACACGCCTGGGAACTGGGCTATGACATCGTCGTGCCGGAAGACGCGTGCACAAGCGCCGATGCCAATCTGCATCGCATGACGATCGAGCATGTCTTCCCGCGCCTTGCACGCGTCGTAACGGCCTCGGAACTCTCGTTCGAACCTGTGACCTCGCCAGCAACCTGACGCCACGCCCGCGTGCGCAAGCCCCATGGTCAAGTTGAATTCTCGTCCTATACTCACGTCAACTGAGAACCATAGGGCAGGCCAGGCATGCGCTTCACCGTCGATCGTCTCGATCATATCGTTTTGACCGTCCGCGACCGTGCGATCTCGGCTTCCTGGTATCAACGCGTGCTCGGCATGGAAATCGAGGAGTACGGTCGTAACAACCGCGTGGCATTGAGCTTCGGTGGACAGAAGATCAACCTCCGCCCCAGTGGTTCGGACGGATGGACGACCGCGGAGTCCGCAACGCCCGGCGCCAGCGACCTGTGCTTCACAACCGCTATCGACAGCGAAAACGTCATCCGACATCTGGAGAAATGCGGCGTGGCGATCGTGGAAGGCCCGGTGGCGCGTCTCGGCGCACTAGGTCCGATGACGTCGGTCTATATCCATGACCCTGACGGAAACCTGATCGAGATCGCATCGTATCAGGGCTGACAACCCGGCCTCCTGCAATGTGTCGAAGTTGTAATGACTGTAACGCAAACGGTATGATTCATTCCTCAGGCATTTGTTAAAACCGGACCAAGAAGTTTTCGCTCTCGGCGACCTCTCGATCAGATGGCTGCGAAAACATTATTTCTAACGGTGATTAATAATGCCACGGTCTAAAAGGCAGCGCCCGCGCCTCATGTTCGCAGTCGCAATGGGTTCGGGTTTCCTGCTTCATTCCCACTTGGCCCATGCTGACGATTACACAGATCTTCTGGATATCCTTCGTGCCAAGGGCAGCCTGACACAGACCGAATATGACGGCCTTCTTGCCAAGCACCTCCATCACGCACACCCCGTCACGCCGCGCACACGCACGGCAGCGGCGCGACGCGGTTCCGCCGCCGAGACAACGGCCCGCATTCAGCCGGGCGAAAGCCGGCGGCCATACGCTCCGCCCCCGCCCGACTCGCTGAGCTTGCTGGCGCAGGCGCAGGATGCCGCCGCACGTGCGCAGGCCAGCGCGCAGGATGCCCGGCAGGCGCTGCTTTCCACACGCTCAGCCATGAACAGCGACAGCGTCGTGCGCGTGGCCAAATATGTTCCCGGCAAGGGCATCACGATCAAGGCCGGGCAGATCGACATCAACTTCTCCGGCTTCGTCAACGGCTTCTACACGTTCAACAGTCCGGGCGGCGGCACGCCGGTCGCAGGCGGCGTCTCCACGGGCGCCAGCGGCTTCGATACATCGAGCGTGCGCAACGGCCTGCTGCCGGCAGGCCTGCTCGTCAAGCTCTCCACGACGCAGGACGGCCTCGACCTTTCGGCGAATTTCGGCTTCTACCCTGGCCTCGACAACAACAACCCGGGCGCCTTCAACGCCAATAGCGGTGGCAGCGCGGTCGGTCTGGGCACGGCCGGCCTCGATGTGCGTCAGGTCTTCGCCACGGTGGGCAACAAGGACATCGGCACGTTCAAGGTCGGTCGCGATCTCGGCCTGTTCGGCGGCGACGCAATCCTGAACGATGCCACATTGCTGAGCGTCGGCTCGACCGGCAGCAACGCCAATCCGGCCAATACCTCGCTGGGCCGCATCGGCGTCGGCTATGTCTATGCCGACTGGATTCCGCAGATCTCCTACGCATCGCCGGTGTATCACGGCCTTCAGGGCACGATCGGCATTTTCCAGCCGCTCGACGAATTCAATTTCGCGGGCAGCGGATACTCAGCCACCAATGTCCAGCACAGTTCGCCGATGGTCCAGGGCAAGGTTACCTATGATTTCGACGTCGGCAGTCTGAAGGGACGTATCTGGTCAAGCTTCCTTGTCGAGCACCAGCAGCATCTGCTTGGCGCCGCCATCGCCAGCCAGAGCAGCCGCAGCACGACAGCGGTCGCTGGCGATATCGGCACGAAACTGACCTATGGGCGGCTGGAAGGCGTGGCCTATTACTACTATGGCAGCGGCCTGGGCACGACCGGCCTGTTTTTCGACGGCTTGAGCCAGTCGGGACGCAAACGCGATTCCGAAGGCTACTATGTGCAGGCTGCGTACAAGATATTCCCGCGCCTGAAGGTGGTCGGCAGCTACGGCGTCAGCAATCTTTATCAGGCACCCGGCGAAAGCATTCCGTTGATGGTGCGCCGCAACGAGTCGGAAGTGGGTGCGGCCTATTTCACCCTGACCGACTGGCTGACACTCATGGCGGAATACGCCCACACACGTTCGGCGGCTCACGGCCCCGATCATAACAGCGACAATACGGTCTCGGCCGGCGCTGCCATCTTTTTCTGACCGCGCAGAATACAACGGGCAGGACCAAGGCCCTGCCCGTTTCCGATCGAATTACCAGTTGCGGCTGATCAACCAGAATTCTTCCGACGTCAGCGTCACCAGGCCACCGCCGGGCTGCTGATTGGTATCGGCCGCGGCGCCGGCCAGCGCATGGATACGCTCGACCATCACGGTCTTGCGCTGATGCGCCTCGGTTTTCTCGGCAGTCTGTTCCAGGGCAGTCAGGGCCGATTTGGCAGCCTTGGCGACGCGCGCTGCATCCAGAGCGGCATAGGACATCTCGTTAACTCCTCACTCGAATTACGCTTGGCCCCGGCAGGATAGAGGCAAGCGCCGGATCTGTCAGCGTTGCCGCTCGATATTTGCGCCACCACCCGGCAGCGGTGCGTCGCCCACGACCTTTAGATGGGTTCCATCCCACGACAGCGTCCGCAAGGTGCGATCCATCACCCCTTGCACCAGGACGCTTCGACCATCCGGCGAGAAGATCAGCCCCTGCGGCCAGAGCGTGCCGGGCGCCTGCGCCAGTTGCGTCAGACGACCGTCCGACAATCCGAACACGGTAACGATTCCACGCGGATGATAAAGCGGCGAGGTCGGCGGCATTGCCGAACCGTTTTGCGAGACAACCGCAAGGAAACGTCCGTCGGGCGAAATGTCCATGCCCTCCGGCGCATTCGGCACCGGCACGCGTTGCACGATTTTCAAAGGCCAGGACGAGGCATCCACCATTGCGATCTCGCCCGGCTTGCCTTCGCCATGCCCCAGCACGTTGATGGCGGCATAATGCGCATCGGGCGTCAGGCGAATGGTCCATGCGCCGGGTGCGAGCAGAAGCGGATCGGGATCGACATTGACCCTGTCGCCGTCGAGCGACAGACCGAACACCTTGTCGCCTTTCCAGAGGCTCACGAGCGCGTGCCGGCCGTCTGGCAGGATCGCAACACCCGCCGTGAAGCCGCCCGGCGTGGGCAGTGTGATGACCTGCCTGTCCGACAGGTGATGCCCATCCCATCGGAACCAGCATAGCGTGCTGGATACGCCGTTCGCCGTCAGCACATGCTTGCCGTCCGGGGTCAGCCGCATGGTGGTCACGCCCTTCGCGGCATGCACCGTCTGGACGACGTGCGGCACAGGACCGCTCAGATCGACGACGCTCAGCCGATCGTCGGGCACGATCTTGCCTTCCGCGACATCGGCCGTCGTCGCCGAAGCAACAAACGCCGTCTTGCCTCCCGGCAAGACCAGTAGCCCGGTCGGCGGTCCGACAACGCTGGCAGGCACATTCCCGCTGCCTGTCACTCGCCACACGCCATCTTTCCCGGCGGCGAGAACCGAAAGCGTGTCCGGTTCGAGCGGCGATGGCAGCACCTGCTTGCCATCCTTCAAGATCGAATGCGCGTCGTTGGCGGAGACGACCGTGTCCGCCCGTGCAACCCCACCGGCAAGAAAAGCGGACAGGAGAAGAACGGATCGCAGGGACAAACGCATTGGACAACACTCGTGACTTGTTTCGCTTCCGTTTGAAAGGCCGCGCGTGTCCGGACTTGGCAATTAAACAAAATGTGACTGGCATCGGTTTTTCACGCTTATGCGCTTCTTCACTGGCCATGCGCATGCCCGATGCCTTAAGAAACGCCCGCCCATGACACAGCCAGCCCCCCCTTCCGCCATGGCGGCGTTCGACTTCGTCCTGCCGCCCGAAAATATCGCACTTGCGCCGGCGCGACCGCGCGACAGCGCCCGTCTGCTGCATGTGCAGCCCGGGGCGCCATTGGCCGAGACAGCCGTACGCGCGCTGCCGACCCTCCTGCGGAAGGGCGATCTGCTGATTGCGAACGATACGGCCGTCATCCGTGCGCAGCTCGCCGCCCATCGCGGAACGGCCAGGATCGGCATTACGCTCGACCGCATCCTGCCGAATGGCGAGTGGCACGCGCTTGCGCGCAATGCACGTAAACTCAAGGCTGGCGACACGCTGACCTTCGGAGAAGACCCCGTCACGGCGACTGTCACGGAAAATGAGGGCGACGGTGCAGTCCGCCTCGCCTTCAGCGTTGCAGGCGGCGATTTCGACGCCTTCCTGCTCCGCGTCGGCGCATTGGCCCTGCCGCCTTATATCAGCCGGCCTTTCGGCCCGACCGAACAGGACGATATCGATTACCGCACGATCTTCTCCCGCCAGAAAGGCGCCGTTGCCGCCCCTACGGCCGGGCTGCATTTCACGCCTGAACTCCTGACCGCTCTGGACGCGGCGGGCATCACGCGCCGCACCCTGACATTGCATGTCGGCGCCGGCACGTTCCTGCCGGTTCGCGACGATGACATCGACAGGCACCGGATGCATGCCGAGTGGGGCGAGATCGACGCGGAAACCGCCGCCGCCATCAACGAGACGCGCGCGCGGGGCGGCAGGATCGTCGCGGTCGGCACCACCAGCCTGCGCCTGCTGGAAAGCGCCGCCGATAAAAACGGTATCGTCCATCCCTGGCGCGGTGAGACGGATATCTTCATCCGTCCCGGCTACCGCTTCCGCGCGGTCGATGTGCTGATGACCAACTTCCATCTGCCGCGCTCGACACTTTTCATGCTCGTCTGCGCCTTCTCCGGCACCCAGACCATGCGTGAAACCTACCAATACGCCGTATCGAACGGTTTCCGCTTCTATTCCTACGGAGATGCCTGCTTGCTGGAACGCGCCCCATGAGCCCGATGCGCTGGATGACCGAGGCGACCTGCGGCAATGCCCGCGCGGGTCATCTCCACACCGCCCACGGCATCGTGCCGACGCCGACCTTCATGCCGGTCGGCACGGCGGGCACCGTGAAAGCCATGACGATGGACGCTGTACGCTCGACGGGCGCGGGAATCGTGCTGGGCAACACCTATCACCTCATGCTGCGCCCGGGCGCGGAACGCGTGCGGAAGATGGGCGGGCTGCACCGCATGATGGACTGGTCCGGGCCGATCCTGACCGATTCCGGCGGGTTCCAGGTCATGTCCCTCGGCGCGCTGCGCAAGCTCGACCAGGACGGGGTGACCTTCAATTCGCATATCGATGGTAGCAAACACCGACTGACGCCCGAAATCAGCACCGATATCCAGCACGCGCTCGATGCCACGATCACCATGTGCTTCGACGAATGCCCCGCCCTGCCCGCCACACCGGAGCGCATCGAGCAATCGATGCAGCTTTCGATGCGCTGGGCCGCACGCTCGCGCGAAGCCTTCGTGCCGCGGCTGGGCTATGGACAGTTCGGCATCGTTCAGGGCGGCACGGAACGCGAGCTGAGGGAACGCTCGGTCAGGGCGCTGACCGATATCGGTTTCGAAGGCTACGCGATCGGCGGCCTGGCCGTCGGCGAAGGTCAGGAACTGATGTTCTCGACGCTCGATTACACGACACCGCTCCTGCCCGGGACGCATGCCCGCTACCTGATGGGCGTCGGCACGCCGGACGATCTGCTCGGCGCGGTCGAGCGTGGCGTGGACATGTTCGACTGCGTCATGCCCACCCGTGCCGGACGCACCGCCCGCGCCTACACGGAGCGCGGAACGCTGAACATGCGCAACGCCCGTCACGCGGAAGACAACCGGCCGATCAGCCCGCATTGCGACTGCCTCGCCTGCACGCGCCACAGCCGGGCCTATCTGCACCATCTTTTCCGTAACAACGAAATCCTCGGCCCGATGCTGCTGACGTGGCACAATCTTGCGTATTATCAGCGCCTGATGCGCACGATCCGCGCCGCCATCGTCGCCAGCAACCTTCCAGCGGTGGCGGCAGGCTTGCGTGCCGACTGGGCGGCCGGCGACTGGACGGAAAACGAGATGCCGCAACCCGCGATCCCGCCCGTGCCGTGAAAAAGAGCGTCGAGGACCGCATCGCCGAATATGCGCGGCGGCTGGGCTTCGACGCCGTCGGCTTCTGCCGTGCCGAGTTGCCGGACGAGGCGCGCGCGCGCCTGCATGAATTCGTCGCCAACGGCTGGCACGGCACCATGGGCTGGATGGAACAGCGGCTGGATCAGCGCGGCGATCCGAAAGCCCTTTGGCCGGACGTCCGAAGCGTCATCTCGCTTGGCCTCTCATACGCGCCCGAAACCGACCCTCTGGCGACGCTCGCCATGGCCGATCGCGGCAATATCTCGGTTTATGCCCGCAACCGCGATTATCATGACATCATCAAGGGCATGCTCAAGCACGTCGCTCAGTTCGTCGTGAAGCAAGGCACGGACACGCAGGTCAAGGTGTTCGTCGATACCGCACCGGTCTCGGAAAAGCCGCTGGCCGAAGCCGCCCAACTCGGCTGGCAGGGCAAGCATACGAATGTCGTCTCGCGCGACCATGGTTCCTGGCTGCTGCTGGGCGAGATCTTCACGACGCTCGATCTCCAGCCCTCCGCACCGCGGGCCGGTGCCTGCGGCTCCTGCACGCGATGCCTGGTCGCCTGCCCCACCAACGCTTTTCCAGCGCCCTACAGGATGGATGCCCGACGCTGCATCTCCTATCTGACCATCGAACACGCGGGTCCCATTCCGCATGAATTCCGGCCGCTGATCGGCAACCATATCTATGGCTGTGACGATTGTCTGGCCGTCTGTCCCTGGAACCGCTTCGCCCAGGCCGGACACGAAGCCAAGCTCGCCGCCCGATCCGAACTCGTCGCGCCACGCCTCGCCGAACTGGTGGCGCTCGACGATGCCGCATTCCGCACGCTGTTTTCCGGCTCGCCCATCAAGCGCATCGGGCGAAACCGCTTCGTGCGCAATGTCCTGATCGCCATCGGCAATTCCGGCGACGCATCGCTTGCCGATCATGCGCGAACACGCACGCAGAACGACGACGCCGTCGTGGCGGAGGCCGCACGCTGGGCGGTCGAACGCCTCTCGTGAGCGATCTGGTCAAACGCAGCGTCTCGCTGAGCGGCCATCGCACCAGCATCGCACTGGAGCCTGAATTCTGGGCAGTGCTGGAGGAAATGGCCGGTTTGCGCTCACTGGCCTCGCTGATCGGCGAAATCGACGCCCGGCGTCCGCCGGAGCGGCCCCTCGCCTCGGCCTTGCGCGTCGCCGTACTGGCATATGCACGGCGCGCCGGATAAGCTGAATCCGCATTTCTCCCTGCGTGAACTTCAGGAGGCTCCGTGGCGCGCCATCCGAAAAAGGTCTTTCCCGCGCTGACGCGTTATCAACTCGCTGCGGACATCGAGCGGTGGGGCTGGTCCATCGGCCCTTATACCTATGGGCATCCCAGCATTCTCGAACCCGAGATGGCCGGACTCTCCATCGGCAATTTCTGCTCGATCGGATCGGATGTCACCATCATCCTCGGCAATCATCGCATGGATCTGGCAACGACCTATCCTTTCGGCGTCCTGGGTGAATTCTGGGACAGTGCGCCCCATGGCTATGAAGATCACGAAGGGCGCGGCGACGTGGTGATCGGGCACGACGTATGGTTCGGCATCGGCAGCAAGATCCTGCCCGGCACGCATATCGGTTCCGGCGCGGTGATCGGCGCCGGTGCCGTCGTGCGCGGCACCGTTCCGCCATATGCCATCATGGCGGGCAATCCCGCGCGACTGGTGCGCAGGCGCTTCGATGACGCCACCATCGCGCGCTTGCTGGACCTCGCATGGTGGGACTGGCCGGAGGAACGCATCCGCACGGCGATCCCGCTCCTGATGTCCGAGAATATCGAGCCGCTGCTCGCCCTGGGCGCGCCTCAGGAAACGCCGGAAACCTGATTCCTTCGGAAGGCCAGATAGCGCGCGGCGACAAGTGCCGCCGCCAGACCCGAAAGCGCCGCGACGCCCAGCGCCCAGCGCGGCCCGAAATGATTGGCGACCCACCCCACCATCGGCGCGCCGACCGGCGTACCACCGAGCGCCACGGCCAGACGGATCGCCATCACGCGGCCGCGCATCTCGGGTTCGCTCGTGAGTTGCATCAGGGTATTGGTGGTCGTCGTCAGCATCAACGTCGCTACGCCGACGAGCATCAGCATCGCGCCGAACACCGCATAATCGGGCGCCAACGCCGCCAGTGCGCAACCGAGGGCGAACGCACCCGCTCCCGTCAGGAGCGACCGAAAATCCGCGCGCTCCTGACTGGCCGCCGCCAACGCACCAGCCAGCGTGCCGACGGCCATGAGCGTCGTCAGCAAACCGTATCGGCCCGCGCCCACATGGAACACGCCAACCGCCATGGTGGAAATGAAGATCGGGAAATTCAGGCCGAACGTGCCGATCAGCGCCAGAATCACCACGATCGCGCGCAGATCCGGCCGCCGCCAGACATAGCGGGCACCTTCGATAAACCCACCGCGTGCAGGTTTTGCACGCGCATTGCGATGGAGATCCGCGACCCGCAGGAACAGAAGCGAGATCAACACGCCGAGGAAGGACAATCCGTTCAGAACGAACGCCCAGCCGGAACCGAGCACCCCGATGCACAGCCCGGCAACGGCAGGACCGATCATCCGCCCGGCATTGAACGATGTGGAATTCAGCGCGACCGCATTGAGCAGATCCGCCTCTCCAGCCAATTCGGAGACGAAGCTGTGACGCGCCGGCGCATCGAATGCATTCGCGCATCCGAAAACGAACGCGAAGACGTCAACCTGCCAGAGCCGCGCCACACCACCAACGACCAGAAGCCCAAGAGCGAGCGCCAATACGCCCATGACCGCCTGCGTTATCAGCAGGAGTTTGCGCCGATCGAGGCGGTCGGCGGCATATCCCGTCCATGGCAACAGCAGAAGCTGGGGCGCTGATTGCAACCCCATGACGACACCCACGGCAGCCGCGTTATGATGGGTAAGTTCCGTGAGGACCAGCCAGTCCTGCGCAGTGCGCTGCATCCATGTCCCGATATTCGATACCGCCGCGCCCGCTGCCCAGATACGATAATTGCGGTTGCGCAGTGAGCGGAACGTCCGGCTAAAATCCATACCGCCACAGTATGAACTCAGGACCAATCCGACAATTCAAAAGGATGACAGGCGCCGCCCGCAGGCACTCTCGCCAATGATCGCGGGGCCGGCAATCGCCACATCGCTCAATCTGGAAAGAAAGTTCAGGCGTGTCTCCAGCCACCCTGCGAACGGAACTGGCTGATCACTTTACGGCGCAGCGACCCGAGATCCGGCAGGACGACGTCATGAAGGATTTTTACGCTCGCATGCGTGGCATAGAAGCGACGCGCACCCTGCTGTCCAAGCAGGATCGCCGCGCCCAGAAAAACGCCGTCGATTTCAATGATTGTCGAACTCAACATTTGATGTGGCCTTGAAACCTTGAGCCTGCGAATGCCCGGGCACATAGGCACATGCGTAAGCGGCCTATCCTTGGGCGATATATGAAGCCGGGTCGACCGGCCTATAGCGGCGATCCAGCCGCCATCTACACGAACGTTGCCTTGGCATGCTTCCAGTTCCACCGTTTCAGCGGAGCCTTTTCACGCCTCTATCCGATGGTGTCAACAAAAAAACATTATGGTTGCGTCTTTTTGTTCGTGACAATACATAGATCCACTCATTTAGTTCGTTTTTATTGTCTTCCTTGTTTCTTGCCATCTCCCATATCGAGTTTCGTCATCATGTCTGTGCTCCCGCTCCTGTCCCGCCGTTTGACGCTCAGTCTGCTCGGCAGCGCGTCCCTTGCCACGATAACCCGTGCCAGAAGCGCAGATCATGCGGACAAGGTGCTGCGTGTCGGCATCATGTCGGGGGAGGACGAGGACGTCTGGCGCATCGCCGCAGCAAACGCTGCCAAAGAAGGCCTGACCCTCAGGATCATCACCTTTTCGGACTACAACGCGCCGGACGAGGCGCTGGCGGAACATGAACTCGACGTCAACGCCTTCCAGCACGGCCCATTCCTTCAGGCCCAGAGCGCCGCGCATGGTTTCCACATCACGCCTGTGGGCAATACCTATTTCGCACCGATCGGCCTTTATTCGCAGCGCTGGAAATCCCTTGCCGCGCTACCGAACAACGCCGTGATCGGCGTGCCGAACGATCCCAGCAACGAGGGACGAGCCCTGAAACTGCTGCAAGGTCTCGGCGTGCTGAAACTATCCGACAGCGCGGGACTGTTGCCCACGGCACTCGATATCACGGACAATCCGCATAACGTGACGATACGCGAACTCGATGCCGGCGTGGTCGGGCGCGCGCTGCCGGATCTGGATGCGGCGATCGTCAACACCGACTGGGCGCGTAAGGCCGGCATCGATATCGACAGGCAGCGCATCGGACAGGAGACGCTACAGAACAATCCCTATGTCTGCTTCATCGCCGTCAACGACGAGGACACCCATGCGCCGTGGGTCGCGACACTCGTCAATGCCTTCCATCAGCCCAATGTGCGTCAGGCGCTGATCGACGTTTATCACGGCGCCATTGTCCCCGCCTGGTCATGAGTCTTCTGCACGTCGAGCACATCAGCCATCGCTTTCACGGCCGAACAGCACTGGACGATGTCAGCTTCGACATCGAGAGAGGCGAGATCGTCGGCGTTATCGGACGCTCGGGAGCGGGAAAATCCACGCTCCTGCGTTGCCTCTGCGCGCTCGAACGGCCGCAGGAAGGACGCATCCTCCTTGATGGGGCGGACCTGACATCACTTGGCGAACGCGAGCTGATTGCGGCGCGGCGCAGGATCGGTCTGGTCTTCCAGCATTTCAACCTGCTGGAATCACGCACGGTCGCCGGCAACATCGCCCTGCCCCTGCAAATCGCCGGCACGCCGCGAAAAACGCAGGCACAGCGTGTAGCGGAACTGATCGAACTGGTCGGCCTGTCGGGACAGGCCGGGAAACGACCATCGCAGCTTTCCGGCGGCCAGAAGCAACGTGTCGGCATCGCACGCGCGCTTGCGGCAGGGCCCGCCCTGTTGCTCTGCGATGAAGCAACCTCGGCGCTGGACCCCGCCACCACCACCGCCATCCTCGAACTCCTGACGGACATCAACCGCCGGCTTGGCCTGACCATCGTCCTCATCACGCATGAAATGGACGTCGTCCGACGTTTCGCACGGCGGATACTGGTGCTGGATCACGGTCGCCTCGTGGAAGATGGCAGTATTGCGGACCTCGTGCGCGATGGCGTCGAGAACCGGCAGATCGCCACACTCCTTGCGGACATCCGGCCACAATTGCCGCCGGCGTGGCAACAACGCCTGCAAGCGGAACCCTCCCCCGGTTCAGCGCCCGTCGTTCGTCTGACGATCGGTCCCGACAACACCGATTTGCCGCTCCTTTCAACGCTTGGCAGCCGCTTCAGCGTCGAGGCGACGATTGTCCAGGGCGGTGTCGTCGATCTGGCGGGGGCGTCGACAGCCGACATGATCCTGCGGCTTTCAGGCAACGTGCCGCCGGACGCTTTCACCTTCCTGCGGGAAATCAGCCAAACAATGGAGACGCTCGGTCATGTCCCGGCTGATCGCTGAACTCGTCCTTCACGCCCTTTTCGAGACGCTGGAAATGGTTCTGGCATCCGGGGCCATCGCCGTGATCGGCGGCTTGCCGCTGGCCCTGCTGATGATCGCGACGGGCCGCGGCGGTCTTGTTCACGCACCGTGGATCGCCAAATTCCTTGGTTTCCTGATCGACGTGGTGCGCGCCATCCCCTTCATCATTCTCCTCGTGCTGCTGATTCCCGTCACGCGGCTGCTCGTCGGGACGTCCCTTGGCACGACGGCGGCCATCGTGCCGCTCTCCATCGCTGCTGTGCCCTACTTCGCGCGGATTGCCGAAGTATCGCTACGAGAGGTCGATGCCGGGCTCGTCGATGCTGTCCGCGCCATGGGCGGTTCGCGCTGGATGGTCGTGCGCCATGTCCTGATCCCCGAGGCACTGCCCGGCCTCGTCGCCGGACTGACGGTGACATTGGTGACCCTGGTTGGCGCATCGGCCATGGCCGGCACGATTGGCGCCGGCGGATTGGGCGATCTCGCCATTCGTTATGGCTATCAACGCTTCAACACCACGGTCATGCTCAGCGTGGTCGGCGTCCTTATCCTTCTCGTCGGCGCTATCCAGGCAATCGGCACAGGGGTGTCGCGTCGCCTGCGCTGATGCTTCCATACATCGTTGCCATTTAACTGTTTTTTGAAGTGTTTTTATTGGTTAACTCACCGTTTTGGCGTTTTTTCTTTACAAACACGATTAGGTTCTGTTTTATCCAATCCATCGCCGATTGCGGCCTGTCTTTTGCCGCGCGGTAGCGCTTGATGGAGAGGTTACAATGGGACTGTTCCCCGGCTGGCGCGCACCCGAGTTTCCCCTCGTCATCGCAGGGCGCGCGACGACTTTCCACGCATGGCGGCGGGAGAAATGGAGCGTTGTCCTGACCCGCCCTGCGGATTTCACACCAGCCAGCCTGCGCTGCGGCATTGCGTCCGTCGACGGCAACGCGGTTCGTCTGCTGGGCTTGTGCGCACCCCACACGGTTCCGCAGGGCCACGTCACCGCTGGCGCGGAATTCGGCGGCCTGCATGTCGTCGCCGATCCACAGCGGAAGATCGAAAAAATCTGGGCCGGTCCGCAGATGGAACTGGGCCCCGCAGAGCCACCGATCGAGGAACATGCAGCCTATCTGATCGCACCCAGCGGCCATATACGGCGCACCTTGTCGTTCCTTCCGGGCACGCAACAGGATTTCACCACTGTCCTTCGAACGCTGGCGTCTTTCGATGCACCTTTTCTGCTTCGAGACCGTGAACTGCCCTATGCTGCATGACCACGAGACGACTGCCGGCCATCCGTCATGAGTGACGCGCTTCGAAACGCAGGTCGAATTTCGGTGTCGGACAAGGATGCGCGTATGGAACGCGTGCTGTCGCCTTCGGAATTTCTTCCAGGATGGGTCATCTATGGCCCTCTGGTTATCTTCTGGATATTGTCTGGTCTGCGTTATCGCGACTTCGCCGTGGCGACGCTCGCCAACCCTCATATCCCGAGCGGCGGCCTCTGCAACGAGAGCAAGAGCGAAATCCTGGCGCAGGGCGGCCCAGACGCCACGCGTCATGTCGCGCCCTGGCGCACCTTCCCGACAGGCCCCGCAGCCTTCGAAACGGCACTTAAGGAAATGAGCGCGGCCGGTTTCTCTTTTCCGGTCGTGCTGAAGCCCGATATCGGCTGCAAGGGGGCCGGTGTGCGCCTTGTCTCCAGCCGGGAACAGTTACGGGATACGCTGCGCCAATACGCTGATGACACGCTCGTCATGCTGCAGGCGTTCATCCCCTACGAGAACGAGGCCGGCATCTTCTACTCGCGCCAGCCGACCGAACAGCATGGCCGCATCCTGTCGATGACTTTCAAGTCGCCCCCGGAAGTGACGGGAGATGGCGTGAGAACGTTACGCGATCTCGTGCTGGCGCATCCGCGCGCCGGCAAAGTCCCGCACATTTATCTCCCGAGACTGACAGGACGCCTTGATACGATTCCGAAGCAGGGAGAGCGCGTTCGTCTCGTTTTCACCGGCAATCACTCCAAGGGATCGCAATTTCGGGATGCTACGTCCCTCGTCTCCCGCCAGTTGAGTGAGCGCATCGACAGGATTGCCCAGTCCTACCCGGATTTTCATCATGGGCGGATCGATCTCCGCTTCAGATCAATCGACAGCCTGCGGGCCGGTCAGGATTTTCAGATCATCGAGGTCAATGGCATCGGTTCCGAACCCATCCATATGTGGTCGCCCGAAAAGAACCTGCTGGATATCTACCGCATCCAGTTCGACTTCTACGGACGCGCGTTCCGCATCGGCGACCTGATGAAGAAACGCGGCCATCGCGGCGCCGGCACCATGAACATGCTGTGGCAATGGCGTCGACAGACCGCGCTGATCGCCACCTATCCCCAAAGCGAGTGAGACAACCCCGGATGACATGTCGGTCCGCCCACACTGCTTCGTATCCGACGACCGTCGCGATGCCCTCATCATGTCCTGTGTCGCCGTCGTGTCGCAGCATATCCATCCCGAGGTAAGCCCGGGCAGGCAATGACGACGAAAGCACCAGCGATGCCTCGCCGTGGTGGCTGATCGTCCCCTGCCTGACAAGCGCCGCCCCATCGCCAGTCAACAGTCCGGCTTCGGCGCCATGAAAAGCCAATTATTTCCAGAGAATATCCATGACACGTTCGATTCCCCTGACCATTTCGCCCGCAACAGGTGCAACCCGGCGATCCCCGCGCCTTGAGGAAAAAAGGAGCCGTTCCACCGCAGACATTGCGCCGGCTCTCTGGGCGGAGAAAACCAGTTCCGGAGCCATTCGCCGCCTCAATCTCGATGACGCCAACAAGGTGCAGGAGGTCTGGCTGACAAAGCATGCGCTGCGTCGCAACGTGCAGGCCGTGCGCGGCACCGCGCGCGACGATGGCTGGTTCACGCCGGAGGACGGCAGCCACGCCTTTCGTCTGGGCAAGGACTGCTTCTTCACCCGGGAAGAAGCACAGGAATATGCTGACGGCAAACGGCGCCAGCTTATCGCATCCCTCAAGCGGCGTATCGGCAGCCTTGAGTCGCTGCTCAAATCCGACGATCAACCATCGGCCAGACGACGCCGAAGCAAATCAGCCGCCTGACGACGATCGCAAGTGTCGAACGAACCTCTTTGACCGAGAGGCGCCCGGCATAAAAAAGCCCCACACCTTGGTGCGGGGCTCATTCTCCGATTCAATCGGCAAGATTTTAGTTGCGGGCCTTGTCCACCAGCTTGCCCTTGGCGATCCAGGGCATCATCTCGCGCAGCTTCTCGCCCACCTTCTCGATCTGGTGCGCGTCGTTGCGGGCACGAATGGCCTTGAAGCCCACACCGCCGGACTGGTTCTCCAGAATGAAATTACGCACGAACGTGCCATCCTGAATATCGGTCAGCACACGCTTCATCTCTGCCTTGGTTTCCGGCGTGACGATGCGCGGCCCCGTGACATATTCGCCGTATTCCGCCGTGTTCGAGATCGAATAGTTCATGTTCGCGATGCCGCCTTCGTAGATCAGATCCACGATCAGCTTCATCTCGTGCAGGCACTCGAAATAGGCCATTTCCGGCGCATAACCGCCTTCGACCAGCGTTTCGAAACCCGCGCGGATCAGTTCGACAAGACCACCGCACAGCACGGCCTGCTCGCCGAACAGATCGGTTTCGACTTCTTCCTTGAAGCTGGTCTCGATGATGCCGGCGCGACCACCACCATTGGCCGATGCGTAGGACAGCGCGATTTCCAGCGCCGAACCGGATGCATTCTGCGCAACCGCCACCAGCGACGGCACGCCGCCACCCTTCTGGTATTCGGAGCGAACCGTATGGCCGGGCCCCTTCGGCGCAATCAGGAACACATCCAGATCCGGACGGGCCTCGATGATGCGGAAATGAATGGAAAGACCGTGCGCGAATGCCAGTGCCGCGCCCTGCTTCAGGTTCTTCTCCAGATGTTCCTTATAGAGCGCACCCTGGCCCTCATCCGGCGTCAGCACCATGACGACATCGGCCCAGGCCGCGGCTTCGGACGGGCTCATCACCGTGAAACCGGCGTCCTGCGCCTTCTTCACCGCCGAGGACTCAGGACGCAGGCCGATGACGATCTCCGGAACGCCGCTGTCCTTGAGGTTGTTGGCGTGCGCGTGACCCTGGCTGCCGTAGCCGATGATCGCGACCTTCTTGCTCTTGATCAGACCCAGATCGGCGTCGCGATCGTAATAGACACGCATCAGAAAGACTCCTGGTTGGAATGAAAGGTTTCAGGCCCGCGCGTGATGGCGGCGATACCGGTTCGCGATACCTCGGCCAGACCCAGCGGGCGCATGAGTTCGACAAACGCGTCGATCTTCTCCGCCGCGCCCGTCATCTCGAAAACGAACGAGCCCGCCGTCGTATCGACGATGCGCGCCCGGAAAGCGTCGGCGATGCGCATGCCTTCGGTGCGTGACTCGCCATGGCTGACAACTTTGACCAAAGCCATCTCGCGCGCCACATAAGGCCCGCTGGCCGTCAGATCGCTGACGCCATGCACGGGGATCAACCGGGCGAGCTGCGCCTTGATCTGCGCGATCACCATCGCCGTGCCCGAGGTCACGATCGTGATACGGGAGAGGGACTGTGCCGGATCGACGACCGAAACCGTCAGGCTCTCGATATTGTAGCCGCGCCCGGAAAACAGCCCGACGACGCGCGCCAGCGCACCGCTCTCGTTCTCGATCAGCACCGCGATAACGGCTGTTTGAATATCGTCGGACATCAGACCAGCATCATCCCTTCCTGCGTCACTTTTGCGGCATTGGCTTCGGCATCCGGGCCCAGCAACATCTCGTTATGCGGCGCGCCCGACGGAATCATCGGGTAGCAGTTTTCATCCTGCGCAACACAGATATCGGCGACAACCGGACCGTCATGCGCCAACATGCGTTCGATCACGCCATCCAGCTCGCCGACGCACGTCGCACGAAGCCCCGTTCCATGAAATGCTTCGGCCAGTCGCACGAAATCGGGCAGCGCCTCGCTGTAAGACTGCGAATACCGTGAACCGTGCAGCAATTCCTGCCATTGCCGGACCATGCCCATATAGCGGTTGTTCAGGATGAACAGCTTAACCGGCAGGCGATATTGCGCGATCGTCCCCAGTTCCTGAATATTCATCAGGGTCGACGCTTCACCGGCGATATCGATCACCAACGCATCGGGATTGGCCACCTGCGCGCCCACGGCGGCTGGAAGACCATAACCCATCGTCCCGAGACCGCCCGATGTCAGCCAGCGGTTCGGCTTGTCGAACTGGAAGTGCTGCGCGGCCCACATCTGGTGCTGGCCGACCTCCGTGGTCACAAACGTGTCACGCCCGGTGGCGCTTGCCAGTTCATACAGACGCCGGACGGCATATTGCGGCCTGATAATGGCATCGGCCTTCTTGTCCTGCTCGAAACCGAAGCTGTCGAGCGCCCGCCACGCCTCGATCTGCGCCCACCATTCGGAAATATCCTGCCCATCGCCATCCCAGGCGGCCAGCAACGCCTCGATCGTGCGCCCGACATCGCCCTGAAGCGCCACGTCCACGCGGATGATCTTGTTGATCTGGGACGGATCGATATCGGCATGCACCTTGAATGAATCCGGGGAGAACGCATCAACCCGTCCTGTCACGCGATCGTCGAAACGCGCGCCGAGCGCGATCAGGAGATCGCAGCCATGCGTCGCCAGATTCGCTTCATAACTGCCATGCATGCCCAGCATGCCAAGGAACTGCCTGTCGGTGGTGGGGAACGCGCCCAATCCCATCAATGTCGAAGTGACGGGAAAACCCGTGCGTCGTGCAAGCTCGCGCAGCGCGGCTGAAGCCTGCGGCCCGGAATTGATGACACCGCCGCCCGTGTAAAAAAGCGGTCGTTTGGCACGCTTCATCGCGGCGATCGTCTGCGCCAGCGCGTTACGGTCCGCATCCAGACGTGGGTTGTAAAGACGGTGCAGCCGACCCTGCCCGGGTGCCGGCATGGGCGCCTTGCCGACCGTGATGTCCTTCGGCAGGTCGATCAGAACCGGACCGGGCCGACCGCCACGCGCCACCTCGAAAGCCTCACGCACGATCGGCGCCAGGTCGGACGGCCGCTTGACCAGGTAATTGTGCTTGGTCGCAGGACGCGTGATGCCGGTCGTATCCGCTTCCTGAAACGCATCATTGCCGATCAGCGCCGTCGGCACCTGTCCCGACAAACAGACTACAGGAATGGAATCCATCAGCGCGTCGACCAGACCCGTCACGGCATTCGTGGCACCCGGACCGCTGGTGACCAGCACCACGCCCACCCTGCCCGTCGAGCGCGCATAGGCTTCCGCGGCATGCACGGCAGCCTGTTCGTGCCGCACCAGCACATGCCGTATGCTATCCTGCTTGAAGAGCGCGTCGTAGATCGGCAGCACGGCGCCGCCCGGATAGCCGAAAATAACCTCGACACCCTGTTCGACGAGGACGCGCAGAAGCACCTCGGCGCCATTCAGCGCTGGTGTGTTCCGTTCATCCTGTCGTATCGACGCGTCCATTGATCGCACCCCTCTGGTTGAGCGGGCGGGTTTAGGCGGTGCTTAGACGCACGTCAATCGCTCATGTATGAAAATTTCTATTTTATCTGATTCTCTTTTCGAAAGTTGCGCAGACGGGTCGAATCTATCGCGCGAAATGTATGTGTCTTCGTCAGTTGCCAGAGAATGATGATTGAACCATGTCGCCTGTCGGCGCGTGTAGCGTCCCGTCGCCAGGACTGCCCGTTCCAGCGCTTCGTCCAGACCGATCGTCCCATGACGGTAAGCGATCAATTCCGGCACGCCATGCGCACGCATGGCTGGCAGGGCGGATGAAAGATCGCGTGCCATCAGGGCATCCACTTCCGCCAACGCTCCCTCGTCGAGCATTGTCCGGAATCGCTTTGCGATTGCCTCCCGCAACAAGGGGCGCGGGGGATCGAGACGCACGGCCAGAAACCGGCAGGGTGCAGGCGGCAGACCCGGTTGCTTCCGCCACCATGCCAGACCATGCCCCGTACCGCGCCAGACTTCCCAGGCGCGCGCAATCCGCTGCCCATCCGTGGCGCGAAGGCCGCTTGCCGTTTCCGGGTCCACTGCCGCCAGCCGCGCATGGACGGATGCCGCGCCCTCCACCTCAATCATCGTACGCGCTTCCTCCCGCGCCGATGCCCCCGGATCCGGCACTTCGACCAGACCATCCGTGAGTGCCCGGAGATACATGCCTGTGCCCCCGCACAGGATCGGCACAGCACCGGCACGCCAGGCAGTTGCCATGGCGTCAAGCGCCGCCGAGCGCCACCACGCCACACTGCCCGCCTTTTCCGCATCCAGCACACCGTAAAGCCGATGAGGGGCAGCGTTTTCATCGTGCTCCGACGGGCGTGCCGTCAGAACGCGCAAGTCGCGATAAACCTGCATTGAATCGGCATTGAGAACATGTCCCCCGAACCGCGTTGCCAGATTCAGCGCGAGCGCCGACTTGCCCGAGCAGGTCGGTCCCGCCACAATGATCGCGATCCGGGAGTGTGTCATGGCGCATCCCCTGCCATAATCGTCGTTAGTTTTCGAGCCCAGATGACCCTTCCTTATGTTTTGACTCTTGTCGCCAATCGTGAAAACGGCACACTTCCCACCGCGGTGATCGACGTTGCGCGAAACATGGTGAAGGGCGCCAAGCCCAACATCCTCTCGCCGGGCGAAGCGGTCGACATCCCCTGCCCCGCACCCGGTGCCGGCTCGCCGTCGGCAGCGACGCTGCGCGCAAGTTTCGCACGACATCAGGTCGACGCGCTGCTGCTGAAAAGTCGTGGACGCCGCAAGGCCGTGCTGGTTGCCGACATGGACAGCACGATCCTGAAGAATGAAACGCTGGACGATCTTGCGGATCTCTTAGGATGTGGCGACGAGGTGCGGCGCATCACTGAGGCGTCGATGAACGGCGAAATGGACTTCGATGCGGCGCTTCAGGCGCGCGTCGCGTTACTAAAAGGGAAAAACGCCGACACCCTGAAAAAAGTCCTCGAAAAGCTCGTCATTCAGGACGGCGCAAAAACGCTGGTCCAGACCATGAAAGCACATAACGCACGCACGGCGTTGGTCTCGGGTGGGTTCACCTATTTCACCCATCATGTTGCTGCGGCGTGCGGTTTCGATGAGCATCACGGAAATGAACTTGCCATACGGAACGGTGTCCTGACCGGAGAGCTGGCAGCACCAATCCTGGGCCCCAATGCCAAACTTCAGCATCTCGAACGCCTTGCGGCGGAACGAGGCGTCAAGTTAGGCGCCACGTTGACCACCGGTGATGGCGCAAACGATCTTCCCATGTTGAGAGCAGCCGGGCTGGGGATTGCATATCACGCAAAGCCACACGTTCGCGAGGAGATCGTAACGCAGGTCAATCATGCGGGCCTGCGTGCGCATCTTTTTGCACAAGGCTATCCAGCGCAGGCATTCGTTTCGTGATGTGACCTGCGTTGTCTGCGCATCTTGGATGCAATCAGGCCGTAGCGGTCAAAGCCTAAGGATTTGCCTTCCTCGATTATGCGCAAGCCCAGCAGCCCGCCGCACACGACGCACCTGACCGATCGGACAATTAATTCTTGCGCTGATCGACCGGTTCGGTCAGCATAGGAAAGATCTGAATGATCTTCCTGCGCTCAATTTGTGCGCCTTTCATATATCACGGACCCCTATTCTGATGCCTGACGACTTCGCCAACTCTGCTTCAAACCCGGAGGATGCGTCGGCAACGCAACACTTTTGTGCAAAGCGTCAACAGGTCTTGCGCGGCGCAGAGGCCGTTTTTCTGGAACATGGCTACGAAGGCGCGTCGATGTCCCAGATCGCGCAACGCGCCAAGGTCTCAAAAGGCACGCTCTACAATCACTTTGAAAATAAAGCCGATCTTTTTGCTGCGCTAATTGATGAACTCAGCAGACTCAAACTTGCAACGATGTTCGAGCGCATTTCAACGCCTGAAGGAAATTGTGCAGAAACACTTGTTACGGCTGCTGCTGAATTTATCACTATCCTAATTAGCCCAAGCCCGGTGGGCATGTATCGAATTATTGTTTCCGAAGCACCCAAATTTCCTCATCTGGCGGACATCTTCTGGCGTTACGGTTCCGGCATCGTATTGAGGAATATGTCGGCATGGCTTGAAAACGAGAGCAAAAAAGGCAATCTCGCGATAGATGACCCTGTTTTCGCAGCCGAGCAATTCTTCGCATTGTGCCAGACACGAATTATTCAACGTCGGCGACTAGAGCTTCCCGTTGATTGCAGCAAGGCGGCCATTCAAGAAGTTGCGCGAAAGACAGGGGATGCCTTTCTGAAAATATACGGTCCTGTCCAGTCCTGAACGTGGACTTTGCCACCAACAATCACCTCATGCTGGCACTACACTGCCATTCCGAAAACGCCGTCATGTCTTTCTGACTTTTGCTGAGCAACCTCTTTTGATTGATTCAAACCATCAATCATATCCCGATTGATATCTATCAAAGGTTGTAGATCGCTTGAGTCGTTTAACGCGGCATTGCTGAAATTCATGACCCACCCGCCCAGGCTAATCAGGTCTTTTTTCAATAAATCCGGCAAAAGATTGTCGGTCCGATCCACGCCGCGCGTCAAAATACTCCACATCATATAATTGATACGAAGCGCCGAACGCCGCTCGTCCACTGTGCCGGCATTGAGAAGAAGATTATTCGCTCTTTTAAAGGAGTCAATTTCGACATCCTTCGAAGAGAGACCACTGTCCGTCTGCCGGACATACCTCGAGACCGCGTAATTCAATTTTATGCCTTTATATCAAATTTGAATTTTCTCTGAAATACGGCTGCTCATTGAGCCGCCCCAATCGGCATTACCTCTCGAGGCGGCTTTGGTTGTTAGCCCCTGAAGAGACTCAATAGGGTTGAAGACTGTGAATTGGCAATTGAGAGCGACTGGATTGCAAGTTGTTGTTTTGTCTGGAGCGACGTCAGTTTGGCGCTCTCAGCAGCCAGATCCGCGTCGGTCAGCGCACCCACACCGGTCGTCAGCGCATTCGACAAACTGCTGACCGAGGTCTGTATCTGGGAGACCTGATTCGTGCTCGATCCAAGCGATACCGAAATCGAGCCCATTTTCGTAATAGCTGCCTGCACGGTCGCCAGTGCAATTTGTGACCCGCTTGCCGCCGATCCCGTCACATCCGTTGTCACGGCCGCACCCGATGAATCATTGAGTGTTTTTCCGAACGAAGGCAGATTGGATGTGCCATCAATATTGTTGCCGCTGATTGTCAGCGTATTGTTGGCATCCGCTGTCACCTGAAAGCCGGCGTTGGACATGGCGGTCGTCAACAAATCGGTCTGCGCCTGGGTCTGCGCTGAAATTTTCGACCCCGTCGTCGCGGTCGAGGGCAGAGCCGACGCCGATTTGGTGTTCACATCCACGACAACGGTCTGAGCCGTTGCATTACCATTCGCGTCGAAGGCAGTCGACGCGGTAAACGTCGTATTCCCGCTGGCATCCTTTGACGCGGTGATGGACGTTCCATTGCTGAAGGCATAAGTCGTATTGCCGCTGCTATCGGTCGACTGCTTGCTAAGGGTGACCGACGTATCCGTATCCGAAATCGTACCGTCAGTGCCGACCGTCAGATTTGCCGCCGTCGTAATGCCGATTGCCGAAGCCAGTTGAGCACCAATGGTGGCATTCGACGAAAGCCCGGTCGAACTGCCGGTTCCCCCATGATTATCCATGACGAAATTGTAGCTGATCGCCGGATTTTGTGCTGTGCCGGTGCTCGCCGTCGCAGCGGTATTTTTGATTTGCAGATTACTCGCAGCCGCAGTCGTTCCCGAATCCGCGTTGACGAACTGGTCTTTCCCCAAGTCGATGGAAGCGCCCTGCTGATTGATATTCAGACCTGCCAGCCCCAACCCTGCGGACGTGGCATTGAAGCCGCTCTGTGTGTAGAGCGTGCCGTTGACGTCCTGCGCCGTCGAGATCGACGTGTATTTCACCCCATTACCAGTGGCGCCGGAGAGAAGGTTGATTCCCTGCATCGTCGCGCTGTTGGCGTAGGAATCGATCTGCGACAGCGTATTGTTGATTTGCTGCTGCATGGTGTTGGCGTTGAAGCCATTCGACTCGGCGGTGATAATGCTTTGCGACAAACTCGATAGCGCCATCGAAATATTCGAGGCCTGTGTCGATGCCGTATTCAACACCTGGCCGGACAACTGCAAACCCGACTGAACACCCGAAAGGGCCGCAATCTGCGAATTCATCGACTGCGAGATCGCATAGACCGCGGGGTTGTCCGAGGCGGAATTGACATCCTTGCCGGTCGAAACCCTGTTCTGCGTCTGATTTAACGCTGCGGTCGTCTGGTTAAGGCTCTGAAGCGCCGCCATTGCGGCATTATTGGTGTTGATCGACAGGCTCATGGAATTTTCTCCGCTTTTGCAATTTTTTGCAGAGCCAGATGAGCATCGAATCGGTTAACAAATTCCCAACAGTTTTTACGATGCCGTGGGCCCACGCTTTTTTCTTTGTGTTTTCCGAATAAGAACATATGGTGAACTTCGCTATGAAGAAAACGCTTTCCGCTCGCCTCGCCATTCTTTCAGATGCCGCAAAGTATGACGCTTCCTGTGCGTCAAGCGGTGCGGAAAAACGCGACTCCCGCCAATCGGGAGGCCTGGGGTCGAATGCGCGCAGCGGTATCTGCCACTCCTACACGCCGGATGGCCGCTGCATCTCACTCTTGAAAATCTTGCTGACGAATTTCTGCATTTATGATTGTGCCTATTGCATCAATCGGTCCTCATCGAATGTTGAACGAACGAGATTTTCAGTCGAGGACGTGATTTTCATTACCCTGGAGTTCTACAGAAGGAACTATATCGAAGGGCTTTTCCTGTCGTCAGGGATCATCCGCTCGTCCGATTACACGATGGAGGAGATGGTACGCGTCGCACGCGACTTGCGGCTGAAACACAATTTTCGCGGATATATTCATCTCAAGACAATCCCGGACGCCGCGCCACATCTGCTGGAAGAAGCCGGACTTTATGCCGATCGTGTCTCGATCAATGTCGAGATGCCGACCGAAACAGGCCTTGCTCAATACGCCCCACAAAAACGGTCGTCCGGCATTCGGACGGCGATGGGAAACATGCGACAGAATATCGAAGCCAGTCGCGACAAGAGCCTTACCGGTCGGGTCGCACGCCGCTTCGCGCCCGGTGGGCAAAGCACGCAGATGATTGTCGGTGCCGATAGCTCGAACGACAGCGCCATCCTGGCCAGCAGCGCGTCACTTTATAGCGGATATCACCTCAAACGCGTTTATTATTCAGCTTTCAGCCCTATTCCCGAAGCATCCAGCCTTCTTCCGGCAATGCAGCCACCACTACAGCGCGAACATCGCCTGTATCAGGCGGACTGGCTGTTTCGCTTTTATGGTTTCGATTTTCATGAGATCACGGCTTCGCGTCCCGATGGGATGCTCGATCTCGACCTCGATCCCAAGCTTGCCTGGGCGCTGGATAATCGTGCGCTGTTTCCGCTCGATCTTAATCGCGCCAGTCGCGAAATGCTGCTTCGCGTGCCGGGATTGGGGCCACGTGCCGTCTCGGCCATTCTGTCCTCCCGCCGGCATCGTCAATTGC
The DNA here is from genome assembly GCF_002005465.1 of Neoasaia chiangmaiensis. NCBI lineage: Bacteria > Pseudomonadati > Pseudomonadota > Alphaproteobacteria > Acetobacterales > Acetobacteraceae > Neoasaia > Neoasaia chiangmaiensis. Next base: position 2,851,901 of record NZ_CP014691.1, on the reverse strand, counting down.
GCCTGGAGGATTTAAGCCGCCTGAACGTATCGCTCCGCAAACTGAAACCATTTGTTCATGCGCCTGGATGGTCGCCGAGCGCTCTGACGGATCGCCGCGACCTGCGAACACTGTTTCTGCCCCAGCCAAAACAATTGTCACTGTTATGAAATTCACCCTTACTCAAGCCGATAACGGTCGATTCGAAACGTGGCGGCACCAGGCGCGACAGGCCTTGCAGGCTCAAATCACGCCGGAACAGATCGAATGGCGGCTGGCCGGTCAGGACGAAATGCTGTGGTCGACCATGAACGAAACCGACCTCACCCAATGCCCGCCGGTCAGAACACAGATCACGTTGCGCCCCTCGACACTGAAGCTTCTGGAGGATGTCATTCGGCATCGCGATCCGGATCGCTTTACTCTCGCCTATCGACTGGCCTGGAGAAGCCAGGCGGAACCGAACCTGATGGCGATCAAGACCGATAGCGATGTCGTACGGGCATATCGCATGCAACATCAGGTGCGGCGCGATGCGCATAAGATGAAAGCTTTCCTGCGTTTTCGGGAACATCTTTCGCCCGCGGGCGATCGTCGCCAATTTCTGGCGTGGTTCGAGCCTGAGCACCATATTCTCGAAGTCGTTGCTCCATTTTTCACGGCGCGCTTCGCTGACATGGATTGGGTCATCCTGACGCCGAGAGGATCAATCGCCTGGGACGGCACCTCATCATCCATCTCACTGGAACTCTGCGCACAGCCCGCCATCAGCGATGACATGGATGCACTCTGGCTGACCTACTATGAATCGATTTTCAATCCCGCGCGCATCAAGACCAAGGCGATGCGCGCCGAAATGCCGAAACGTTACTGGAAGAACCTGCCTGAGGCGTCGGCCATTCCCCATCTTCTTGCTACAGCCGAGGCCCGTGTTCTGGCGATGGCCCAACAGACAAGCGGTGAAGCACCTGCATTTCACCAGCGTCTGACCGAACGGCAGGCACAGCCGGTCGATATCGGTAGCGACGCGATCGACCTGCCGTCACTCAGACACGATCTGACCGCCTGCCGTCGCTGTGCGTTGCATTGCCATGCCACGCAAACGGTGCCGGGCACTGGCCCGGATCACGCCCGACTGATGATAATCGGCGAACAACCCGGCGATCAGGAAGACCTGAAAGGAACGCCCTTCGTCGGACCCGCGGGTCAGGTGCTGAACGCCGCAATGCGGCATACAGGTCTGGACCGCCACTCGGCCTATCTGACAAACGCCGTGAAACATTTCAAATTTGCCCCACGTGGGAAACGCCGCATCCATCAGACGCCGACCGCGCACGAAGTCGATGCCTGCCGTTGGTGGCTCCGGCAGGAAATCGCCATCGTCAGACCATCGCTGATCGTAACGCTAGGCGCCACGGCGCTCAAATCACTCACCAACCAGACTCTTGCACAATCCCGCGGTCGTTTGACGATCATGGAGAACGGAACCGCACGGCTGGCAACCATACATCCTTCATATTTGCTTCGTCTTCCGGACGCGGAACGCCGCCAGTCGGAAGAAGCACGTTTCCATGCCGATTTGCAGCAGGCCTCCAAATGGCTGCGGGATCATGCCACGCGGGACTTCGCCGGTGCGGAAGCATGATAGATTTGTGAGAACTGCGTCAGAAGCTCTCGCGCCTCCTCGATGACGCTGTCCCAATCACCCGGTTGCGACTGTCGCAAAATGCGCATTCCAGGATACCAGGGAGTGTCGCTTCTGTTTTCCATCCACCGCCAGCAATTGTCGAAGCGGGATATCATCCAGACCGGCATGCCCAGCCCGCCCGCAAGATGGACGATCGACGTATCGACGGCAATCAACAGGTCGATGCCCGACAGACGTGCGGCCGTATCGGCAAAGTCCAGAATTCCATCGGTCACGTCCACGACCGGAAGTCCCGACGTCTCAATTTGTTCCCGCGCCGCACCTAACTGAAAACCTGCGAAACGCACGCCGGGAACGGTGAACAATGGCGCCAATCTGGCAAGATCGACCGACCGACGGCGGTCGATGATGTGCGCCCGCGCCTGACCCGGGCGCGGATCGCCTGCCCAGACGAGTCCGACGATCAGATCGGGCCATGCGGCATTGCCTGCCATATGGTTTCGGACCGCGTTTCCCTGCCGGACACGCTCAGTAAGCGGCACGCTCAAATAAGATGCGTCAGGAACGGAAGCGACAGTCAATCCGACGCGAAGCGGCAAACTCGCCAGCGGGCAATGAAAATCGAATGTCATCCAGGGCGTCAGCGCCGATACAACATGCGTGACGCCGACCACATCACTTAGCAAACGCACGAGCGGTTGAGGCACCTGAAGCGTGACCTCGGCACCCAGCGCCGCGACCGTGGACGCCAGCCGCACGAATTGCAGCGTGTCACCATAGCCTTGCTCGGCATGCAGCAGGATGCGGCGTCCCGACAAGTCCTCCCCTGACCATATCGGCGCATTGATATCGTTACGCGGTCGCTGGCAGTCGCGCCAGCGCCACTCATATTCCCGCCACCCCTCTTCGTACCGACCAGCCTTCAGAAATGCGGTTGCACGGGAAAACCGTGTCGCCGGATGCTCGGCGTCATGCCGTAGCGCCTGATCGAAAATCCCGATCGCGTCGGCTGCCCGGTCCAGATTCAGCATGGCATGGCCGAGATTGTGCAACGCCGCGTGCGTCTCGGGGCCCATTGCGAGCGCTTTCTCCGCAGCGCCGCGCGCCGCATCGAAATCGCCCAGCCCGGCCAGCGCGGAACTGAGATCGACAAGGTACAGCGCACGGGTCGGATCGTTTTCGATGGCCTGCCGAAGATAGTCGATGCCGGAAGCGAGATGCCCCTGAACGACAAGCAGGCATCCCAGCCGATGCTGGACCGCTGCGACTGACGGCGCGATCTCGAGACTGCCTCGATACAGCCTCTCTGCCTGATGCTGATCGCCGGCGGATTCGAAGAGCATACCCAACAGGAAATGCGCATGACCTGCCGATGGCAACGTCTCCAGTGCCCTTTGCCGCTCTGCAGTCGCTTCCTCCCCGCGCTTCAAAAGCTCGAGACATGCGATGAACAGCAAACGGATCGGGAAGTCATCTTTCAGCCGCAGCCGACGCTTCAACGGCGCGTATGCCTGGACAGGCTTTCCGGCCTTCATATGTGCTTCGCCCAGGATCGACAAACTCTCCCGGTCTTCGGGATCGTATGCAAGAACGCGCACGGCCATGCGACGCGCCGCAACGAACTCCCGGGCGGCAAGGTGGCAGCGTGCCTGATGTCGCATCGCATCCCGGTCAGACGCATTGGTAACGCTACAGTCATGAGGATTGCGCACGCGAGCCCTTCCCACCTTTTCCCATCGAAAGGGCAGTATGCCGGGCCCGGCTTAAATAACTCTTAATCGAAAAATGCCGTCATAATGATCGTTGCCCATGCCGCGCTGATTTTCAAACCGGCGACGATCCTCTACATCGCAAGACATGCAGGCGTGTTTCGATATGCCTGCGCCCTCCTCGTATTTTTTTTCTGAGAAGCCATGAACGTTTTCGCCGGTTTACTCGCCTCGCAGCCGGAGCCGTGCGCCCTTCGGGACGCCATTTCCCAGGCACGGCGCCTGCCGGAGCCACAATGCATGGCAGCGCTTCTCGAAACCGCCAAGCTGACGCCACGGCAAACCGCCGAGGCCGACGCCACCGCGCTGATGCTGGCGCAGAATCTCCGCACGCGCGGCGCGGGCAATGGCGTCGAGGCTTTGATGCAGACGTTCTCCCTCGGTTCGGAGGAAGGCGTGGCGTTGATGTGCCTGGCCGAGGCGCTCCTGCGTATTCCGGACGCCGCCACACGCGACGCCCTTATCCGCGATCAGATCGGACGCAATACATGGAGCGATTATATCGGGCGCAATCAACCCACGCTGGTGAACGCCGCCGCCTGGGGCATGTCGCTCACGAGCCGTCTGTCGGCCTCGCCGAACGGCCTGCGCGGCCTTGTCGCGAAAGGAAGCGCGCCTTTCGTCCGACAGGGAATCAACCGTGCGATCCGCATGATGGGTGGCCAGTTCGTCATCGGGGAGACGATCGCGCAGGCGCTCCGTCACAGCAGTACGCGCGAGCATGAAGGCTTCACCTATTCATACGACATGCTCGGCGAAGCGGCGCTGACCGCCGCCGACGCCGCGCGCTTCCGTCAGGATTATATCGACGCGCTCGAAGCCCTCGGCAGGCACGCGCGGGGGGATACACTTTACGAACGCCCCGGCCTGTCCATCAAGCTCTCCGCCCTGCACCCGCGTTACAGCCGCGCGCAGCGGGCGCGCGTGATGACGGAACTGGCCCCGATCCTGAAGGCCCTTGCCGTCCGTGCGAGGCAGTTGAACATCGGGCTGAATATCGATGCCGAGGAAAGCGAACGGCTCGAACTCTCGCTCGACCTGCTTCAATCCCTCTGCGAAGCGCCCGAACTGGCCGGCTGGAACGGCATCGGCTTCGTGGTGCAGGCCTACGGCAAACGCGCACCACGCGTTCTGGAATGGCTGATTGCCCTGGGCGCACGCACGGGTCATCGTCTGATGGTGCGACTGGTCAAGGGCGCCTATTGGGATAGTGAGATCAAGCGGGCGCAGGTCGAGGGACAGGACGACTTCCCCGTTTTCACGCGGAAACATCATACGGATATCAGCTATATCGCCTGCGCGCGCCAGTTGCTCGACGCGCCGGATTATATCTATCCACAATTCGCGACCCACAACGCACGCACGATCGCGACGATCCATGCGCTTGCCGGACCGCACTCTCCGGGCCGATATGAGTTCCAGTGCCTCCATGGCATGGGCGAAACGACCTATCAGCCTGTCGTTTCGAAACAGGGATTGAATGTCCCTTGTCGAATCTATGCGCCCGTCGGTGCCTACGAAACACTTCTGGCGTATCTGGTGCGCCGTCTGCTGGAAAACGGCGCCAACTCGTCCTTCGTCAATCAGGCCGCCGACGCCAACATGCCGATCGAACGTCTGATCGATGACCCGATCGACACCGCGCACGCCGCAGCGCTCCCGGGCAGCGCCAACGAGCATATCGCGCGCCCTCCTCAATTATTCGGGCCGGAACGGCGCAACGCGCTGGGCATCGATCTGACGGACGAGCCTACAATCCGCGCACTCAGCGCGACCCTGTCCACGCCCCGCCACTATCGTGCCGCGCCGACCGTCACCCCGGCAGCCACTTCCCCCCGGCGCGGACGGGTGGTTCATAACCCGGCCATCGGCGAAGACCATATCGGCGAGGTGATCGACGCGACGCCCGCCGACATTCTCGCCGCACTCGACCGCGCCGCGACCTCACCCATTTGGGCCGGACGCACGCCGGACGAACGCGCCACCCCGCTCGAGCGCGCCGCCGACCTGCTGGAAGGCGCTGATTACGAACTGCTCGGCCTGATCGTCCGCGAGGCGGGCAAAAGCTTCCCGAATGCCATCGCCGAACTGCGCGAAGCCGTCGATTTCCTTCGGTTCTACGCGGCCCAGATCCGGGCAACATTCGACAACGCCACACACACGCCGCTTGGGACGATCGTCTGCATCAGCCCATGGAATTTCCCGCTCGCCATTTTCATCGGGCAGATCGCCGCCGCACTGGCTGCCGGCAACAATGTAATCGCCAAGCCCGCCGAGGAAACGCCGCTGATCGCCGCGCGTGCGGTAGAACTCCTGCACGAAGCCGGTATTCCGCCCGACGCGCTGCAATTCCTGCCCGGCGACGGCACGGTCGGCGCGGCGCTGGTTGAAGACCCGCGCGTGGACGGCGTGATGTTCACCGGCTCCTCGGCTGTGGCCAAACTCATCAGCCGCCAGCTGTTCGGTCGTATCGGCCGCAACGGACAGCCCGTACCGCTGGTCGCCGAAACCGGCGGCCAGAACGCGATGATCGTGGATTCCTCGGCACTCCCGGAACAGGCTGTCGCCGATATCATCGCTTCCGCGTTCGACAGTGCCGGACAACGCTGCTCCGCCCTGCGCGTACTCCTCGTGCAGGAAGAATGTGCCGACCGCCTGCTGACCATGCTCTGCGGCGCCATGCGCGAACTGCGCGTCGGCAATCCGGCCCTGCTCGAGACGGATATCGGCCCCGTCATCTCCGCCGAGGCTCAGGCCCGCATTGACGACCATATCGACCGGATGCGCCGTGCCGGACGCAAGATCTGGCACACGGAACTCTCGCCGGACTGCGTGCGCGGTCATTTCATTGCGCCGACGCTGATCGAGATCGGACGCGTGGCCGATATCGGCGGGGAGGTTTTCGGCCCTGTCCTGCATGTGCGTCGCTTTGCACGGTCGGAACTCGACGGCGTGGTCGATGCGGTCAATGCCACCGGTTACGGCCTGACGTTCGGCGTGCACAGCCGCGTCCGCTCGACCATCGAGCGCGTTTGCTCGCGGATCAACGCCGGCAATCTCTACGTCAATCGCAACATGATCGGTGCCGTGGTCGGCTCCCAGCCATTCGGCGGCAATGGCTTGTCCGGAACCGGTCCCAAAGCGGGCGGCCCACTGACGCTTCGTCGCCTGCTATCGGCATGCCCTGCCTATTCGCCGCTCGTTCCCGGCAGCGTTCCGGCGACGGCGCGCTCATTACTGGCCTTCCTGGAAACGCGGGAGCCATCCGCTGCCCGCCGCGCGCGCGATGCGATCGGCCACGCATTGTGTGGCGCCTCACTCACACTGCCCGGCCCGGTCGGCGAGACAAACGTACACACGCTGATCCCGCGCGGTCCGGTCATCTGCGCGGCGGATAGCTGGCCAGCCGTTCTGGACGCCGTTGGCATCGCGCTTGCTGCCGGCAACACAGCACTCGTGGCAGCCCCCGATGCCGCGGTGGAATGGATGACACGCCTGCCGCCCTCGCTGGTGTCGCATATCCAGCGGATCGATCCGGGCGCGATCCCCGAATGCGCTGCGATCCTGATGGAGCCGCATTCCCCCACCGCCGAACAGGTAGCGGCAACCGTCACGGCACGCGAAGGCCGTGTGGTGCCGATTTACATGATCGAGGGCACGCGCCCGGAGTGGTTGCTGGAGGAGCGGGTTGTCACGACCAACACCGCCGCGGTGGGTGGCGATGCGGCCCTGATGGCGGTGTCCTGAGCCGAAATTCAGCCCGGCCGACGGGCGGTCAGCATCAGATGCAGGCCGCTATCGGCCATGAACGGATCTTCCGCCAGCGCCGCATCCCATGCCAGGAAGGCCGCCTCGTTTTCACGCATGGCGATCGAGCAGCCCTCCCGCCCCAGCGCGGCCGCGCTGACCACCAGCCCCGTGCACGCCACGTCCTCGAAGCCAGCCGCCAGAAACTCGCCGCATAATTCCGATCGATCGTAGAGATGAAGCGGCGTGACGACGTGATCCATTGTGTAGGACCCCTGCCGGGTGCGCAGGAATCTCAGCGCGTCCTCGGCCTTGCCTTTCTGGATACACTCCGAGACCAACGCACCGAGCGAATCCACCATGATCGCCACCTGCCCGCCGGGACGAAGCCAATCAAAAAACCGTCGAATGACGCGTGCCTGATTGTCACAATATTGCAACGAACCAATGGCGATGACGAGATCGGCTTCTGAATCGCCGATCCGGGCTGTTTCCATGTCGCTTTCGCATAAGATGAAAGCAGGACCGAACGCCCTGTCGTGCAGACGTTGAATCATCCCGGGCGCGTTTTCGATCCCCGTGACGTTGTGACCCCGCTTCAGGAAGCGAGCGCTCCAGCGACCCGTTCCACACCCCGCATCGACCACACGCGCACGCGGCGGCAAGGCCAGTTGGCTGACAATATGCCAGCCAAGAATGTCGTAGGCCTTGCGGCAGAGGTTCGTCTCGAAGCTCGAGTCGAACGGACAAGCCGCCGCCGAATAGGCCATTTGCTGGGAGATATCAGGCGGCAACGGACCTACTCGCATGATCGAAGCGGCGTATCGTCGTCAGAACGCGCGTGATCGCAAGGCGTCCGACGTCGTTTTGCCACAGCCACAAACCGTTGACCTGCCCCGAGAAACTGCGCTCTCCCCCCATTTCCGGCGGAGGCCGATAGCCCGCCGCCAGACCGATGCCATACAGACCGCCGATTTCCACGCCATCGCTGTCCAGCAGACCGCAAGCGGGATTGACCATCGGCGCATCGGCCACTTCCGACCGCAAGGTAATCGGCAATCCGTCGACGTCACGCAGCGCGACACCGGCGGGACGATAACCCAGGCACGCAATCACCAGATCCGCCTGCTCCAGTGTCTCCCGGACGGCGTGATCCGTTCCGTCCACGATACGCTGACAGACGATCCGTTTCTCCACCGCCGCAACATTGATCCCCAGTATCTGCTTGATTAATTCGCGCGAGTCGAAACGAAAACCACCGAAGCGATGAACGAACCCGCTGACGGGACAGATGTCATCATCGTCGAATGCTTCATAACCGTCGGCCGCTGCCGCCTCTCGGCTATGATAGAAGACCGAGAGCGGGCGCCGATGCAGTAGCGTAATGGCGCCAGGCATCGCCCTGTCGCCCAATGCCTCCAGGGCATATTTCGCGCAGGACATCGCGCTGGTCGAACCGCCAACGATGGCGATACGGGGCGTTTCCTTCCCTGCCAGCCGCGCCATGGCGCGACGGAAACCGTCATGACTGAGGAACTCGTCCGACTGCACCAGCCGCGCGTCGCAAGCCGGCAGCAACGGCCTGCCCCCGACCGGAATATGGCGCAGGCGCTCGCGATCCTGATTGGCCCCGGTCGCCACCAGCGCCGTCAGGCACCGCACATGCTCGCGCCGGTCCCCTGCATGGCTTTCAAGAGTGGCAATCCAGCTACCATCCGGTTGTTTCTGCAATTCACGCACTTCGGTGCGGAGCGCAACCCGTCCCCGAGGCGATGCCGCAATCAGATCGGCAAGCACGCGCCCCACCATCGCCAGAAAGCGCCCGGCTTGCTCCAGAGGAATGCACCCCGCGCCTTTTTCCGCGATATCACGTGCGATCTCCGTCTCGGCAAGGGCAGCCAGCTCGGGTACGGGGCAATCACGCACGCAGGACACGAATGTCTCGGCAGAACTGTCGGAGCGAATAATGTAGTTGCCAATACGACCGGCACCGGCATGGGCTGCCCGATCGACCAGAAAAACGCCCCGTTCCAGCACTTCGCCCAGCGATCCCGCCTTCGCGGCCGCCAGAAGCGGCGCAAGCCCCGCCGGACCGGCTCCGACAATCACCAGACCGTATGTCCCTTTCGACATCGGGCGCAACGTCTCGATCGCGTTCATCAGGCAGCCCTCTGATCGGCGGGGTTGGACAGGACGCACTGATGCAATGCCGTCACGACACGCTCGACGATGGACGTCGTCATATCGGTCCACAAAGGCAACGAAAGAATACGCGCCCCGACGTCATCGGTCACCGTCAGATCATCCGCTTCACATTGCGCCCTGAAATAGGGCTGCTGCATCAGATGAGGAGAGAAATACGCTCCCGTTCCAATGCCTTGCGCGCTCAATGAGGCCCGCACGGCATCGCGCGATACCCATTTCGGCAACAGGAGTGGCATGAACTGATACGCCGTGCGTCGACCGGTGCGCGATTGCAGCTTGAATTCCGATATCAACGACCGGCGATAGGCATCGGCAAGCATCTCGCGCTTGTCGGAAACATCATTGATCGTCTTGAGACATTCGAGGGCCACGACCGCAGTCATCTCGGTCATCTTGGAATTCAGGCCGGGCATCGTCGCGCAGCGTGGCTCACCGAAGCCGAAATTCCCCATTATCCTCAAGGTCGCGATCGTATCGGGATCAGCACAATAAATAACGCCCCCCTCACCGACGCCGAATGTCTTGGTTGCATGCATCGAGTACACGACAGGATGCCTGAACCCCGTACCGAAGCCGCGTCCACGTTCATCGATCGCCCCCAGGGACGCCGCCGCATCAACGACAATGCCGGCACCTGTCTCACGATGAAGTCGTTCGTAGTGGTCCAGATCGATGTTGTTGCCGAATGTCGCGTATGGCACGATCAGATCGATATCACTGCCGTATTTCGCAATCAGGCGGCGCTCGGACTGCGGACAGGCGCCCCAGCTTCCCGCGTCAATATCACAGAAGAGCGGCGTGAACCCTGCCCAGAGAGCAGCATGTGCCGCAGCGGCAAAAGTGAATGCCGGCATCAGGGCATAACGAGGTGAAGGCGACGTGCGCGGACGCTTTCTGGCCGCCTGCTTCATCGCGGTCATCAGGCCGATCGTGGCATTGCAAACAGTCAGACAGCAACCTTGCGAGCCAAACAGTCTTGACTGCAAAGCAGCTTCAAACTGTGTATTCTTCGGGCCATAATTACTATATATGCCGGAAAATTCAACTTCCTGGAATTTATCAACAAGAGAAGATGCTGCCGGGGTTTTCGCCAATACAAACGGGATCTCTTGCATTGATTTAGCCCCTATATATCTTTAATATTGATACTTACCAATTATATAATAAACAACGAATTACCACATCAGAATAGAATAGTATCGTGGCATACAGGAAATCAAAAAATCATTAATTACACGTTTCCACCGTTTTTAAATCGTTAATGACCGTTATTCCCCTCTGACTCTAGTTTGTTGTGGAATTGATTAAATTATAGGGACACATTGCGACTTCGGAATAAACAATGCGCAGTTCAGAAATTGACCGGCCTTAAGTTCCAATTCTGGACTCGGCAGGTCAACTTACCTCTTGACGATCAATATTTCTTTTATACAGACGGACAATAAACTTTCAGGCTGGCATCATGTCTTCGTCGGCCATTCTCATCTTCCAATAAGCCGACGATGCCATATTTCATAGAAATAATTCAGTGATGCTCAACTGATGGCGGTGTTGCAGGGTCGGATACTGTTTTTCCTTTTTGCTCACCATTATTGGCAGGATTACTGACGCTGTAGGCATCGACAGGCGGTAATGCCTGAACAGTCGGTTGATTGGCGAGCGGATTGCGCTTGAGAATACGATCAGCCACGGCCGGATAGCCGTTCATCAAACCGAGCAGCGTGCCGTTGGTCCAGCCAAAACCAATCTGCATGGGATATTCACCCCCACCACCGCCACCTGTTGGGCTGATCGTGGTCGCTTCCACATCGTATTTCTCAAGCAACACGCCCGATTTTTCATAAGTCGCAATCACGCGCGTCATCCAGCGTTGCGCAATATCCTCCGCCAGACGATCATTGCCGTATGTCTTGAATCCCTTGATCGCCATCCACTCAAGCGGTGCCCAGCCATTCGGTGCGTCCCATTGTTGGCCGCTATGCCGATCGGTCGCCATGATGCCACCAGCTTTCAGCAGCGTGCCCTGCACCGTCGCGGCAACACCGTCCGCTTGCGCCTGCGTTGCCATGTGCAGGAACAGCGGCACCACCGTCGCGGCGGAGAGTACTGTCGTCTGACGCTGAGCCTTCCAGTCATAATCGAAGAACGCCTGCCTGTCCGCGCTCCACATCAGACGTCGTACGGCGTCGATACGCGCCGCCGCCAGATGATCGTACTCGCCCGATCGCTTGTTGTCGCCGCTCAGTGCATAGGCATGCGCCAGAGTCTGTTCCAGATGCGCAACAAGGCAATTGACTTCGATCGTGGCAATATCCGTAGTGTGAATGCTGGCCATGTCATGTCCGTCGGAAAGCCAGCGCGAAGAGAAATCCCAGCCGGTCTCACCCCCTGCACGCAGATCGCGATAGACTTCCTCCGGCGGCCGCCTGGCGCTGTTGGCCGTCGCCACGTCTTCGGGATAGCTTTCGTCACGCGGCGTATCGAGATCGTCCCAGTGACGATTGAGCAGCGTTCCATCCGCCAGCCGCACCACATGGCGGTAGGCATGCCCTGGCGCCAGATTGCCCGCACCATCCATCCAGTAATCGTATTCGCGCTGCAATTCCGGCAGGAATGTCGTGTAAACGCCCTGACCATCATGATTGGCCAGCAGATCGACCATCAACGCAAAAAACGGCGGCTCGGATCGACTGAGATAATAGGTCCGCGTGCCGTTCGGAATATGCGCGTAGCGGTCCAGCTGCGACGCCATGTCCTTCACCATGTCACGCATGAGATCGAAACGACCGCTCTCATAGAGGCCGATCATGGTGAAATAACTGTCCCAATAATATAGCTCGGAGAACCGCCCCCCCGGCACCACATAGAGATAGGGCAACGGCAGGCGGGACGAATAGGCGACAGGTTTATCCGGCCCGCGCGTCAGCACACCCCACATGCCATCGATATAATCGAAAATATTTTCGTTTGCGTTATGTTTGTAGGACACCTCCGCCACCGGCGACGGAGTGAAATGCGCGTTCACGAACGCCTTCAGATCGAAATTCGGTTGCTTCTGCGCAGCGCGCCATTCCTGCACCAGCGTCGTCGGCGCAGCATCGGGCGTTGCGTCGGCGGCCGTCTTGAAATCGGGGAAGATATGCGCGCCTCCAATCGCGGCAAACAGACCATCGAGTGCAATCGATGGCGATCGCAGGTCCTGAGGCACATTGCGCAGGCGCATGCCCACGGCGGCCTCGCTTGCAACCGTATATTGCTGGGGCCGCCCCTGCGCCTGCCGCGTGGCATTTGTATCGGCATGATCGTCCGGCGCGCTTTTTCCGACTTGCGGCGCATTATCGTTCGCCGCCCCTTGCCGTGATCCGTCAGGCGAAGAAGCGGGCGCAACGGGCTGACCTGCGGGCGCCGTCGCCTTGCCGTCGCCCTTCGTTTCGGATGCGACGGACGGGGCAGCCGGTTTGCCATCCGCCCCGTCACCGGCGGCGGACGGGGCCGGCACGGCTCGTTGCGACTCCTTCCCATCGTTTTCGGAGTTCGACGCAGGGTCCGGCTTTCCGGGCAGCGTGCCTCCCGCGGCCCCTGCCGGTTTGTCTTTCGCAGCAGGCGACGGTGTCGCCGGGGGAACCGGGGCCAGCGCCGCCACAGGATGACGCTCGGATTGTTCCGTCGGTGTGAACTGTGACGAGGGCGCCGGCTGCACGGTTTGCGCCCGAAGAGGGTCCACGGATGCGATGGCGAGACTGGAGACGCTCAACAGCAGAACGGTCAGCTTCCTTGGTCGCATCGTCATATCGGGCTATCATTCCTCATGTCGTCTTCGCAGTATCCTGCGACAGGATCATCCCGTCGAGCGCATGGGAAGCCATCAGGTTGCGCAAACAGCCCCTCGCAATCGTCCGCCAATATCGCCATGTTGGTGTCAGGACGCAAAAGAAAGACGCCGTATTCCCATGAGCCTGCAAGCCGCCGATCCTCTTTCAAGCCCGATATCCGCCCTTTCGGTCACGGATCGCCTCTTCTTCGAAGGGCCGCACGCGCAACTGGACCGCCACACGGCGGAGCGCCTGATCGGCCAGAGCCTGGATGGCATGGATGATGGGGAACTCTTCCTCGAATATCGGGAAAGCGAATCCCTCAGTCTTGACGACGGCGTCATCCGCGCCGCCAACTTCGACACCTCGTCCGGTTTCGGCCTGCGCGCCGTATTGGGCAGCGAAACAGGATTCGCCCACTCGGACGACCTGAGCGAAAGCGCCGTCAGACGCGCATCGAATGCCGTATCGATGGTGCGTCAGGGCCGATCCGGCACGCTGGCGGCCGTACCCGCCCCCACGAACCGCCGACTGTATGGCGATGCAAACCCCCGCGACGGCAGCGACTTCGCCCAGCGCGCCGCCCTGCTGGGCGAGATCGACGCCTATGCACGCGGCAAGGACACACGCGTCGTGCAGGTCAGCGCCTCACTGTCCTCCGAATGGCAGGCGGTTCGCATCATGCGCGGCGAAGGCAGGGATATCGCCGATCTACGGCCCCTCGTGCGTCTTAACATCTCCGTCGTCGTTGAACGTGACGGACGCCGCGAAAGTGGCGGTCGTGGCCTGGGTGGACGCTATCCGCTCGAACGGCTGACGAGCCCGGATGTCTGGAAAGGCGCCGTGGACGAGGCCCTGCGTCGCGCCCTGGTCAATCTCGAAGCCGCCCCCGCCCCGGCGGGCGAAATGGACGTCGTGCTGGGTGCCGGATGGCCGGGCATCCTGCTGCACGAAGCCGTCGGCCATGGACTGGAGGGCGATTTCAACCGCAAGGGCACGTCCTGTTTCGCCAACATGGTCGGCCAGCGCGTCGCCGCCCCCGGCGTGACGGTGATCGACGACGGCACCCTGCCGGAAGCACGCGGTTCCCTGACGGTGGACGACGAAGGCACACCCACTGGCCGTACCGTCATGATCGAGGACGGCATTCTCCGTGGCTTCATTCAGGATCGACTGAACGCACGCCTCAGCGGTGTCGCCGCCACAGGCAATGGCCGCCGGGAGTCCTACGCCCACGCACCGCTGCCGCGCATGACCAACACGCTGATGCTCGGGGGTGATGCAACCACGGAAGACATGATCCGCTCAACGAAGCGTGGCCTCTACGCCGTCGATTTCGGGGGTGGTCAGGTCGATATCACGTCCGGCAAGTTCGTCTTCGCGATGTCCGAAGCCTATCTGATCGAGGACGGCAAGGTGACGCGCCCCGTCAGGGGCGCGACGCTCATCGGGAATGGTGCGGATGCCATGAACAAGATTTCGATGATCGGCGCGGACGTGGCTCTCGACCCTGGCATTGGCACCTGCGGCAAGGCCGGACAGGGTGTTCCCGTCGGCGTCGGGCAACCGACGCTGAAACTCGCCGGCCTGACCGTCGGGGGAACTGCCTGATGGGCCATAACTACGCCAGGCCCGCGAACGCCGACGCGCGGCTGATCCGTCTTCTTGAGCGCATTCCGGAAGATTGGGGCGTGCAGATCGAGCGCCCTCCCGGCGGTGGCTGGAGCATCGGGCTGGAAAAACCGTCCGAAGGCGTCACCTGGGGCACGCCACAACCCACATTGCAGGCAGCACTCGAGGAAATATGGCGCCTTGTCGGACCGCCGGGTGCATGACGCCTTTCGTGCCACATCATCTTCCCGCCACGGCACTGCGCGATCTGGACATGATCGGCACCGCGGTTTTCGCCGTATCCGGCGCATTGGTCGCCGCCCGGGCTCAGCAGAACGTCGTCACATTCATGTTCTTCGCGGCCCTCACCGGTGTCGGCGGGGGCACCGTGCGCGATCTGCTGATCGGCGCGCCGGTCTTCTGGATGCATGGTTCGCTGACCATCGCAATCTGCCTGCTGATGGCCTGGCTCGTCTGGCTGACACCCGTCCGCTGGTGGTCGGCCCATGCCGTGGACTGGTTCGATGGCGTCGGATTGGCGGCCTATGCGGTCTACGGCGCGGCGAAGGCGCTGGCCTATGACATTCCGGGCCTGCCCGCGGCGATCATGGGCGTGGTGACGGCCTGCGTCGGCGGCATTTTCCGCGACGTGCTGGCGAACATGCCCTCCATCGTGATCCGGCCGGAGATCTATGTGACGGCGGCGGCCCTCTCGGCAGGGTGTTACGTTTTTGCGCAATATATGGGGCTCGACCCAACCTTGACGGCGCTCGGCGCCTTCAGCCTCGGGTTCGGCCTGCGGGCCGTCGCCATTCGGTATCACCTCTCCCTGCCCAGCTATCGCACGCGATGATACCCACCAAAGCGCGACATCCAGTGGCCAGTCTTCTGGCGATCCTGGCGGTAACGACGCATTCACCGGCCCGCGCCGAAGCGCCAGCCCTGCCGGTGCAGACCGCCGAGGTCATCCGCACCTATCCACATGATGCCACCGCCTTTACCGAGGGGCTGCTCTTTCATGACGGCAGCCTTTACGAAAGTACAGGCTACGAAGGGCAGTCGTTCATTCGGCAGGAAGACCTCGCGACCGGCCGAACCATCCGTAGCGTCGCCCTGTCGCCGGATTATTTCGGCGAGGGAATCGTGATCTGGGACAATCAGATCCTGAGCGTGACGTGGCGCAACCAGCGCGGATTCCGCTGGTCCCTGCCCGACCTCAAGCCGATCGGCGCGCTGCGCTACACTGGCGAAGGCTGGGCGATGACTAGCGATGGCCATCACATCGTCCTGTCCGATGGAACGCCGGTGTTGCGTTTTCTCGATCCACGCGATTTCCATGTCGTGCACACCCTCCGCGTTACGGCGAACGGTACGCCGCTGCGGCATCTTAACGAGCTTGAATACGTTCATGGCGAAATCCTCGCCAACATATGGCTGACGGACGAAATCGCCCGTATCGATCCACGGAGCGGCCATGTGCTCGGCTGGATCGACCTGACACCACTGGCGGACCAGATCGGCGCCACCGATCCGGATGCCGTGCCGAACGGCATTGCCTACGACGCCAAAACCGACCGCCTGTTCGTCACCGGCAAGGACTGGCCGCTCCTCTTCGAAATCCGCCCGCCCATACCCCTGCCCCGGAGTCTCTGATGCCGCAGCGTCCGCCCCTGCCGCCCTTCACACACGAAACCGCGACGCAGAAAGTGCGCGCCGCCGAAGATGCGTGGAACACACGCGACCCACAGCGCGTCTCCCTCGCCTATTCGCCGGAGAGTGCATGGCGCAACCGGGACATCTTCCTCAAGGGACGGGACGCTATCGTTGCCTTCCTGACCGACAAATGGTCGAAAGAACACGACTATCGGCTCATCAAGGAATTATGGGCGTTCAACGAGGAGCGCATTGCCGTCCGTTTTGCCTATGAATGGCGCGATACGGCCGGCCAGTGGTTTCGGGCTTATGGCAACGAGAACTGGGCTTTCGACGCCGACGGCCTGATGACGCACCGCCATGCCAGCATCAACGACCTTGCCATCCGCGAAACCGACCGCCTGTTCCATTGGGATCGCGCCGCACCGCGCCCGATCGACCACCCTTCTCTTTCGGCGCTTGGTCTTTAACCCGGACACCTGCCGCGAGACGTCCATAAGCGGCACGTGCTGGCAGGCGGGCGCAGGAAATCCGCCGCCCTCACCCCAAGGGGAATAACAACACCGTGACATTCGGCGATGCACGCCATGCAAGCGACTGTAATATCTAAATACTCACTATATGGGTCACCGACCATATATTGAGACACCTGCGTCCACTGCCTAGAACAGCGTTCGTATGGATAGCGCAGAACATATCGACCCGACGAACGACTGGCCGCAAGGAACCCAGACACTGGGTCGCGGGCTCTCCATCGTGCAGGCCATCGGCGACGGTGCGGAAACACTCTCGGAGCTGGCCGCCATCATCGGATGCACGCGCAGCACGACCCAGCGGCTGACAGCCGCCCTGTTGCAGCAGAATTGGCTTCGGCTGGACCGCGCGGGACATTACGCCCTGGGACCCAAGCTCGCACGCCTCGCCACACAGGCCCAATCCGGCACGCCACTCGCATCGCTGAGCCGCACCGCCCTGCAATCGCTGGGCGAGCGGACACGCGATACGGTTCATCTCGGCATCCGCGCCGATGATGCCGTCATGTATCTCGACAAGATCGAAAGCCGCCGTGGCCTGGAGACCCGGTCACGGGTAGGACAGCGGATGCCGCTTGCGACCACGGGCATCGGCCGCGCGCTTCTCCTCGACGATGACGAGACCGAGTGGGCAAGCATCTATCAGCGCACAATCGGCACCGATGCCCGATTTGCCAAGTGGCAGCAGCGAATGCGCGATTATCGTCGGCGTGGCTGCGTGTTCGATCTGGAAGACAACGAGATCGGCATCCGATGCGTAGCGGCGCCACTGCGTGACGGCGGCAATACGATCGTCGGCGCGATCAGCGTGGCCAGCGCCACACCCTATCTGGGACTGACGCGCATGGAGGCACTGGCGCCACTGGTCATCGCCACGGCCCGCGACATCTCGGGAATGCTCGGCTGGCGGGAGAAAGCGGATGCCACGAAATAATACCACGCTGATTGCGCTTGACTGGGGTACATCCTCGTTACGGGCATGGCTGTTTGATCGCAACGGCGATGTGCTCGACACCCGCGCAACCGACATGGGCATTCTGCATCTTCCCGAAGGCGGTTTCCCGGCCGCCCTGCAAACCGTCACGGAAGGTTGGGTCACAGCCTCCACGCCCATTCTGGCCTGCGGCATGATCGGCAGCCGTAACGGCTGGCGGGAGGTTCCGTATCTGGACTGCCCGGTCAGTGTCGCCGATATCGCCCAGGCCATCGACCGCGCCGCCGATATCGCGATCGTTCCCGGCCTGCGCGTCGGCGGCGCGTTTTCCGATGTCATGCGCGGCGAGGAAGCACAGGTCGTGGGCGCGCTGGCCGTTCGTCCGTCATTGGCCGACGGCGCCGTCATGATCCTGCCCGGCACGCACAGCAAATGGGCGCACGTCTCAAGCGGGCGGATCGTCTCGTTTCGAACCTACATGACGGGCGAACTGTTCGCCGTGCTGACACGTCACAGTATTCTCGGTCGTCTCCCGTCCGACTGCGAAAGCCCGGAAAGCGCCCGGGACGAAGCGTTCGCACGCGGCGTGCTGGCGGCGCGCGAACCGGAGGCGAGCCTGAGCGCCCACCTCTTTTCCACCCGGAGCCTCGTTCTGAACGATCGGCTGGAGCCGGGCGCCGCGCGAGACTACCTTTCCGGCCTGCTGATCGGCGACGAGGTGCGCAGTGGCACAGGCCTGCTCGCCACGCAACGCGACGCCTCGACAGTGCTGATCGGCGAGCCCGCACTGACGGCGCGTTACGCGAAAGCTTTCACATTGCTCGGCCATCACGCGCCCGAGACGCTCGGCAACACGGCCGCCGCCGGCCTGCTGAATCTTGCCCGCGCGGCCGGGCTTCTGGAGACATGACGATGCTCGATTTCGATACTGCGCTCGCGGCCTGCCCGCTCATCGCCATCCTGCGCGGCGTCCGACCCGATGAGGTCGTTGCCATCGGCCATGAACTTGTCGATGCCGGATTCCGCCTGATCGAGGTGCCGATGAATTCGCCCTCGCCACTGGAAAGCATCGAAGCCCTGCAAAAGACTTTCGGCGATCGCGTCATGATCGGCGCCGGAACCGTGCTCAGCCCCGATGTGGTCGATCAGGTCGCCAGTATCGGCGGTCGCCTGATCGTCATGCCGCATGGCGATACGCGCGTTGTCACCGCCGCGCATCGGAAAGGACTGATCTGCACGCCCGGCGTCGCCACGCCGACCGAAGGTTTCGCTGCGCTGGCTGCGGGGGCCGCGGCGCTGAAGCTTTTCCCGGCCGAACAATCGTCGCCCGGCATTCTCAAGGCATGGCGCAGCGTCTTTCCCGTGGGTACGCGCTTCATCCCGGTTGGCGGCATCACGCCCGATAATATGGGACCCTGGCTGGAAGCGGGCGCGGCCGGGTTCGGCCTCGGCTCGGCTCTTTACCGCAAGGGCGACAGCGCCGCCGCCGTCGGCGAAAAAGCGCGTCGCTTCATCGCGGCCCTGAATACGAAACAAGGTGACGACGCATGAAAATCACGGCACTCAAAACCTATCAGGTTCCGCCACGGTGGCTGTTCGTCAAGATCGAGACGGATGAAGGCGTTTACGGCTGGGGCGAGCCGGTTGTGGAAGGACGCGCGGATACCGTGGCGGCCATGGTCGCGGAACTGGCCGATTATCTGGTCGGCAAGGACCCATTCCAGATCGAGGACCACTGGAATGTCATGTATCGCGGCGGCTTCTACCGTGGCGGCGCCATCCATATGAGCGCCATCGCTGGCATCGATCAGGCGCTTTGGGACTTGAAAGGCCGCGCCTTCAACGTGCCGGTCTGGCAGTTGCTGGGCGGCAAGGTGCGCGACCGCATCCGCGTCTATTCGTGGATCGGCGGCGACCGCCCGGCGGATACGGCAGCCGCCGCCAAGGCAGTCGTCGAGCGTGGCTTCACAGCCGTGAAGATGAACGGCACCGAAGAACTTCAGATGATCGACAGCCACAGGAAAGTGGACGAGGCGATTGCCCGCGTCGCCGCCATCCGGGAAGCGGTCGGCCCCTATATCGGCATCGGCGTGGATTTCCATGGTCGCGTGCATAAGCCGATGGCCAAGGTACTCGCCAGGGAACTGGACGCGTTCGACCTGATGTTCATCGAGGAACCTGTCCTCAGCGAGAACTTCGAAGCCCTGCCGGAGATCACCAAACATACGAACACGCCGATTGCACTCGGCGAAAGGCTGTTCTCCCGCTGGGATTTCAAGCGCATTCTCGAACAGGGCTGCGTCGATATCCTCCAGCCCGATCCGTCCCATTCCGGCGGGATCACCGAGACACGCAAGATCGCCGCGATGGCAGAGGCATACGACGTGGCGATCGCCCTGCACTGCCCCCTCGGCCCGATCGCGCTGGCAGCCAATCTGCAACTCGATGCCGTGTCCTACAACGCCTTCATTCAGGAACAGTCGCTCGGCATTCATTACAACCAGGGCAACGATCTGCTGGATTATATCCAGGACCGCGCCGTCTTCTCCTACACGGACGGTTTCGTAGCCATCCCCGATGGGCCGGGTCTGGGAATCGAGATCGATGAGGATTACGTTGCCGCCAAGGCCCGGGAGGGCCATCGTTGGCGCAACCCCGTCTGGCGTCATGCCGACGGTTCCGTTGCGGAGTGGTAGGAAGCAAGCAATGAAATGTCTTGTCACCGGCGGTGCCGGCTTCGTCGGCAGTCATGTCGCCATGAGCCTGCTGGACGCGGGCCACGACGTCACCGTGTTGGACGATCTCAGCACGGGCCATCGCGCCGCCGTGCCGCCGGGGGCACGCTTCCTGCACGTCGATCTCGCCGATGCGACCGCCACCGAGGAAGCCGTGGCCAGCGAACGGTGGGACGCCGTGCTACATTTCGCCGCCCTTTCCCTGGTCGGCGTCTCCATGCGCGAGCCGTTCCATTATCTGCGCCGCAACTACATCACCGCGCTGAACCTGATCGAGTCCTGCACCCGACATGGCGTCAAACGCTTTGTCTTCTCGTCGACCGCCGCCCTGTTCGGCGGCGACGACAGGCCACCGCCGATTGCCGATGACGCGCTCATCGACCCCGGCTCACCCTATGGCGAAAGCAAATTCTTCATCGAACGCGCGCTGGTCTGGGCGGATCGCATCTATGGCATGCACAGCGCCTGCCTGCGGTATTTCAACGCAGCCGGCGCCGATCCGAAAGGCCGCCTCGGCGAGGATCACCGGCCGGAGACGCATCTGATACCGCTGACGATCGACGCCGCGCTGGGTCGTCACCCCGGCCTCAAGCTGTTCGGCAACGACTATCCCACGCGGGACGGCACGTGCGTGCGCGACTATATCCATGTCACCGATCTGGCGGACGCCCATATCCGGGCCATCGGCCAACTCGATACGCGCTCCGTCACCTACAATCTTGGCAACGGCCTCGGCTTCACCAATCTGGAAGTCGTGCAGAGCGTCGAGCGAATCAGCGGCCGAAAGGTGCCCTGGGAATGGGCCGACCGCCGCCCGGGCGACCCGGCGGTGCTGGTGGCGGACGCCACCCGCCTGCGCCAGGAAACGGGCTGGAACCCGCAATATCAGAACCTCGACACCATCGTGGAAACGGCACTGCGCTGGCGCGAGGCCCATCCGCAGGGTTATGGAAACGACGCGGCATCATGACCGAATTCAACGCGGAGAACGATCCGCACCGGCGTTTCAATCCACTTTCCGGCAAGTGGGTGCTCGTCTCGCCGCATCGGGCGAAACGTCCATGGCAGGGCAAGCAGGAATCGCACCTGCGCCGCGCGCCAGTCCATCATGATCCGAGCTGCTATCTCTGTCCCGGCAATACGCGGATCAATGGCGTCGTCAATCCGGACTACACCGGCACATACGTCTTCACGAACGACTTCGCCGCCGTCATGCCGGATACGCCGCGCCCACCACCATCGGACGACCCGCTTTTCCGCATCTCCGGCGCACGCGGCACCAGCCGCGTCGTGTGTTTCTCGCCCGATCACAGCCTGACCCTGCCGCAACTCGATGTCCCTGCCATTGAGTGCGTGGTCAATGCCTGGTCCGAACAAAGCGCCGAACTGGGGCGCGATTACGTCTGGGTGCAGGTATTCGAAAACAAGGGCGAACTGATGGGGTGCTCCAACCCCCATCCACACGGCCAGATCTGGGCAACCGATTTCATCCCGAACGAGCCGCAGGCGGAAGACGACACGCAACGCGCCTATTTCGCGGAACATGGCCGCCCCATGCTGCTGGACCTTGTCGAACGGGAGTCCACGCTGGCGAAGCGGGTGGTCGTCGAGACCGAATCCTGGCTCGCTATCGTCCCCTTCTGGGCCGTATGGCCGTTCGAAACGCTGCTGCTGCCTCGCTTTTCCGTCAAACGCCTGCCGGATCTGACGGGGCCGCAACGCGCTGACCTCGCCCTCGCCCTGCAAAAGCTGACACGCCTCTACGACGCGCTGTTCGACGTCTCTTTCCCCTATTCCGCCGGCTGGCACGGCGCGCCGTTCGATGACCGCGACCCGACGCCTTGGCAGTTGCATGCGCATTTCTACCCCCCGCTCCTGCGCTCGGCGACTGTACGGAAATTCATGGTCGGCTATGAAATGCTGGCCGAAACGCAACGCGACCTCACGCCCGAGCAGGCAGCCGCCATGCTCCGCGCGCACGTCGGCAACGGAGAAGCGCCATGAGCGCGACGACGACTGATAACGATCCCGTCATCCGCGCCCGCCAGGGTTTCGAAGCGCATTTCGGCATGCCGCCGACGCTCGTCGTTCAGGCGCCGGGCCGCGTCAACCTGATCGGCGAGCACACCGACTACAACGACGGCTTCGTCCTGCCCTGCGCCATCGACTTCCGCACCGTCGTTGCCTTGCGACCACGTCAGGACGACGCGGTCGAGGTCATCGCTTTCGAACAGGACAAGGAGACCGACAGCTTCTCCATTACCGGCGAAATCGCCAGGACCGGCACGCATGGCTGGCAGGACTATGTCCGCGGCGCTTTCGAAATCCTGCGGCAGCGCGGCTATCCGCTGCGTGGCGTGCAACTGGCCATCACAGGCAATGTGCCGCAGGGCGCGGGACTGTCGTCCTCCGCCTCCCTTCTCGTGGCCATCATCACCGCCTGCAAGATCAGCGCCGATTTCGAGGGCCTCGATCCGAAGCAGGTGGCTGTCGCCGCCCGTGCCGTCGAGACCGACTATGTCGGCATCAAATGCGGCATCATGGACCAGATGATCTCGGCATGTGGTGAGGACGGCCATGCGCTGCTGATCGATTGCCGCTCGCTCGACATCCAGCCCGTCGCGCTCCATTCCGATCTGGCCGTGCTCATCGTGCACTCCGGCGTCAAACGCGGGCTTGTGGAAAGCGAGTACAACAAACGCCGGGAGGAATGCGAACGGGCGGCCTCGTTCCTCGGCGTGAAAGCACTGCGCGACGCCGACATGACCATGCTCACGGCCGTGCAGGGAGAACTGGACGATGTCGCATGGCGTCGCGCCCGGCATATCATCACGGAGAACCGCCGCGTTCTCGATGCCGTCTCCGTCCTGGGGAGCGGTGACACCCCGACCGTTCGCGCCCTGTTGCGCGCATCCCACGCCTCGATGCGCGATGATTTCGAGATCACCACACCGAAAATCGACGAACTTGTCGATATCGTGCAGGATGCCATCGGCGATGCCGGCGGGGCACGCATGACCGGCGGCGGCTTCGGCGGCTGCATCGTTGCCGTCCTGCGGCGGGACGCCCTGCCCCGCGCGCTCAAGGCGATCAGGATGCGCTACAAGACGCCAGACGGCACGCCCGCGCTGTGCTTCGCCTGCACGCCTTCCGCCGGCGCCGGAAGCGTCAGATAGGCCAGACGCCGTGCCTCGACCCGTGCCAGCGCCACGGTGTCGAGGATCAGGCCGCACACCATCGACAGCGCAGCAAGAATGACCAGCCCCATGGCCAGAACCGCGGTCGGCAGTCGGGGCACGAGATGCGTCTCCAGATACTCCGCCACGACCGGCGCACCGAGTCCGATCCCGACCGCGACCAGCACCAGTGCGCTGACGCCGAAAAAGAGCAGCGGTCTTTCCTGCTTCACCAGACGAACGATGAAATAGAGAATCCGGATTCCGTCCCGGTACGTGCGCAAAGCCGAAACCGACCCGGGCATCCGTTCGACGTAACGCGTCGGCACCTCGTCGATCGGCATATGCAGTTGCAGGGCGTGCACCGTGAGTTCCGTCTCGATCTCGAAACCCGATGACATGGCAGGAAAGGATTTCACGTAACGTCGCGAAAAAACCCGATAGCCGGACAACATGTCAGTCAAACGACGACCGAACAACAATGTCACCAACCCCGTCAGCACGCGATTGCCAAGCCGGTGACCACGCCGATAGGCAGCACTCTGGTCGCTGACGCGCGCGGCATTCAGCATGTCCAGCCCATCGGCCTGCGCCCGCTGCACAAGCACCGGGGCGACCGCGGCCTCATACGTCGCATCGCCGTCGATCAGGACATAGAAGTCGGCATCGATATCCGCGAACATGCGGCGCACGACATGCCCCTTGCCTTGCAGACGCTCCGTCCGGACGATGGCGCCCGCGGCACGCGCCACGTCGATTGTCGCGTCCTGGGAATTGTTGTCGTAAACATAAATGGCGGCGTCGGGTAAGGCGGTTCGGAGATCGTCAATGACGCGACCGATCGCGATGGCCTCGTTGTAGCAGGGAATCAGGACGGCAACCCGACATCCGGATGCAGTTCGGTTGGAATCAGGCCCCATGCATCGCCAGCATCACGAAAAGTCGCTGCAATCCTGGGACCAGGATATATTGCAGGACCAGCAGGACAACGAGCGGACTGAAATCCACCGCTCCCATCTGGGGCAGCATATTGCGCACTGGCGCCAATACCGGTTCGGTGATGCGGTTCAGAATATTCGCCACGCCATAGACGACGTTATTGCGTGGATCGAGGATGCCGAACGCCAGCAACATGCTGAACAGGCACGAGAGCAACAACGCCCAGGTGAACAGGTTAATCAGCAACAACAGCAGACGATAGATGTCGAAAAGCAGCAAAACGATGAACCTCAATGCTCAGGCGTATCAGCCCTGCGAGCCTACAACGCCGCGCAAATCGTCACAACTCGTCGCGCCACCCGTGAATCGTGGTTGACACGGCCGTACACACGTTTATTTATCGGCCCGCACTGTGGGGCTGTAGCTCAGATGGGAGAGCGCCTCGTTCGCAATGAGGAGGTCAGGGGTTCGATTCCCCTCAGCTCCACCATGGTGCTACTCCGCCAAAAACTCGCACGCGTTTATGTCAAAGCTCGTCCCGATGAACGGCGCGGGAACTTTGCCATGCGCCGATGTTTGACTCGCCTTCGACGCTCGAACGCCTGTTCGTCGTCGTGCTGACGGGTTCAGTCAGTCAAGGAGAGGCATCATGCTCGATCAACGCATTTACGCCAGCGGCAGCCAGACACCACCCTATCCGCCCGATATTCCACCGGACAGTCCGATCGTGCCTGACAATGGCGATACGGACGACGACTCCGAAGATTGGGAAGACGATGAGGAACTACCCGAAGACCCGGACGCCGCGCCGGTGACGGAGCAGCCGATCTATCCCGGTGAGAAGGAGCCGTTCTAACGATCGCGCCAGCCCGGCACTGCGCCGGGCTGGCAAACAGAAACAGCGATTGACCCTCAGGCCTCGACGTCCCACAGCCACGCCGCACCACGGACGCCGGAACTATCGCCGTGCTTGTTGCGCAGGATCGGCGTCGTGCAGGTCGGCGTGATGACATGGCGCGCCAGCAGCGGCGGCACGCGTTCGTAAAGCGAATCAAGATTCGACACGCCGCCACCCAGCACGATCGCATCCGGGTCGAGAAAGTTGATCGCCATGGCGCAGGCACGTGAGAAACGGTCCATATAGCGGTCCAGCGCCGCTTGCGCCGCCACATCGCCGTTGCGCGCCGCGTCCTCGATCCCGGCCGTGTTGCGATGGCCGCTACCTTTCCAGTCCTGCGCCAGGGCGGAGCCGCAAAGATAACGTTCCAGGCAGCCTTCATTACCGCAGAAGCATTTCGGCAGAGGAAATTCCTCGATCCGAAGCCACGGCAAAGGCACATGACCCCATTCGCCTGCGATTCGGTGTTTGCCCTCGATCAGTTTGCCGCCATGCACGATACCGGCCCCCATGCCGGTGCCGATGATGACACCCAGAACGGTCGTCGCACCCGCGCCCGCGCCATCGGACGCTTCGGAAAGTGCGAAACAGTTGGCATCGTTCTCCACGCGCACCGTGCGGTTCATCGCCGCATCGAGGTCCCGCCCGAATGGCTGATTGTTCAGCCACGTCGCATTGGCATTCTTGATAAGGCCGGTCTCGGGAGAAATCGAGCCCGGAATGCCAATTCCCAGAGTGGTCGTCCTGGCGTCGGACCGTGGCGTGTGGCTTGCGACCGCGCCCAGTCGCCCTTCCACGCTGGCCACCAGATCCCGCACCGCCAGAACGGCTTCATCGTAGATGCCGGGATTGGGCACGCGCTCGCGCAGGATCAACTCTCCTGCGCGATCCAGAACCGCGATTTCGATCTTCGTGCCGCCGAAATCGATGCCGAGGCGATAATCTGCCATGCCCTGCCTTGCTTCTCTACCAATGCCGCTGAAAAGCGGTCCGTGTTGCAAATTCGCCGCATGATGCGACAGAGTGGCGCCGGAGGGAACACCCTGCCCCATCACCAATATGTACGAAGCTTGGCCCACGCGCCGCACACGCGCATAATCCTACAATGAATACGACGCCAAACGAAACGCTGCTGGACGTGCGGGGCCTGAGCTGCCCCCTCCCCGTTCTCAAGGCAAACCGGGCATTGCGCGACCTTCCCGCAGGGCACCGTCTGCGCGTGCTGGCGACGGACCGCGCAAGCGTCGCGGATTTCCAGTCCTTCTGCCGGGAGACCGGCCATGCCCTCGTCGCATTCGGTGAGGAAGGGGCCATCCTGTCCTTCGTCATCCGCCGCAAATCGCCCGCGACAGCCGTCGACGTGACAACTTCGTGACAAAGCTTGCGACGTTGGGCTTGGAGAATATCCCGACAAGGGCTATCCCTCCGATCCAATTCGGCCACGCCTTGCGCTGGCCGGTCCGTAATTCTGTGGCGAAGTGAAACGGCGACCGCTTTGATGAAAGACGATATCGCACAACTCTCGTTCGAAGACGCCCTGTCGGAGTTGGAGAAGATCGTGCGCGGCCTGGAGGGCGGCCAGATGAAGCTGGAAGACGCCATCAGCGCCTACGAACGCGGTGCGGCACTGCGCCGTCATTGCGACACAAAACTGGGTGAGGCCGAAATGCGCGTGCGGGCCATCATCGCGCATGACGACGGCACCACCGATACCGCCCCCATGCCCGACAGGGACGAGCCGAACACGGGAGCCACGAGATGAGCGACAACATAACCGCAAGCGACATCGCCTCCGCGAAGGCGCTCGCGCAGTCTCTGGGCCAGGCGGCGCAGGCTATCGAGGAGACGATCGACGCCCTCCTGCCCCCCGTGCCGGGAGACGAGTCGGTGCTGATCGATGCCATGCGCTATGCCACGCTCGGCGGCGGCAAGCGCATGCGCGGCTATCTCGTGACGGAGGTAGCCGCCATTTTCGGCGCGGATGCCGCCAGCGCCCTGCGCGTCGCGGCATCGGTCGAGATGCTGCATGCCTATAGCCTGGTGCATGACGATCTGCCGGCCATGGACGATGACGATCTTCGTCGCGGCCGTCCCTCGACCCATCGGCAGTTCGACGAAGCCATGGCGATCCTGGCCGGTGACGCCCTACAGACCAGCGCTTTCGAAATCCTGGCCGATGGCGCAACGGATCCTGACCCCGCCATCCGCGTGGCACTGGTGACGGCCCTCGCCCAGGCATCGGGCGCCGCCGGCATGGTCGGCGGGCAGGTCATCGACATCCGTGGCGAAGGACGCGCCCTCCCGCTCGATCAGGTGCGTCGCCTGCATGCCCTGAAGACCGGCGCGCTGATCCGCTACGCCGCCGAGGCCGGCGCCATCCTCGGTCGTGCCTCCGCCAGCGATCGCGCCGCCATCCATGCTTATGGACGCGATCTCGGCACGGCATTCCAGGTTGCGGACGACGTGCTGGATGCCACGGCCAGTGCCGAGGAACTGGGCAAGACCGCCGGAAAGGACGAGGCCGCGGGCAAATCGACCTACGTGTCCCTGCTGGGCATCGACGGCGCGCGCGAGGAAGCGCGCCGCCTTTCCCTGCGGGCCATGGATTCGCTGACCGCTTTCGGCGCACGCGCCGCATCGTTAAGGGCGCTGGCACAATACGTCGTCGAGCGCAGGAACTGAGAGAATGAGCAACAACAGCCAGAACGACGCGCCCATTCCCACCATGGGCCGCTATCCGATCCTCGACCGCGTGACGCTGCCGGCCGATCTCCGCAATTTCTCGCCCGACCAGCTGAAGCAACTGGCCGAGGAACTTCGTGCCGAGACGGTCGATGCCGTCTCCACGACGGGCGGTCATCTCGGCGCATCGCTGGGCGTCGTCGAACTGACCGTTGCGATGCACGCCGTTTTCGATACGCCAGACGACCGCATCATCTGGGACGTCGGCCATCAGGCCTATCCGCACAAGATCCTGACCGGCCGCCGCGACCGGATTCGCACCCTGCGCCAGCCGGGCGGCCTGTCCGGCTTCACGCGCCGTTCGGAGAGCGAATACGACCCGTTCGGTGCCGCCCATTCCTCGACTTCAATCTCGGCGGGCCTCGGCATGGCCGTGGCGCATCACCTGCGCGCCGAAGAGGACCCGAGCTACAAGGAACGCAATGTCATCGCCGTGATCGGCGATGGATCGATTTCCGCTGGCATGGCCTACGAGGCCATGAACAACGCGGCAGTCGCCGGTCCGGGCGCGGGTCGCCTGATCGTGATCCTCAACGACAACGAGATGTCGATCGCGCCGCCCGTCGGCTCGATGTCGAACTACCTGTCGCGCCTGATGTCGTCGCAGAAGTTCCTCAGCCTGCGTGACCTGGCCGGCAAGGTGGTCAAGCGCCTGCCGCCGAAATTCGAGCGGACGGCCAAGCGCGCCGAGGAACTGACGCGCGGCATGATTACTGGCGGCACGCTGTTCGAGGAACTCGGCTTCTATTACGTCGGCCCCGTGGACGGCCACGACATGAGCCAGCTCGTCCCGATCCTGCGCAACCTGCGCGATGCGGAAGACCAGGGCCCGATCCTGCTCCATGTCATCACCGAGAAGGGACGCGGCTACAAGCCCGCCGAGTCGGCCGGCGACAAGTATCACGCCGTCAGCCGCTTCAACGTCGTGACCGGCGAACAGAAGAAGGCCCCCGCCGGGCCGCCGAGCTACACGTCCGTATTCGCGCGCGAACTGCTGAATCGCGCCACGACGGACGACAAGATCGTGGCGATCACCGCCGCGATGCCCTCGGGCACGGGCCTCGACAAATTCGCCAAGGCGTATCCCGATCGCTTCTTCGACGTCGGCATCGCGGAGCAGCATGCCGTGACCTTCGCCGCCGGCATGGCGTCGGAAGGCCTGCGCCCCTTCTGCGCGATCTATTCGACCTTCCTGCAACGGGCCTACGATCAGGTCGTGCATGACGTCGCGTTGCAGAACCTGCCGGTGCGCTTCGCCATCGATCGCGCCGGTCTGGTCGGCGCGGATGGCGCAACCCATGCCGGCTCGTTCGACCTGAACTATCTGTGCTGCCTGCCGAACATGACCGTCATGGCGCCTGCCGATGAAATCGAACTGACGCACATGACCGCCACCGCTTGCGTGTATGATGACGGCCCGATTGCCGTACGTTACCCGCGCGGCAGCGGCACCGGGCTTGACCTGCCGGAAAAGGGCGAGATTCTCAAGATCGGCAAGGGCCGTATCGTCCGCGCCGCCAATCGCGCGTCAGGACAGAAAGGCGGCATTGCCATCCTCTCCCTCGGCACCCGTCTGGCCGAGTCGCTCAAGGCCGCCGATCAGTTGTCCGCTCAGGGCTTTGCCGTCACCGTCGCGGATGCACGTTTCGCCAAGCCGATCGACAAGGCGCTGGTGGAGCAACTCGCCCAGCAGCATGACGTGCTGATCACCATCGAGGAAGGCGCCGTCGGCGGCTTCAGCGCGCTGGTGGTCCAGCATCTGGCGGAAACCGGACTGCTCGATCAGGTCAAGTTCCGTCCGATGGCACTGCCGGACGTCTATATCGACCACAACAACCCGGATGTTCAGTACGATCAGGCCGGGCTGACGGCGCGCCACATCGTCACCAACGCAGCGGGCGCGCTGGGTGTCGACATCGCGGCGCAGCAATCGGCCTGATGGCCAAGAAACGCGTCGATCAGCTCCTGGTGGATCGCGGGCTCGTCGAAAGTCGCACCCGTGCGCAGGCGCTGATCCTCGCCGGTCTTGCCTATAGCGGCGACCGGCGCGTCGCCAAGGCCGGCGATACCCTGCCTGAAGACGCGCCCCTTTCATTGCGCGGGCAAGATCACCCCTGGGTCTCGCGCGGCGGCCTCAAGCTGGCCCATGCCATCGAACATTTCGGTCTCGACGCGACGGGAGGCACCTGCATCGATGTCGGCGCCTCCACAGGGGGGTTCAGCGATGTCTTACTGACAAACGGTGCCGCCAAGGTCTTCGCCGTCGATGTCGGCCACGGACAGCTTGCGTGGAAATTGCGGTCCGATCCCCGTGTGGTCGTCATGGAAAAGACCAATGCGCGCGCCCTGACGGCTGAACAGATCCCGGACCCCATCGATATTGTTGTCTGCGATGCGAGCTTCATCGGACTACGCACGGTCCTGCCCGCGGCGTTGTCCCTCTGCCGTCCCGGCGGCTGGGCGGTCGCGCTTATCAAACCGCAATTCGAAGCCGGGCGAGCGGAAATCGGCGCGAAGGGCGTCGTGCGCGATGCGTCCGTACACGAGCGCGTCTGCGCCGAAATTGAGACATGGTGGCGCAACCTTCCCGGATGGTCGGTGCTGGGCATCGAGGCCAGCCCGATCACCGGCCCCGAGGGCAACCGGGAATTCCTGATCGCCGCGCGTCGGCAGGGGGACGATACACCGGCGTGACACCCGCCACCGTCCATGAGTCTCGACCTGGCGGCATTTCCCCGATTTCTCTTGCATTTCTTGCGCCCGGACATGCTATGCCTCCGCCGCCATGAACGCCGTGACCCACCCGACTGCCCGCCCCCGGATCAATACCGCGCCCGATCTCAATGCGGACGAGCGCGAGCGCATCCGCGCGAAAGCCGCGCTTTTTGCGCCACCCCCCGCCATGCTGCCGGACGGGCGGCGCGATCTGGTCGGCCTCTCCCGTGAGGAAATCATCTCGGAACTGGCGGAGATCGGTGAAAAGCCATTCCGGGCCAAGCAGTTATGGCACTGGATCTATCATCAGGGTGCGACCGACTTCGCGCGGATGAGCAGCATCGCCCGGCCCTTGCAGGAAAAGCTCGCAGCACGTTTCGTGGTCGGCCGCCCGGGGATCACGACCGAACAGACGTCCACTGACGAGACGCGCAAGTGGCTCTTCCACTTCCGCGACGGGCAGGAGGCGGAAACCGTCTATATCCCGGACCGTCGCGAAGATCGCGGCGCGGTCTGCATCTCCTCGCAGGTCGGCTGCACGCTTTCCTGCACGTTCTGCCATACCGGCACGCAGAAGCTGGTGCGCAATCTCGGAGCGGCGGAAATCGTCGGCCAGTTCATGGCCGCGCGTGACAGCTACAATGAGTGGCCAAGCCCCAAGGGCGACACGCCGCGCCTGCTGTCCACCATCGTGCTGATGGGCATGGGCGAACCGCTCTACAATTACGACAACGTCGCCAAGGCGATGCGCATCATCATGGACGGCGAAGGCATTGCCCTCTCCCGCCGCCGCATCACGCTCTCCACATCCGGCGTGGTGCCGATGATGGACCGATGCGGCGAGGAACTCGGCATCAACCTCGCCATTTCGCTCCACAGCGTCCGCAACGACCTGCGTGACGAGATCGTGCCCCTGAATCGCAAATATCCGATCGAGGAACTGATGGAGGCCTGCCGGCGCTACCCGGCGGCTTCCAACGCGCGACGCATCACTTTCGAATACATCATGCTGCGAGGCGTGAACGACAGCGAAGCGGAAGCGCGCGACCTCGTGCGGCTGATCCGCGGCATTCCGGCGAAGGTCAATCTGATCCCGTTCAATCCCTGGCCCGGCTCGGACTTCAAGCCGTCGACCAGGGAGCAACTGGCCAGGTTCGCCAAGATCGTCATGGATGCCGGCTTCGCCTCGCCGATCCGCATGCCACGCGGCCGCGACATTCTGGCCGCCTGCGGACAGCTGAAAACGGAAAGCCAACGGGCGCGGCGCGCGGAAAATGCCGCTTCGGAAGACGCATCGCCCGTCTGACCTTGTTCCCTGCGGAAACAGGATGCTAGGAACGGCAGGCGTTTTTCAATCATCGCATTCAAGAGGAATACGGTCGGATGACTGCCCGAGACGTCAAGAAAGTTGTTCTCGCCTACTCGGGCGGGCTGGATACCTCCGTCATCCTCAAATGGCTGCAAACGGAATATGGCTGTGAGGTCGTGACCTTCACGGCCGATCTCGGCCAGGGCGAGGAACTCGAACCCGCGCGGAAGAAAGCCGAGATGTTCGGCGTCAAGGAGATCTTCGTCGAAGATCTGCGCGAGACGTTCGTCAAGGACTTCGTTTTCCCGATGTTCCGCGCCAACACGCTGTATGAAGGCCAGTATCTGCTGGGCACCTCCATCGCGCGCCCCCTGATCGCCCAGCGTCAGATCGAAATCGCCGAGATGGTCGGCGCCGATGCCGTCGCCCATGGCGCCACCGGCAAGGGCAACGACCAGGTCCGTTTCGAACTCGGCTATTACGCGCTGAAGCCGGACGTCAAGGTCATCGCGCCATGGCGCGAATGGGATCTGACCTCCCGCACCAAGTTGCTGGCGTTCGCCGAGCAGAACCAGATCCCCGTCACCAAGGACAAGCGCGGCGAAGCGCCGTTCTCGGTCGATGCCAATCTGCTGCACTCCTCTTCAGAAGGGAAAATCCTCGAGGATCCCGCCGTCGCGCCGGATGAGATCGTCTTCCAGCGCACGATCTCACCCGAAGCCGCACCGGACGTGGCGACCGAGATCACTATCGATTTCCATCACGGCGACCCGGTGGCACTGAACGGCGAAACCCTTTCGCCCGCGACGCTGCTGACACGCCTGAACAAGCTGGGCCGCGATAACGGTATCGGCCGTCTCGATCTCGTCGAAAACCGGTTCGTCGGCATGAAATCGCGCGGCATCTACGAAACGCCAGGCGGCACGATCCTGCTGGCCGCGCATCGCAACATGGAGTCCATCACGCTGGACCGCGAAGCGGGCCATCTGAAGGACAGCATCATGCCCCGCTATGCGGAGCTGATCTATAACGGTTTCTGGTTCTCGCCGGAGCGCCGGATGCTCCAGGCGCTGATCGACACGAGCCAGCATTCCGTCAACGGTCGCGTGCGTCTCAAGCTCTACAAGGGCAATGTGATCTGCATCGGGCGCGAAAGCCCGAACAGCCTCTACGACACCCGCGTCGTCACGTTCGAGGAAGACGAAGGCGCCTATAACCAGATCGATGCGCAGGGCTTCATCAAGCTCAACGCGCTGCGTCTGCGCCTTGGCGGCCAGATCGGCCGCACAGGCGGCGCGCTCTGACGATATTGCCGGGGGGAAAGAACGCCGATGTCACGCTATAAAAGCCTTTTCGCGCGCCTGTCGCTCGCCGGGGCGCTTCTGGCCCTCTCCGCCTGCGGTGGGGAGAAGGAAGCACCGGAACTGACACCTGCACAGTTCATGGCGAAAATGCGCGCCGAGCCGGGCGTGCAGACCCTGCCCGACGGCCTGGCCTACAAGGTCGTGAAGTCCGGTCCCAAGGATGGCGACTCGCCGCATAAAGGCCAGATGATGATGCTGATCTATGAAGGACGCCTGCCCGATGGCGGCATCTTCGACAGCTCGGATCAGCATGGCAACGGCGCGTATATGCAGATGCCGCTGGACGGTCTCGTGAAAGGCTGGATGGAGGCCCTGCCGATGATGCATGTCGGCGATACGTGGATGCTCTACGTGCCGCCCGAACTCGGTTATGGCAAGCGCTCCATGGGCATCATTCCGCCCAACAGCCCGCTTGTCTTCAAAATCCAGCTTCTGGGGGTCGGCGGCGCGGAGGAGTGAGGCCTTCCGCTACATTCACCGCCGTCCTGACCCTGACCCTGTTGCTCTCCGGCTGTGGCAAACAGCCGCCGGGACGGCGCCTTTACGGACCGAACTGCGGCATATGCCACCATGGCGGGGCCGGCCTGCCGGGTGAAATTCCGCCGTTGGTCGACCGTCTGGACGTCATCGCCCAAACGCCCGAAGGACGGCGCTATCTGGCCGATGTCATGCTCAACGGCCTGGCCGGCCCCATCATGGCCAACGGCGAGAAATACAATTTCGGCATGCCGAGCTTTCGCCGTCTGGACGACCAGCAGATCGCCCTGATCCTGAACTGGCTGATCGCGCGGGGCGAGACGAAACCCGCGCCCGTCATGACGCCCCACGATATCGCCGAAGCCCGCAAGCATCGCCTCGACCCGCAATCCACGCATAAGGAACGCGACCAACTCAGTCGAATACAACCCGTTCCCTGAATGTCCGCGCTCACCTTTCTCCTGCTCATGATCGGTGCGGCGCTTCATGCCATCTGGAACGCCCTGATACGCGGCGCGAAAGACCGCATTGCCACGACCATGGCGGTCGCCGGTGGATCGGCCCTGTTCGCTGCGGTTGTCCTGCCGTTTCTGAAACAGCCTGCATCGGCGAGCTGGATTTTCCTGGCGCTCTCCACGGGAATTCATCTCGTTTCGTATAGCCTCGTCGCCCGGGCCTATCATGTCGCGGACATGACGCAGGTTTATCCCCTGATGCGCGGGACCGCCCCCCTGCTGACCGCCATCATCGCCATCCTCTGGCTCCACGACATCGTGCCGCCGCTTTCCTGGGCGGGCATTGTCGCCACCAGCATCGGCGTGGGCATCCTCGTTTTCGCCCGCCATCAGGACTGGAACCGGCGTGGCCTGTTCTATGCTCTGGCCAATGCGGTAACGATCGCCGCCTATTCGGCCGTCGATGGCGCCGGTGTGCGACAATCGCAGGCACCCGCTGCGTATGCCTTATGGGTCTTCCTCTGCACCGGGCTCATCCTGTGCGCCTTTTCCCTCACACAGCATGGAGAATGCTTCGGCCGACGCCTGAAGGAGAACTGGTGGCGCGGTCTGGTCGGCGGTACGGGAAGCGCCCTTTCCTACGGCATCGCACTCTGGGCCATGACCCGGGTGCCGATCCCTGTCGTCTCCGCGGCGCGCGAATGCTCCATTGCTTTCGGCACGCTGATTGCCGTGCTCTTCCTCAAGGAACGGATGAACGCATCACGCCTGCTTGCCACCGGCATGATCGTGCTCGGCGCCGTGATCCTTCGCCTTGCCTAGGCACCCTCGGGTGTCGTCCAGTGCGCATCGCAACGCGCCTCATACAACTCGCCGTCGCCCGTCTCCAGTACCTGGCCGGTCTCCCGTTTCTTCGCGGTCCACCGTGCCGGCGCATCGCAGACATGGCAGCGCGCTTCCAGACGGCATACGCGATCGGCGGCCGCCATCAATCGCCGCGTGATGTCGAAGGGCTTGCGCAGGTAGTCGGTATCCAGTCCGCCGACGGTGAGGTGCAAGCCGGCTGCCCGTGCCGCCAGAATATCCGCCACGGCATCACCGGCATAAAAGGGCGGCGCCAGGAAATGGACCTCGTCGATGATGGCATGCGCATAATCCCGCGCGTCCCGGGGCCATTCGGAGACGGAACGCGCCGGCAGACGGCTGCCTTCGCGGCTATGAAGAAACGCGCCGGAGCGTGTGTCGAAAGCCGGCGCCAGATTAAGCGTCGAGGCATGCTTCTTCGACTCGGCGATGAGATGCGCCGATTTCCCCGCGAACATCGGCCCTGCAATGACGACGAGTTTTCCACACGACATATCTGATCCCGACCCGAAAGCGCGCGAAGAAAGCATGATTCGGCACCTGATGCGACCGGCAATCGGTCCTTGCGAAGATGCGGCAAGACGTGTCTGTTACATAGCATGAGATTTCCGCTCGTCGATCGGTCGCTTCGCCTCCCCCTGA
Organism: Neoasaia chiangmaiensis; assembly: GCF_002005465.1. Lineage (NCBI taxonomy): Bacteria > Pseudomonadati > Pseudomonadota > Alphaproteobacteria > Acetobacterales > Acetobacteraceae > Neoasaia > Neoasaia chiangmaiensis. Next base: position 2,815,694 of record NZ_CP014691.1, on the reverse strand, counting down.
TCCTGGCGCTGGCCATGGTCGGCGTTTTCATCATCAACCGAAACCATGCCAATCGCGATCTGGGCTTCCGCGATTATGGGGAGCAATGCGGAATCTGCCATCATGGCGGCAGGGGCCAGGCGGCTGAAACACCGCCGCTTTTCGGTCGCATCGATCAGATCGCCGACTCCCCGGAAGGCAAGCATTACATCATCGACGTGCTGCTGAACGGTCTCAGCGGTCCGATCACCGCCACTGGGCAGACATTTTCCTGGTCCATGCCCGCCTTCAACCGGCGAAGCGACGAGGAAATCGCACGCATCCTGACATGGGTCGCCCGTCAGGGTCATATGAGCGATCCCCCCGTCTTCACAGCCGCCGACATCGCCGCGCAACGCCGTCATCCGCGCTCGTCCGAAGAGGTGCACGACGAGCGCGAACATCTGGACGCGACTCACCCGCTGCCATAGGGCGCGCCGATATCAGGGGTGATCGAAATCCGGTGCCGGACGGGAAATCGCATAGTTCAGATGCAGGATATGCTGTGGATCGGACGTCGGCGCGCCATCAAGCGTCGCAGGCCGATAACGTAGCTGCCAGCACCAGTTCAGCGCGGATCGGTCGAAGTCATGATTCGTCGTCGAAACGATCCGGCAGGTCGTCGGCACGCCGGTAGCATCGATATCCGTCGCCAGCAGAAGCCGGGCACTTTCCTTTCTGGCCAAAGCCGCAACCGGATAACCCGGTCTGAAATGGGTGATGATCCGTGCCTCGTGCCGTTTCGGCGTGTCTGAATGACCATCGGTGCCGTTCGTTCCAGCACAAGCTGCCACAATAAGGCCGGTCAGAAGAAGCCACCCGGAAAAACGATGCATGGCATTCACCTTCACCAGTATGTCGTTTCAATAACACACTGTTTTCCGGACGCGTCATGAACCCGTTGCGACAGCAGAAATAAAAAAGGCGCGCCCCACTGGAGCGCGCCCTGGCGTGAAGCTAGATGTTCGCCGAACCTCAGCTTACGGTCCGGCCATCGATCTTGAGCCCCTTGTCGTCGGCTGCAACATCGACCGTCTCACCATCATGAATGGTGCCGTCCAGCAACAGACCGGCCAGCGGGTTCTGCAAGCTACGCTGGATCACACGCTTCAACGGACGGGCACCGTATACCGGATCGTATCCCTCCTCCGCCAGCCAGTGCGTCGCGGATGGTTCCAGTTTCAGCGTGATCTTCCGATCGGCAAGCAACCCGCGCAGACGCCCAAGCTGGATATCGACGATCTTGTCCATGTCCACACGTTGCAGACGCGAGAACAGGATGATCTCGTCCAGACGGTTCAGGAACTCGGGACGGAAATGATTCCGCACCACCGCCATGACCTGCGCCGTCACGAGTTCCGGCGCTTCACCCTCCGCCTGCTGCGCCAGAATGTCGGAGCCGAGATTGCTGGTGAGCACGATGATCGTGTTGCGGAAGTCCACCACGCGACCCTGCCCATCCGTCAACCGCCCGTCGTCGAGCACTTGCAGCAGGACATTGAAGACGTCCTCATGCGCCTTCTCGACCTCGTCGAACAGAATGACCTGATACGGGCGACGTCGAACCGCTTCGGTCAGCACGCCACCTTCCTCATATCCGACATAACCCGGCGGCGCACCGATCAGCCGCGCAACCGCGTGCTTCTCCATGAACTCACTCATGTCGACGCGCAGCATGGCGCGATCGTCATCGAACAGGAACTGCGCCAGCGCCTTGGTCAGCTCGGTCTTGCCCACGCCGGTCGGCCCGAGGAACAGGAACGAACCGATGGGGCGGTGCGGGTCCTGCAACCCTGCCCGCGCCCGCCGCACGGCGTCGGAAACGGCCTTGAGCGCATCCTCCTGCCCGACAACCCGCTTGCGCAGTTCGTCCTCCATCCGCAGCAGCTTGGCACGCTCGCCTTCCAGCATCCGGTCCACCGGAACACCGGTCCAGCGCGAGACGACCGAGGCCACGCCCTGATCGGTCACGGAATCCGCGAACAGCCCTGCGCTATCGGCCGCTTCCTGCTCGGCTTCCTGCGCGGTGTTGATCTGCTTCTCCAGCCCAGGGATCGTCGAATACATCAGCTCGGATGCCTTCGCCAGATTACCCTGACGCTGGGCAACCTCGATTTCCGAGCGGGCCGTATCCAGTTGCTCCTTCAGCTTTTGGATCGCATTCACACGGTCTTTCTCCGCGTGCCATGCGGCACCCATGCTGTCCGACTGCTCCTGAAGGTCCGCCAGTTCGACTTCCAGCCGCTCCAGTCGCTCCTTGCTGGCCGTATCGTCCTCCTTGCGGATCGCCTCACGTTCGATCTTCAGCTGGATGATACGCCGATCCAGCTCGTCCAGCGCTTCCGGCTTGCTGTCGATCTGCATCCGCAAACGGCTCGCCGCCTCGTCGATCAGGTCGATCGCCTTATCCGGCAGGAAGCGGTCGGTGATGTAGCGGTTGGACAGCGTCGCTGCCGCCACCAGCGCGTTGTCGGTGATGCGAACGCCATGATGGAGTTCGTATTTCTCCTTGATGCCGCGCAGGATCGAAATCGTATCGGCGACCGACGGCTCACCCACGAAGACCGGCTGAAACCGGCGGGCCAGCGCCGCATCCTTTTCGATGTATTTACGATACTCATCCAGCGTCGTGGCGCCCACGCAGTGCAACACACCACGCGCCAGTTCCGGCTTGATGAGATTGGATGCGTCCATGGCGCCATCGGAGCGCCCCGCACCGACAAGCGTATGCATCTCGTCGATGAACAGGATGATCTGCCCTTCGGCGCTTTCGATCTCCTTCAGAACAGCCTTCAGGCGTTCCTCGAACTCGCCGCGGTATTTCGCACCGGCCACCAGCGCGCCCATATCGAGCGAAAGCAGCTTCTTGTTCCGCAACGCTTCGGGCACGTCGCCATTGACGATGCGTAACGCCAGCCCTTCGACGATTGCCGTCTTGCCGACACCCGGCTCGCCGATCAGGACCGGATTGTTCTTCGTGCGGCGCGCCAGAACCTGGATCGTGCGACGAATCTCCTCGTCTCGCCCGATCACGGGGTCCAGTTTCCCGGCCTGCGCAACGGCTGTCACATCACGGGCATATTTTTTCAACGCATCGAACCCGGCCTCGGCATTCGCGCCGTCGACCGTGCGCCCCTTGCGGATCTGCGCGATGGCGCGCTCAAGGGCATCCGCCGTGGCCTTGCCTTCGACCAGTGCCTGTCCGGCGGGCGTCTTGCTGGCCGCGATCGCAACCAGCAGGCGATCCTGCGCGACATGGCTATCGCCCGCCTTCTGCGCCGTCTGTTCCGCGCTATCCAGCAAACGCACGAAATCCGGCGTTGCCTGCGGCTGTCCGGCACCGCCACCCTGCACTTTCGGCAGCTTCGCCAACGCCGCATCGTTCGCCCGGCGCACGATGGCCGGATCGCCACCGGCTGCGCGGATCAGGCCGGAAGCAGCCCCTTCCTCATCATCCAGCAGGGCCTTGAGCAAATGCTCCGGCGTCAGTTGCTGATGGTAATCCCTCAACGCAATCGTCTGCGCTGCCTGCAAGAAGCCACGGCTGCGCTCGGTGAATTTCTCGATATCCATACATCCATCTCCCTTCTGCCCCGTTATGGCGGCAAAATCGCCTGCGACCGCCCCTCAAAGGCAACGGTCGCCGGCTTCGTTGTTACATAAGATGGTGTATCATTTCCGCTTCGCAAGGGCTTTGTCATAGCGCAAAGCCGGATCGTACAGGACCCGATCCGCTGCCGAGAACCGTGCCGCCGCCGTGCTCTTCTGGTGCCAGTGCGGATAGATCATCTCCAGCGCGCTGACATCCTCAAGACGCTGGACTTCCTCCTGCTTCAGATGCAGCGTCGCCGCCGCCAGATTATCGAGCAGCTGCGTTTCCTTCCGCGCCCCCAGAACGAGCGAAGTCACACCCGGCCTGTTCATCGTCCATGCGAGCGCGACGCGCGCGGGCGAGCAGTCATGCGCCTCGGCGATCTCCACCAGCACCTCGACCGTATCGTAGAGTTTTTCGATATTGCGCACGTGCGGCTCGTCCCACCCCTCGATGCGCCGCGAGTCCTCGGGCGGCGTTACGCCACGGCGATATTTGCCGCTTAACAGGCCACATGCCAGCGGACTCCAGACCTGAACGCCAAGGCCCTGATCCACCGCCAGCGGCAGCAGTTCATACTCGGCGTCACGCGCCTCCAGCGTATAATAGATCTGCTGCGAAACCGGGGCGATCAACCGGTCGCGTTCCGCCACGGACAGCGCCTTCATCGCCTGCCAGCCGCTGAAATTCGAAATTCCGGCATAGCGGATCTTCCCCTGTTGCCGGAGCGTCTCCAGCGCGGCCAGGGACTCCTCCAGCGGCGTCAGACCGTCCCACTCATGCAGATAATAGAGATCGATATGATCGCGGCCGAGGCGCTTCAGGCTCGCTTCGCAGGCGGCGATGAGATGATAGCGCGACAGGCCTTCGCCGTTCGGGCCGTCATCGGTGCGGAAACGCGCCTTGGACGTCACCAGAACCTCCTGGCTGCGATCCTTCAGCGCCGCACCGGTGATCTCCTCGGCCAGACCGCCGGAATAGGCATCCGCCGTGTCGAACATGTTCACGTCGTGATCGATGCAGATGTCGATCATCCGTCGCGCTTCCGTGACGTCCACATTGCCGGTCTTGGCGAAATTCCCAGTGCCCCCAAACGTGACGCTGCCGAAATTCAATGCGGAAATGCGCAGGCCGGAACGACCAAGCTGACGATACTGCATTATCGAACTCCTTTGTCACAAAACTTTGCCGTAACGGCAAACTCCCTTTCAAAGGTCTTGGTTGCCTTGAAAATCACGCCTTCTGTAAACCCGATAGCCGTAAACGCCCGGCGCATCCCATAGCGCCACGTAACGATCGGCGAGTTTCCGGCAGATATCGGCCATATCGCCGCTCGACGGGCACAGTGTCCGACCGGCGATCACAAATCGCGGCGCATAATCCAGTTCGTGCGAATAATAGGCCGCCGCCCCTGTCCCGTACAATCGGCGGACATGCTCAGGAAACAGGAAACGGCCTTGCGAACGCAGATGCGCCAGAGCGAACGGCACGTGAGACGCCTCGATATCCAGCACCGGCTCATTACCGATCGCCTCGTGAAGAGCGGCAATATCGAGCTTCGCCAGCTGCCGTGCCAGAACGACATTATGATGCGTGTCATGATAAAGGCCGATGACGCTCAGCACCCCCAGAGGGAGAAGCCGCCACCGCGTCCCGCCCTGCCCGGCAGGCGACAAACCCATCATCAGCACGACCGGCGCCAGAACCAGCAGGAAATAATGGGCGAACGGATAGCCCGAGGCCAGGCACGCCACGATGCCGCCTGCCGCCCAGGCGCGCAACAGCCCCGCACGGCGATCCCCGACCCGTTGCATCAGGACTGGCGACACGCACCCCATCCACAAGGCGAACCAGCATACCGTCTTCAGGCGCGCCCCCGAGGAGGCGCCGTAATGATGAAGATAGCGGTGTTGCAGATCGAAATAATCCCGCGCCGCATGCAGGTCGAACAGATATGGCAGGAGCGGCACTCCCAATCCCGCGACACCTCCCAGAAGAAGGATGCCTCCACGCCGGAATCCTTGACCGCACGTCACCAGCGCATAGACGATCGGTAGCAGCAGCGCCGGCGCGGCGAGATAATTCACCTCCACCGCCAGACCGGCAAGAAAACCGCCGAGCAGCACCATGCGTCCATTTTCATGCGTCAGGCAGATCACGCATGCGAACATGAGCGGCAGATATGCCAGTTCGGCATTGCCGGACAAAACGCCGAACGGCGCGCCCAACACCACAAGACCGAGCCATGTCCGGCCGAAGTCGAGTCCCCAACCGCGCGCCAGCGCCGCCATGATCGTCACGGCCGCCAATGCGAAAAGCGTGTACGTGCCGAGGGGAAGCGGCAGCAGCACATTCCAGGCACCGTAAATGGCATAAAGTCCGATCGGTTTGTGATCGAACACGGCGCCATAAGGCAGCACACCCTGGGTCACCAGCGGCTGGCCGATCATGGTGTAGAGCAGTGTGTCCTGATCGGCGAAGGGCAGCCGCAGATAGCTGATGACGTAAGCCAGCAACACCGCAGCGCCGAACGCCACGGCGCACCATCGCCACATCGGCCCATCCCGGAAATGCACCCGCAAACGCATCTCTCCGACATATCGGCTTGGAAATGTTTCGTCAAAAACCAGCTGCTTCTTGCGCCCCGCCGCCATGGCGTCATGATATCGCAACGACTTACGGGAGATATCATGCCAACCGGCCTTTTCCGCCGCGCCCTCATCGCGACCACCGCCGCCATGCCGCTTTTCGCACATGCCGCTCCAGCCACCGATCCGGCCCGAACCTGTTTCGCCGACCTTGCCGTCACCCGGAATGGAACACTCGGCCTGGCACGCAACGCCGAACTCACACCGGACGGCAAGGCCGCGCTGTTCCTGCGCAGCGGCCCGCGCGATACGACGCTGCATCTCTACCGTTTCGATCTCGCCGATCACAGCACGCATGAACTGGGCGGCACCGGGGACGCACCGGAGCACCTGTCCGTCGAGGAAAAAGCCCGTCGCGAACGCGCGCGCCAATCGCTCTCCGGCATCACGGCGTTCGACATCACACCGGACGGTCGCACCGCCATCGCAACACGCGGCGGCCAGATCCTGCAGATCGACATTGCTTCCGGCGCGACCAAACCCGTTCCCGGCGAATGGATCGCGCCCCGCCTTTCGCCCGATGGCAGGACATTGGCCGTGGTCAGGAACGACGACCTCTATACGCTCGACCTCGCCACGTCGCAGACCAGACGCCTGACCACGGGCGGCACGGCGGATATGACGCACGGCCTGGCGGAATTCGCCGCCGCCGAGGAATTGCAGCGGCCGGACGGCACATGGTGGTCGCCGGACGGCAGCACCCTTCTTTACGAGGAAGCGGACAGCCGCAACGTCGAGAAGCATTTCATCGCCAACCCGGAACACCCGCAAACGCAACCGGTCGATTTCCGTTACCCCCGAGCAGGCACCGACAACGCCAGGCTGCGCCTTGGCCTCGTCGCCGCACAAGGCGGTACGACACGCTGGGTCGATTGGGATTCAAATGCCTATCCCTATCTGGACCGCGTCGTCTGGCGCAAAGACGGGGGACTGTTCGTTCTCGTCGCCAACCGGGCCGAAAACAGCGAGAAACTGCTAAGCGTCGATCCCCGCACCGGCAGGACCGCCACGCTGCTGACCGAGAACGACACGGCCTGGCTCGATCTGACGCCGTCGGAAGGCAGCGGGGGCCTGTCATTGCCCTATGCCCTGCCGGATGGCCATTTCCTCTGGGCCGCACAACGCAGCGCGCATTGGCAACTCGAACTCCACAAACCTGACGGTACGCTCGAACGCGTGCTGACACCGCAGACGACGCCCTTCGTCTCATTGCTGGATGTCGACCCCGCCCGGCATAGCGCCGTCATCGGCGCGGATCCTTCCCGCATCGACACGCAACTCCTGCGCCTGGACTGGCAGACAGGCCAGATCACGCCGCTCGTCATCACGCCCGGGCGACATGGCGCCCATTTCACGAAGGATCTGGACAGCGCCTTCGTCGATAGCGCCAACACCGCGGATGGCGTGCGCGCCACGCATATCGTCGATGCCACCGGCCAGACCGTGGCAACCCTGCCGGACGTCGCCGAGCCGCTACCTTTCTCCCTGCATACAACCTTCACGCAGGCGGGTCCGCTGAATCTCGACGCCCTGATCGTGCGGCCGCAGAACTTCCGCGCCGGGCATCGCTATCCGGTCATCCTCTCGGTCTATGCCGGGCCGGGATACAAGCAGGTCAACCATACACCCGCCAGTTACGCCGAAGACCAATGCCTTGCCGATCACGGCTATATCGTCGTCTCCCTCGATGGACGCGGCACGCCCGGACGGGATCACGATTTCGAACGCGCCACGAAGAACAACCTGATCGACCTCCCGCTTCAGGATCAGGTCGATGGCCTGCGCGCGCTCGGCAAGCGCTTCCCCGAATTCGACATGAGTCGCGTCGGCGTCTACGGCTGGTCCTTCGGCGGTTATTTCACGGCCATGGCGACCATTCGCCGCCCCGACGTGTTCAAGGCGGGCGTCGCCGGCGCGCCGCCGGTCGATTTCGCGGATTACGACACCGCCTATACCGAGCGCTTCCTCGGCACGCCGCAGGACGATCCGGAAGGCTATCGCAAGAGCAACGTCCTCACCTATGCCGACCAGCTCGCGCGTCCCCTGCTCATCATGCACGGCATCACGGACGACAACGTCTATTTCGAAAACACGATGAAACTGACGCAGGCACTCCTCAAGAACGGCAAATCCTACGATCTGCTCCTGCTTCCCGGCACCCATATGCTGACCGACCCAACCCTGCGCCAGCGCGTGGACCAGGCACGTGAGGCCTATTTCGCCAAGGTGCTTCGTCCCGCAAACTGATCGCGGTTTCGTGAGGTCGGGCAACCTCCGGAGCGGTCATGCGTGAAGTTCTGCATTCCCCATGCAGAACTTCCCACGGACCGCCCATGACCGATCTCCTGTCCCCCTTCCTGCTACCCGAAACCAGCTGGCTGCGTCATTCCGCACACCGTAGCTGGCTGGAAGCACAGGGCCGCCGCCTGCTCGACTTCTCCAAGGCAGCGAAAATGCCGGACGGCTTCGGCCCGCTGGATGACGAGGGCCGTCTCTCCCCCGATGCCACGCCGGACAGCACGATCACCGCGCGCATGGTGCATGCCTACGCCCTCGCTGCGTTGCAAGGCGTACCGGGCGCGCGCCCGATGGTCGAGCATGGTGTCCAGGCCCTTCTCGGTCCGCTGCGCGATACCGAGCATGGCGGCTGGACCGCGGGACCGTCCGACCCGAGAGGACGCAAGCAGGCCTACCTTCAGGCATTCGTGGCGCTGGCCGCCTCATCCGCCGTCCTTATCGGGGCGAAGGATGCTCGGGAGCTTCTGAAGGAGGCAATCGCCATCACCAACGATCATTTCTGGTCGGAGGAGGAAGGCGTCATGCGGGAGAGCTTCGCCTTCGACTGGTCGGACGAAGAGAATTATCGCGGCGCCAACAGCAACATGCACTCGACCGAGATGTGCCTCGCCCTGGCCGACGTGACACGCGACCGCACGTGGCTGAATCGCGCCCTGCGCATCGTCACGCGTTTCGTACATGAAAATGCCGGTTCGCACGGCTTCACCATGCCCGAACATTTCGACCGTCACTGGAACCTGCTGCGCGATTACCATCGCGATCAACCGACCCACGCCCTGCGCCCCTTCGGCATGACGCCCGGCCATTTCGTCGAGTGGTCGCATCTCACCCTGAAGGTCGAAGCCGCCCTCCTGCGCGCCACCGGAGAAGCGCCGGGCTGGTTATTGCCGGACGCGCAGGCCCTGTTCGAGACCGGCATCGAGACCGGCTGGGCCGCCGACGGCAAGCCCGGCATGCTCTACACCATCGATTGGGAGCGGCGTCCCGTCGTCGACAGGCGCGCCCATTGGGTGCAGGCGGAAGCCGCGACGGCCGCCATCAACCTGCTCAAGCGCACAGGGCATGGCCGTTACGAGAAGTGGTATCGGACGATCTGGGACTATATCGACAACACGCTGATCGACCGCGAAGGCGGCAGCTGGTTCAACGAAGTCGGCCCTGACGGCACGCCAAGCGAGGAAATCTATGCGGGCAAGGCCGACCTCTACCACGCCTATCAGTCGACGATCGCCCCCGTGCTCCCGCTTTCTCCGAGCCTCGGCACCGCCGTGCTGGAAACTGGCGCGCCATTCTGAACCATTGTCAGGCCGCACTCACAACCAGATTATGGCGAGAGAACATGGATAAAGCGGCGGTCAGGTGCCGATTGGCTGGCGGCGAACTGGAAAACGTGCGGCACGGTCACTCCGTGCCGCCGCTCGCACCACCGCCGGATATCTCATCGTAAGCGGGCGAACCCGGTGCCGCACCGCGCGGCACAAGCGGCTCATCCGTCACCCGCACTGCCTGCGCACGGCTCGGCCCCATGATATTGGCCCGCACCAGCTTGCCATAGGCCGTGCGGTAGCCACCGCCATCCACATAGATCGTCTTGCCCAGCGCCAGATCGGCCGATCGCGCACCGGCTGCCGGCACGCGAATGACGGTCCCATCGGCAAGCAGCGCCCCGTTCACCGCGCCATCGCCATCATGCAGCAGGCGCTGCACCACGCCCTCGGCACTGACCGGCGGCGCTGCCGTCACCATTTCCGGCATGGGCTCAGCGCAGAGCGCCGGAGAACCTGCCAGGGCGAAAGCGCGGATCAGATGCTCGGAGGGCGACCACAGACCACGCACATTCAGCATGACGCCGACGCGTAGCGACGGATCCTGCGCCGCCAGCCCGGGCGGCAGAACCACCTCCGCGCCATTCTGCAGAAGCGCACCGGCAATGTCGCCATTCGTGCCGGGCAGAAGGCGCGCCACCTTTCCGCCCATCGTCGGCAGCGCGCTGATATCGAACACACAGCCCGGTGCCGTCACGGCAACATTCGCGGCCGCCGGCGCGGCATTGGCCGCACTTGCCAAGAGACCCGTTGCCAGCCCCGCAAGCAACGTCTTGCCGAAGAGCTGTCGCCTCAAGCGCTGTCGCATCGTCCCGTCTCCCTTTTTTCCTTTAATGGCGGAAATGACGCATGCCGGTAAAGACCATGGCAATCCCCGCACGATCCGCCGCATCGATCACTTCCTGATCGCGGATCGATCCGCCCGGCTGAATGACGGCGACGGCGCCCGCCGCAATCACGCTCTCCAGTCCGTCGGCGAACGGGAAGAACGCATCGGATGCCGCGACCGACCCCTGCGTCAACGCCGTGCCCTCACCTGCCGCCTGCGCAGCGTCTTCGCTCTTGCGTGCGGCGATACGCGCGGAATCGACCCGCGACATCTGACCCGCGCCGATGCCGACGGTCGCGCCGTTTCTGGCATAGATCACGGCATTGGACTTCACATGCTTCGCCACCCGGAAGGCAAACAGCAGGTCGCGCATCTCGGCTTCGGTCGGCGCACGCTTCGTCACGACTTTCAGTTCCGGTTCCGTCACCCGGCCGGCATCGCGACTTTGCGCCAGGAATCCCCCGGCCACCGACTTGAACGACAAGCCTGGAGCCGCCGCATCCGGCACGCCGCCAGTCAGAAGCAGGCGCAGATTCTTCTTCCTGGCCAGAACCGCCTGCGCCGCCTCATCGGCGTCCGGCGCGACGATCACCTCCGTGAAGATCGCGGCAATCCGTTCGGCTGTTGCCGCGTCCAGCGTCCGGTTCAGCGCGACGATCCCACCGAAAGCAGAGACCGGATCGCACCGTAGCGCCTGCGCCCATGCCGCTTCCAGATCGTCGGCCACGGCCACACCGCAAGGATTGGCATGCTTGACGATCACCACCGCCGGACGATCGAATTCCGCAACAGCCTCGAACGCGGCATCCGTATCGTTCAGGTTATTATAGCTCAGCGCCTTGCCCTGAACCTGACGCGCGGTGGCGATGCCCGGACGCTGGTCGCCATTGACGTAGAAAGCCGCCTGCTGATGCGGATTTTCGCCGTAACGCAGCAATTCGCGGCGCTGGCCGCTCAACGTCAGCGCCGGCGGAAACGCCTCGCCCGCCTGTTGCGCAAACCACGTCGCGATCATGGAATCATAGGCGGCCGTATGCGCATAAGCCGCCGCGGCCCAGGCGCGTCGTGCCGACAGCGTCGTGCCGCCCGCATTCAGCGCCGCAACCAGATCGTCATATTGCCCCGGGTCGGTCAGGATCGCCACATGGTCGTGATTCTTGGCGGCCGCTCGCACCATCGCCGGCCCACCGATGTCGATGTTCTCGACACAGTCGTCCCATCCTGCACCGGATGCCACTGTCGCGGCGAAAGGATAGAGATTGACGCAGACAAGATCGATCGGCGCAATCGCGTGCCGTTCCATCTGCGCCACGTGCTCCGGCAGGTCGCGACGGCCCAGGATACCGCCATGGACCTGCGGCACGAGGGTTTTTACCCGACCGTCGAGAATTTCCGGAAAACCCGTATGGTCGGACACATCCGTCACCGGCAGTCCGGCCTCGCGCAAGGCCCGCGCCGAGCCGCCGGTCGAGAGCAACTGCGCCCCATGGGTGACAAGCGCCTGCCCAAGTGCGATCAGGCCGCTCTTGTCGGAAACCGAGAGAAGTGCCCGGCGGATCGGCAGGCGGTCAGCGGAAGACATTGCGAAGCTCCAGTGGATGACGTGCGATGTCCACGGGTCTTATGCCGCCCGCCTTCCCGAGGCAATGACCGATACGGTTTAGAATTGGTAAGCTGCACCCCGTCGCAACGCCAAACCGTTGCGTCAGCTGCTGAACATATCGCCCGTCATCGTTGTCCCGAAGCAGTCCGGGAATCCGCTCGTCGCATGCGCAGCCCAGAGAAATAATGATGTGCATTCAAGACTTCCGCCCAACCGGCGCGGCTACGCAGCACAAGCCGCTCCGCCAGCGCATAATCCGCATGGATCGCAGCCCCGGCTAACGCCGACGTCGATGTTTCGCCAGTCCGGTTCAGGAGATCGGCATCATGACCCGTCACCGACAAGCCAATGTCCCGATTGACCGCCACCCCCGGGAATTCGAATGCATGGGGGAGACCTGGCTTCAATCGGACATAGACCCGTGTCCTGTTACGCGCGCATGACCCAGGCTGCCGCGCGTAACGCATGCCATGCTCATGCGTGTCAAACGAGCATGCTAGAAACTCAGTCCACACTGAATATGAATCCCTGAACCTTGCCGGATCGGAACGTTATGCCCGCTCCACCACGCCAGACCAAACAGACCTGTCAGCGTGCAAAGCAAAAGCAGAAATTCGCCGATTCCGCCGGTCCGGGCATACGGCCATAGCGAAATACGGGATTTGCTGACCGGGTAAAGCAACGGCACGCCGCCTGTCGGCATGTCCGCGACGATATGACTGGCATAGCCCAAACATAGCGCGCCCCATCCACCGTGCAATCTTGCCGCACCGCCGAAATAAACCAGACAGACGACAGCAAGCCCCAGCAGCAGCCCGGAATGCGTCGCACCGCGATGCCCGAACATGCGCCCGATCGGCCGTGCCACCCATTTGCAGCGATGCCCCAACGTAGAGCGCTCTGTATCGATGTCGGGCAGAAGACTACCGAAAACACCACCGATCAGCACAAAGGGACTCACCGCCAGCCACCCTTCGGCACAGGCGGCAACCACACTGGCGATGCCGATCAGCACATGCGAGCGGCCCGTCATACGACGTCGCACCTAAGGCTTTGTAAAATCGATATGTTCACCTTTTGTCTTTTAACGGCTCATTCATGATGTGACGAGTCCAAAAGCGCAAAAAAAGAACAGCTATTTTTTCGGCAGATAAGTTTCCTGATCCGCCGGAAAAGACCGCGCGCCGACGGCCTCGGCATATTGCCGAACCGCTTCCCTCGCCGCATCGCCAAGCGCACCAAACCGCCGCACGAATTTCGGTGCGCGATCCGTCAGGCCCAGCATATCCTCCAGCACCAGTATCTGCCCGTCGCATCGGGCCGATGCACCAATGCCGATGGTGGGAATGGCAATATTCTCCGTAATCCGCGCGGCCAGCGGTTCGACAATTCCCTCCAGCACCACGGCGAACGCCCCCGCCTCGGCAACGGCCACCGCGTCCGCCTCGATCGCCGACCACGCCGCCCGATCGCGACCCTGCGTCTTGAAGCCGCCCAACGTCATCACCGATTGCGGCGTCAGACCAATATGCGCCATCACCGGAACACCACGCTGCGTCAGGAACGCAATGGTTTCGCGCATCGCAACCCCGCCTTCCAGCTTCACCGCCGTACAACCCGTCTCCCGCAAAACCCGCGATGCACTACGGAACGCCTGCTCCGGATTTTCCTCATAACTGCCGAAAGGCAGATCGACGACAACCAGCGCCTGTCGCGCCGAACGCATGACGCTGCGACCATGCAAGATCATCAGGTCCAGCGTCGCTTCCAGCGTGGACGCCATACCATGCTCGACCATCGCCAGACTGTCGCCAACCAGAATGATATCGGCATACGGATCGACCAACCCTGCCATCAACGCATTGTAAGCGGTCAACGCCACGATCGGCTGTAGCCCCTTGCGACGCATGATTTGCGGGACGGTCACGGATTGCGATTGGTTCTGTGCGCTCATAAACGCCCGTCCTGCCCAATCGTCCGGCGTTGCGCCAGCTTTTTCTATGCCGCTGCGTCTATAAGGACGTTCGCGGGAATCCTACACCCATGACGTGGGCCGTTTCGCCGAAAAAGCAAGCACTTACCTTCTTGAGCCGAAATCGAAACAAAATTTATCTCATTTCGTACTCTGGCCCGCGATACTGAAAAAACAAACTGGATTTTGCAGACGTGCCGACTTGTCCACGGACGTGACGGGTTCTCTTTCAAAAAATAGTCTTGAACGACGATCGCCCTGGCTCCATTTTAAGCGCCTTGGGAAGGTAATCGCTGACTGAACCAAAGAGGGACAAAGTGAATTATCGAGTTCGACCGGGCGACACACTTACGGCGATCTCAAGACATGTGCATGTAAGTGCGCGTATCATCGCAAAAATGAACCATATCCTACAGCCAAACCGCATTGCTGCCGGACAATTGCTACGGATACCACATCTAGTACCAAAACTTCACGGGCATCACCATGCTCTCAATTCTCAGACGAACACTGACATATCGAAAACGTTGTCGACCGATTACCTGAACGCCGGTGGCACCAAGCTTGGTGACCTGTCGATGCGATATGAGACAGGCTATTCACCCGGTCAGGAGAACCTTGGCCGCCGCCCGAGTTTCCTCAGGAATTGGTGACCGGGGCGGTGTTTCGTATGGAGCATACCAGCTCAATAGTAAAAGCGGAGACAAGGTTCGAGACTTTCTCCGCACAGAAGGCGCGCCATGGCAGCCACAATTTGCGGGCCTGGATGAGACGGTTTCCGGTGGACCATTCGAAAAGAAATGGAAAGAGATCGCGACGGCAACACCGCAAAGTTTTTTCAATGCGCAGCACGCTTATATTAGAAGAACAAATTATGGACAAACAATCGCCCGCGTCGAAACTGACACTGGAATTAATCTTGATACGTTTTCGATCGCCGTCAGGAATGTTGTCTGGTCGGTCTCCGTGCAACACGGAGGTGCATTCATCATTCTTGAGCGAGCCCTTCACGATTTGAATAGACAGGACTTGCGCAATCTTTCGTTCATGGCTCAACCTGCACGGAAAATATCGGAAAATCCCTTCGTGACTTACAGTGCAGAAGAGAAATTCGATGCTTTCATTTTCGAGATGGCTTACAAAATTTTCGAGCGGGACCTGATCATGGCGATATATAGAGAACGGAAGTCCTATTTGCACACCGATACCAAAATGTCTGCGCGCAGCATTACCGATAACGAAAACCGTTATGTAAAAGAGCTTCCAGATGCCCTTGCAGAGTTGGACACACGATGAAGAGAGTTCTTTTCCTCCTACTAGCCGCTTTAGAAGCAACACCCGGAATGGCGTCCGACTTCGATACATGCCTTAAAGCCGCCGATTCTATTGATCCTAGAATTATGGATTGTCAGGATAAGGAGCTTATACGCCAAAACGCCGCTCTCAACGCCAGTTATTCAAAACTTCTAACTCAACTCCGAACCATACCCCTTGCGGAATCAAAACTGCGCGACTCAGAACGCGCCTGGATCAAATTTCGCGACGCAAACTGCGACCTTATTCCTGCGGTCTTCGGGGATGGAAGCGCCGATCGTATAAATTATAATGATTGCGTTATCGATATAACATCCGCAAGAGTTATCGAACTGAACAAATGGAACTCGTCGAGGACTGTTGAGGGTAGGTAATGTAATTTATTTTATTCTATGCGCTATAGATTGCGATTCTGCATCATTCCAAAAATATGCCGATTAAAGAATTTTAATACTTCATTTATCGACAACAAATTTTTACATAAATCACAATCCATTATTCGACAATCTGGGAAAATTAGGCGATCAGTCGTTGAGTGACCATATCGAATGGTTCCGCTTTCCTGCTTCGTCGACCCGGCTATCGCTACCTCGCAACACACAGTTGATGCCGATGGTTCATAGGTCGCAGAAGCCTTGCAAGCAGTCGATATACCGAACCCGACCTCAAAACCGCAGAAATCCTATCGAATTATCCCCGCCAGATATCCCCCTACCGCGCGGCGACCTCCGCATATTCCCACCCCCCGCCTAGCGCCCGGTAAAGCGCAACCAGCGTCGTCTCGATCTTCATCTGGTTGGCGGCCAGCGCGGACTGACTGGACAGCAATGCCGCCTGTGTCGCCACGACATTCAGGTAGTCACTGGCCCCTTCCCGATAGCGCTGCGTGGCGGCCGAGAAAGCGGCGCGGTTCTGCCCAAAAGCCTCGACGGTCTCCTGCCGTGCGCGCCTTGCCTGGGCATAGGCCGTCATCGCATCGTCCACTTCCCGCCATGCCCCCAGGACGGCATTGCGATAGGCCAGCACGGCCTCCTTCTGCTGGGCCTGACGCAGGCGCAACGTGTAGATAAGCCGTCCACCCTGGAATACCGGCACCTGCAATGTCGGCCCCGCCGCGAACTGGCGGGCTGGCAGGGCGAAGAAATCCGCCGCCGAAAGCGATTCCGTGCCCATATTGCCGGTTAGCGTGATGTCCGGGTAGAACGCCGCCGTCGCCACCCCGATCTGCGCGGTCGCCGCGTGCAGACGGGCTTCCGCCGCCAGAATATCCGGCCGGCGCTTCGCCAGCGTGCTGGGAATACCGACGGGCACCTGCGGTGGCACCGGTGGCTGCGCGGCCGGTGTTGTTAACTCGGCCTCCAGCGCACGCGGCGGCTCCGCCAGCAGGAAACCGATTGCATTGATCAGTTCTGCCTCGCTGTTCTGCAAATCGGGCAGATTCGCGCGCAGCGTCGCCAGTTGCGCGCGCGCCTGCGCCAGATCGAGCGTCGTGGCCACGCCATTGCCAAACCGGCTTTGCACAAGATCGAGATTACGCTGCGCCAGACCGATATTGGTGTTGGTGATGCGTATCTGCTCCTGCACGCCACGAAGCTGCATATAGCTGGTCGCCAGATCGGCCAACGTCGCCAGAGCAAGCGCATGACGCGCTTCCATCGCCGCCAGCTGATTGGCATGCTCTGCCTCCACCGCGCGCCGCACCATGCCGAACAGGTCGAGGTCCCATCCCGCGCTAAGCGTATTGGCGAAGAAATCGAACTGGAAACTCGAACCGGGCGCCGGTTCGGCCAGCGAGAAAATACCGTGCGAACTCAGGTGCCGATAGGCGTAGGAACCTGACCAGCTCGCCTGCGGCAACCCGGCCGATGCCGCAACGTGCATCTGCGCCCGCGCCTGATCGATACGCTGCGTCGCGCTCTGCAACTGGATGTTCTGCTTCGCCAGCCGCCCGACGAGACTGTCGAGTTCCGGATCGCCGAAGCGATGCCACCATTGTGTATCGACCGCCGCGCCATAGGTCAGCCCGGCGGATGCGGGCTCACTGCCCCATGATGCCGGCGCGGTGACGCCCGGCGAATGAAAATCCGGCCCGACCGTGCACCCGGCTGTCGTCAGCGCCGCGCACACGGCAAGCCATCGTCGTATCGCCGTCATTTCGCGGTGATCTCGTCATGCGTGCGCGCCTGCTCGCCAACCACGTTCTCCAGCCCGGTATCGACCGTCGTTTCGACAGAGAAACCAAGCCGCAACAGTTTCGCCAGCGGTTGATGGGGCGCCAGCACGATCTTCACCGGCAGACGCTGCACGATCTTGGTGAAGTTGCCCGTCGCGTTCTCCGGTGCGATCGGCGCAAACGCCGCGCCGGATGCCGGCGGCACGCTGTCCACCATGCCATCGAGATCGATATTGTAGGCATCGACGTGAATGGTCGCATGCTGTCCCGGCCGCATATGCCGCAGCGCCATCTCGCGATAATTGGCCATGATCCAGATCTGCTGCATCGGCACCAGCGCCATCAACGCCGCACCGGGCGAGACGTAATTGCCAACCTGCACGCTCCGCTCACCCACCATGCCGTCCTCGAGCGCGCGGATCCTCGTGTAGGACAGGTTGAGTTCCGCCTGATGCACCCGCGCCTCGTCGATGCCGATCGTGGCAAGGGCCGCCTTGTGCTGCGCAACCAGAATGGGCGTCTGCGCCTGAGCGGCGGCAATCCGCGCCCGCACGGCCTGCAGGTTGGCCTCCATCTCCCGCAACGTCGCATCGGATTGCTGGTGCTCCTGCGTCGATCCCGCGCCGGTCTGCGCCAGGTTGGTGTATCGCCGCGCATTCTGCCGGGCATAGGTCAGTTGCGCATCGATCTGCGCCGCCTGCGCGACATTCTCATCGATGATCGAGGGCTGCCGCGTCACCGCTGCCTGCGCATCGAGCGCCAGCGCCCGGTCATGATCGAGCGTGGCACGCGCCTGATCGAGGGATGTCTGATAATCGCGCGGATCGAGCGTCGCCAGAACCTGCCCGGCCTTGACCGGCTGGTTGTCGTCCACATTTACCGAAACGATCTGCCCGGATACGCGCGGCGCCACCACCGTATAATGCGCCGTCACATACGCGTCGTTGGTCCAGACATGCCGCGTCGGGACGAAGATGATCGCCAGCACAATGGCAATAAATCCGAGAATGATGACCGCCGCCACAAGGAACGGCCATTTCGGCGTCTTTTTCCGTTCATCCTGGCGTTCGTCAGACATCGTTCATTCTTTCGGCTTTTTGCAGCGAGCGCATGACGCTCATTTTTTCACAAAAACAATACGGGGCGGGTAGGTACGTTGCGGCAGGGTGAGCACCAGCACCATCAGGAACACGACGATGCCGCAAATCACGAAGAACGTATCGCTGATCGTCAGCACCGCCGTCTGTTTGACCACCTGTGCCCGAAACGCCTCAAGACTTCCCGGCGCCCGCGGCATTCCGTTCGGCAGGAGTGGTGCCTGATGCTGGAAAGCCGGATTCTCACCCTGGAAAATTCGATAGCGGTCGCGCCCGATCTGGTCGGTGATGCGGTCCGAATGCAGGCTGCCGCGCCAGCGATGCATCAGCTGCAACAGCCATATGCCCACCGCCTCCGCAACCGCGCGCGGCGTATTGACCAACGCGGAGGCAAACGGCCCCTCGGCAGGGATCAACGCATTGGTGGACATCATCAGGAGCGGCATGACGATCATGGCCTCGCCAAGCCCCTGGAACGTCTGCCAGAGATAGAATTCGTTCCGGTTCCAGACCGAGGTCACGAACGTGTTGCCGATGCATGCCGTCAGGATGAACGCCATGCCCAGCAAACTCACGATGCGACTGTCCACCCATTCCTTGTTGAGCAGGACCGCCATCAACGGCAGCATGACCAGTTGCATGCACGCCACCTGCAACGTGATGAGATACACCTGCTCCGGCCGATACCCGGCAACGACCTGAAGAAATTCCGCCGGGATGGAAGACGAGGACAGCGAGACGATGATGAACACCAGCAACGTTGTCGCGCCATAAGCGAAATTGCGGCGCCCCAGCAGCTGAAACCTGAAAAGCGGCAACGGATGAAACCACTCGTTCAGAACGAACAGCGGCAGGCAGGCGAGACTGATCAGCCCCATCACGCAGATCGCCGGACTGTTGAACCAGTCGAAGCGATCGCCCTGTTGCAACATGGTGGACAGCGCGCCCATGCCGAACAGCACCAGAAAAAACCCGCGCCAGTCGAACAGCCGGAACCGCTCGTATTTCGGCGCCTCCCTGGGCATGCCATACCAGAGCAGCAGCAGCGCCAGCGTGCAGAGCGGGATCGACTGCCAGAAGACGAAGCGCCAGTCGAGCAGATCCGTCCATAAACCAGCGAAGGACGTGCTCAGATTGGGAAAGAAAGTCGCCGTCAACGCATAGGCCGCGAGACCGTAAAGGCGGATCGGCGGCGGCAGCACCCGCAGCGCCGTGGTCATCAGCAACGGCACCGCAAACCCGCCGGAAAGGCCCTGGAACAGGCGCAATCCGTAGAGCAGCGTCAGATTGTCGGTCAGTGGAATGAGGGAGGAGGCGATCATCGCTAGAACCGGCACGACCAGCGAGAAGCGGCGCAACGTGAAGGTCACCGCCAGCCAGGGCGACAGGGACATGCCGACGACTTCCGCCGACACGTAGAGACTGCTGAACCACGTCCCGGGATCGTGACTCATGCCCAGACCGCCGGAAATATCCGGCATGCTCTGTTCGGAAACCTGGTCGTTCAGCTCCGTCGCCATCGCCAGCGTGATGACACCAGCCAGTCCAACGAGCGGTTTCTTCTTCTCATCCACCGTTGGTCAGGGCGCATACGAACGATTTCATGGCAGGATTATGGACTTATCCCGTTCATATTGACAACCACCCGATCTATAAAAGGAATTATAGCATCTCCGTCAGGAACCCAACGTTGCGGCGACCGTTGCGCGGCGCTCGATCGCACCAGCATCGAATGCACCGCTCGTCAGCCACGAACCACCGACGCAGGCCACGGCCGGATGTGCCAGCCATTCCGGCGCGGTCTCCTCCGTAATGCCACCCGTCGGGCAGAACCTCACCTGCCCGAAAACGGCGGCCAGCGCCTTCAACGCCGGCAGACCGCCATTCACCGTCGCCGGAAAGAATTTGAACCGCGTCAGGCCCAGATCCAGTCCACGCATGATATCGCCTGCATTCGCAATGCCCGGCAGCAACGGCACATCATGCCGGACCGCCGCCTGCGCCACCCCTTCCGTCAGTCCGGGGCTGACGATGAAACGCGCGCCCGCCTCGACACTGCGGGCAAGATCGTCCGCGTTCAACACGGTGCCGGCACCCACCAGCGCACCCTCGACCTTCGACATCTCGCGGATGACATCCAATGCGCAGGGCGTACGCAGCGTGACTTCCAGCGTCGTCAGCCCGCCGGCCACGAGCGCTTCCGCCATCGGACGCGCCAGGGCGGCATCGTTCACCACCAGCACCGGAATGACCGGACAGCGCGTCATGACGGCATCGACGCGCGTCGTATCCTGAAACATCGTTATCTCCCTTCGTCGATCGAATCACCGATCGTGTCCACAATCCCGTCCATTGCCGCCAGCATGGCCGAACCGCCGGCTTCCGCACTGTCCGAACGCGTGCGCATCAACGCAAACAATTCGCGCCCCGTGCCAAGTCCCGGCGGCGGCGGCGGAACGGGCACGCGGGCATCCCACTCGGCCGACGGCACGAGCGCCTCGATACGCCCGGTTGCCGCACAGACAAGCACGCGATCGCCATCGCGCAATCTTGCCAACGGGCCACCCGACTGCGCCTCCGGTCCGATATGAATGGCCGCCGGCACCTTTCCGCTGGCCCCGGACATGCGCCCATCCGTCATAAGCGCCACGCGATATCCGCGATCCTGCAACACCGCCAATGTCGGCGTCAGACGATGGAGTTCCGGCATGCCGTTGGCATCCGGCCCCTGAAACCGCACGACGACCACGACATCCCGGTCAAGTTCGCCACGTTTGAAGGCATCGATGACGCCCTGCTGCGTATCGAAAATCGCCGCCGGCGCTTCGATGGTCTGGCGCGAAGCCTCCACGGCGCTCGTCTTGTAGATCCCGCGCCCCAGATTGCCGCTCACCAGACGCATGCCGCCATCCGGCAGAAACGGCTCCCGCGCATCGCGCAGGACGGCCCGGTCTTCGGACGGACCCGCCGCACGATAGACCAGCACATCGTCCTGCATCTCCGCGCGCCGGGCATAATCCCGCATTCCCCCCGCCGAAACTGTGACGATATCCTCATGCAGAAGCCCGGCATCGCAAAGCGATCCGATCAGGGTCGGCATTCCACCGGCATCGTTGAAGGCGTTCACATCCGCCGAGCCATTCGGATAGGCACGCGTCATCAACGGCACCGCGCGTGACAAGGCATCCAGATCGGCCCAGTCGATGACGATCCCCGCGGCACGCGCGATGGCCGGCAGATGAATGGCGTGATTGGTGGACCCGCCGGTCGCCAGCAGACCGACCGCGGCATTCACGATCGCCTTTTCGTCCACCAGTTCCGACAACGGGCGATGCCCGTCCCCCGGCCGGCTGATCTCCACCAGCCGATGCACGCCCGCCCGCGTGAGCGCCTGGCGCAGGTGTGTGCTGGGGTTGCTGAAGGCGGAATCGGGCATCATCAGCCCCATGATCTCCACCATCATCTGGTTCGTGTTGGCCGTGCCGTAGAAGGTGCATGTGCCCGGTCCATGATAGGACGCGGCCTCCGCCTCCATCAACGCCGACTGATCGACCTTGCCTTCCGCATAAAGCTGCCGGACGCGCTGCTTTTCCTTGTTCGGCAACCCGGAGGTCATCGGCCCGGCCGGGATCAGCATCGTGGGCAAATGGCCAAAGCGTAACGCGCCGATCAGCAATCCCGGCACGATCTTGTCGCAAATACCCAGCAACGCCACGCCTTCGAACATGCCATGGCTCAATCCGACAGCCGTGGACATGGCGATCACATCGCGCGAGAACAGGGAAAGCTCCATGCCCTCCTGCCCTTGCGTCACGCCGTCGCACATCGCCGGAACGCCACCCGCAACCTGCGCCGTCGCACCCATTTCGCGCGCATACAGCTTCATCTGGTCCGGATAACGACCATAGGGCTGATGCGCCGAGAGCATATCGTTATAGCTGGTGACAATACCAAGATTAACGCTGCGTCCCTGCATGAGACGCGCCTTGTCCTCACCCGCCGCCGCCAGCCCATGCGCCAGATTACCGCAGGCCAGCCGCGGCCGCATGATTCCCTGGGCACGGTTGCGCGCCATCAGCGCAAGATATCGCCGACGCGACACACGCGAACGCTCGATGATGCGGTCCGTCACGGCGGAAACGGCAGGATGTAAGGCCATGTGATCTCACTCAGGATACGTCCGATCCCGCCTGTGTCGAGCAACTGCAAACCGCTCGACGCAATGCCGGGCCCGTTTCTTGGCACACACGGGTCCGTGAACGCGGGGCCGTCGTCTTAAGGTGCCGTCAGGAAAAACGCAAGCACCATACCGAAACAAAATTGCGAATATGTGTTGGTATTAGAACTTTAATTTCTCCACCCCCCTGCTCAGCCATGGAAGGTGCAACCTCAAGATACTTTTTCGACATTCTTTGTTATTATCATTGTTATTGCGCAACAGTGTGGAGCCGAACTGCAACGCAAGCGCCGTGACATTACATTGCGCAGTTGCAACATCGTGAACTCGCCTTCAGTAATCGGAACATTCCGGAACCGAAATCCGACAACGAACCGACCGCGAAAGTGATCGATGGTTAACCTCTGCAAAAACAAGCGTCGCGCCGCTGCCCTGTTTGGCGCAACGATCTTGGCCTCGGTGCCTTTTGCAACCCTTCAGGCTGCATACGCCCAGAGCACCCCAGCCTCCGGAAAACACAGCAAGAAACCACACAGACAGGCCGCCAGGAAAGCGGCGCCGGTAGCCACCTCTTCCGCACCCGCAAACACCGCTACCGGTACGCTGTCGCATCCGATGCAGGCGCGGGATCTGCGCCCCTACGTCGCACCGGCCAGCCAGTCCGAGGCGGTCAATTCCAACGCCGAAAACATTGTGGTTACAGGTTCGGCGCTCAGCACGTCCAACAATACCAGCGCCAATCCGGTCCAGATCGTTACATCGAAGCAGATCCAACAGACCGGCGCCGCGACACTGAGCGATTTCTTCCAGCGGTTGCCGTCGGTCGGATCGTCGGGAACCTACAACACACAAACGAACGGTACGGACGGCGCAGCCTGTCTTGACCTGCGTAACCTGGGTCAGAAGCGTGTTCTCGTACTGATCGACGGCAAGCGGACCACCGTCAACGGTGATTCCAATTGCGTCGACATGAACTCGCTGCCGATCCAGCAAGTCGCCAGCATCGAAATCCTCAAGGACGGCGGTTCCGAGCTCTACGGCGCGGATGCCGTTTCCGGCGTCGTAAACATCAAGCTCAAGCACAACCTGAACGATGCCAACATCACGCTCCGCGGCGGTATCACAGGACATGGCGACAACCGAACCGGCATCATTTCAGGCTATAAAGGCTGGAATTTCGATCATGGTCGCGGCAATCTGACGCTGTTCGGCTCCTACATGACGCAAGGCGGCGTGCAGCAGGCAGACCGCTCCTGGTCACGCAACAATATCCAGCTCAACAATCCGGCGAGCGGCACGACGCCTAGTTTCGGTTCAGGAACGTCCCCCTTCGGCACCTTTTACGGCGCCGAAAACACCTATGTCGGCAACAGTTATAATGGCGGCGTAAAGCCGTTCACGTCCGCCGACCGGTACAATTACGGCGCCGACCAGTCGCTTGTGAATGCGTTGCAGGATTCGAACCTTTCCGGTGACGCGCATTACGACGTCAACGATCATCTGTCGCTCTATTCGAGCGTGCTCTATTCTCACAAGACATCCATGTCGATGATGGCGCCCGAGCCGGCAACGGGCAGCGTGCCGCCGTCGAATCTGCCGAGCTCGATCCTGATTCCCGAAAACTATCCGGGCAATACGACGGGCGAAGAGCTTCAGATGTATCGCCGGATGAACGAATATGGCAATCGCGAGAACCAGTCGGCCATCGATACCGTGACCGGCAAGTTCGGCGCACAGGGCGATATCTATGCCGGCTGGAAATACGATCTGTCGTATACCTACGGCGTCAGCATGGAGACGACCCAATTCGCCAACGTCGGCCTGCTTGCGCCGCTCCTACAGGAATATGGTCTGTCTTCGGTCAATCCCGGCGATTCAGGTACCGACCTCTATTACAACCCTAATGCCTGCGCGGGCTCTGCCGGCTGCGTTCCGTCGAGTGTTTTCGGCAAGCTTTCGCCGGACGCCGTCAAGTATGCCAACTACAACACGATCGACCACAGCCAGTATCAGCTCCGCGATCTGAACCTGCGCATCAACAACAACCATGTCGTGCATATGCCATGGTCCAATGGCGGCGATCTCGGCATCGCGCTCGGCATGGAACATCGTGGCGAACAGCTGACGCATAATCCGGACCCGCAAACGGTCGCAGGCAATACGCTCGGCAACACAGTCACCCCGACATCCGGCGGCTTCAATGTCACGGAAGGCTATATCGAAGGCAAGCTGACCCTGCTCAAGGATGCGCCGCTCGCCCATGACCTGACAATCGACGGACAGGGTCGTTATTCGTCCTACAACACCTTCGGTTCGGCCTATAACTGGAAGGGCTCGATCGACTGGGCGCCGACGCGCGACATCCGCTTCCGCGGCACGATCGGCACGTCATTGCGTCAGCCAAACGTCTACGAGCTCTACGGCGGCACGACGCTGAGCTACAACACGGCGCTTGATCCGTGCGCGGGCGCGACGTCGCCTGTGATCGTCGCCAACTGCCAGAAGGCCGGCGTGCACAGCCCCGGCACCTTCACGCAGGCCGGTGGCGGACAGATCCAGACGCTGGAAGGCGGCAATCCCAAGCTCAAGCCGGAAGTCGGCCGCACCTATACATTCGGCACGGTCATCACGCCGCGCTGGATTCCGGGCCTGTCGACGTCCGCCGAGTTCTGGCATTACACGATTACCGGAACGATCGGGTCGCTCACCACACAGTATATCCTCGATAACTGTTACAACGGTCAGCAAACCAACCTCTGTGGCGTTGTGGACCGTCTTTCCAACGGCCAGATCAACAGTGTCGGCGCGATCGATGAAAACCTCGGTGTCTATCATGAAAGCGGCGTCGACTGGGATTTCACCTATCGCTTCCATGTCACGCCCCGTGACATCTTCACCGTGGATAACAATTTCCAGTACCTGGTAAACCAGAGCCAGCAGAACGTGCCCGGTGGTCAGTATTACAACTACACAGGCGCCCTGTTCTATCAGAACGGCTCTGCCCAACCGCGCGTTCGCGACTATGCCACGCTGAGCTGGCAGCATGGCCCGTTCGGCATCAGCTACATGATGCAATATATCGGCGGCGCACACTGGAACGACAGCTCGGTGTTTCTGGACCCGACGCAATATGGCCGCGTCAAGACGCCGGGCATGGTTCAGCAGGACATCACGCTGACCTACAACTATAAGAAATGGGCTTTCGAAGGCGGCGTTCAGAACATCGCCGGGAAAAATCCGCCTTTCGTTGCAGACGGCACGGAAAACACATCTTCCGGGCAGTACGGCAACTTCTACTACGGTCGCTATATCTTCCTTCAGGCCGGCCTGAACTTCTAAAACCCGCCGAACGCGTCAGTCATTCTGAAAACCCGCCTTCCTCGGAAGGCGGGTTTTTTCATATCGAACGCGCGTGACACCGCCTGCCACACGAGACAAACACCTCATATCACTGTGATCTCGCACGCCGCTATCACACGTAACGGTGACTTGCCCAAAACCGGCGATATGCCGTTTATGACCTTGTTGTAATCCGAGGTTCATAGACCACCATGGATGTTGTTATTGGTATCGATGTCGGAACGGGAAGCGCCAGAGCAGGCGTATTCACGCTCGACGGTGAAAAGCGGGCCTCCGCCGTCACGCCGATCCGCACGTGGCGGCCGGTGCCTGATTATGCACAACAATCCTCGGCGGATATCTGGCAAGCGGTATGTCGCAGCGTGCGCGACGCTATGGCGCAGAGCGGCGAGGTCAATGTGCGCGGCATCGGGTTCGATGCCACATGCTCTCTGGTGGTGATCGGCCCGGACGATCTCGGCCTGTCGGTCGATCCTGACAATGCGCCTGAACAGGACATCATCCTCTGGGCCGACCATCGCGCCATCAAGGAAGCCGCCGAGATCAACGCCGGACGGCATGACGTTTTGCGTTACGTCGGCGGTACGATCTCGCCGGAGATGGAAACACCGAAACTCCTTTGGCTGAAACGCCACCGGCCCGAAACCTTCGCAAACGCGCAGTATTTTTTCGACCTGCCGGATTTCCTGACATGGCGTGCGACAGGCTCCGATTCACGTTCCTGCTGCTCGACAGCCTGCAAATGGACTTACCTTGCGCATGAGGAACGTTGGGACGACGCCTATTTCGAATCGATCGGCCTCGGTGAATTGCCGAACGAGGGATTCCGGCGCATCGGGCGCGATGTGCGCCCGCTGGGCCAGAGCGTCGGCAACGGCCTGAATGCCCGGGCGGCCGAGGAACTCGGGCTGGCCGTCGGCATTCCCGTCGGCGTGTCGGCGATCGACGCCCATGCGGGCGGAATCGGCCTGCTCGGGGCCTCCAGCACGGGTGCGGACGATGCCGTGCTCAACCGTTCGCTGGCCCTGATCTGTGGAACCTCCAGCTGCCATATGGCGGTTTCGGAAGACCCCCGCTTCGTCAAAGGCGTCTGGGGACCGTATTCCCAGGCAATGATCCCGGGCATGTGGCTGAACGAGGCGGGACAGTCCGCTGTCGGTTCGCTGGTGGATTTCGTCATCGAGACCCACGCCCAGGGACCGGCTCTGGCCCAGCAGGCGGAGCGCGAGAAGACCAGCGTCTACGCCCTGCTGAACGACCGGCTCGAGCGGTTGGAAAGCGGCGCTGTTCCCGGCACGTTGACGGCCGATCTGCATGTGCTGCCGGATTTTCACGGCAATCGCTCGCCTCATGCGGATCCCAGTCTTCGCGGCGCGATCGACGGACTGCCGATGTCCGCCACGATCGACGATCTCGCGCGGCTTTACCTCGCGACGATCCAGGGTCTGGCCTACGGCACGCGCGATATCATCGATGCACTGAACGCCGAAGGGTACCGCATCGACACGATCTTCGCGACGGGCGGCTGGACCAAGAATGCCGTCTTCCTGCGCGAACACGCCAATGCCACCGGCTGCCGTATCCTGCTGCCGCGCGAGCCCGACGCCGTGCTGCTCGGGGCCGCGATCCTCGGTGCCGTGGCCGGCGCTGCCTTTGCGGACCTCCGCACCGCCATGGCCGCCATGAGCCATGAAGGCAAGGAGGTTCGGCCGGATGCCCATACGCGCGCCTATCACGGTGCGAAGCTGGACATCGCGCGCGACATGCATCTCAACCAGTTGCGCTACCGACGGCGCATGGACGCATCGGGGCTGCATAAGACCGGACCGCCCATCGTGGCATGATCCGGTTCTGATTTCGCTTTTCGTTAATGACAACGGCCCGCGTCATCCCCTTTCGGGCCCTCTGGACAAGGTTTCCGTTTCGATGTCCCGTTTTACATCGTTCTGTCGGACCACTGCTCTCGCCGTTCTCGCAACGGGAACATGTCTGTCCGCTGCCCATGCCGACAGCACCCTGACCATCGCCACCGTCAATAATGGCGACATGATCATCATGCGCCAGCTCTCGGGTGAGTTCGAGAAGGCCCACCCCGGCATCCACCTCAACTGGGTGACGCTGGAGGAGAACGTGCTTCGGCAGCGTGTCACCACGGACATCGCCACCGGCGCCGGCCAGTTCGACATCATGACGATCGGCAACTACGAAGTGCCGATCTGGGCCAAGCAGAAATGGCTGGCCGAGGTTCAGCCCGCCGCGGACTACGATGTCAACGACATCCTGCCCGCCGTGCGCGCCGGGCTGACCGTGAACGACAGGATTTATGCCCTGCCGTTCTACGCCGAAAGCGTCATGACCTATTACCGCACGGACCTGTTCAAGAAAGCGGGCATCACCATGCCCGAGGCCCCGACCTACGAACAGATCCGCCAGTATGCCGACAAGATCACGGACAAGTCGAACCAGGTCTATGGCATGTGTCTGCGCGGCAAGCCGGGCTGGGGCGAGAATATGGCCTATGTCACGTCGCTGGTGAATACCTTCGGCGGGCAGTGGTTCGGCATGGGGTGGAAGCCGATGCTGGATAGCGCCGCGTGGAAATCCGCCATCAACTGGTATGTCTCGATCCTGAACGCCGATGGGCCTCCGGGCGCCACGTCCAACGGCTTCAACGAAAACCTCGCGCTGTTCGCCAGCGGCCATTGCGGCATGTGGATCGATTCCACCGTTGCCGGCGGCATGCTGTTCGATCCGAAGCAGTCGCAGGTCGCGAGCAAGGTCGGCTTCGCACCGGTGCCGAAGGGCAGTTTCGGCAAGGGACCGACGTGGCTCTGGAGCTGGAACCTCGCCATCCCGGCCAGTTCCAAGCACACGCAGGACGCACAGACCTTCATCACATGGGCAACGTCGAAGGAATACGTCCAGCTGGTTGCCAAACAAAAAGGCTGGGTCGCCGTGCCGGCCGGCACGCGCCAGTCAACCTATGACAATGCCGATTACAAGAAGGCGGCACCCTTCGCCAGCTTCGTGCTGAACGCCATCAATACGGCGGATCCGAATGGACAGACTGCCCAGCCCCGCCCCTATGGCGGCGCGCAGTTCGTCGGCATTCCGCAGTTCCAGGCCATCGGCACGCAGGTAGGCCAAACCATCGCGGCGGCGCTCTCCGGCCAGATGCAGGTCGATCAGGCCCTTGCCGCAGCACAAAGCTCGACGACGCGCACCATGCGCCAGTCCGGCTACACGCACTGAGGATCGCTCATGGAAGCCGTGATGAACGCGCCCCCCGCGGCGCACGCCACGCCGAAGAAAGCCAGAAGCGCGGGTTTCGCGCTTCTGGCCCCGGCGGTGACGATCCTTCTCGTATGGTCGATCGTACCCCTGGTGCTGACCCTGTGGTATTCGTTTCGCAACTACAATCTGGTCGATCCGACGCTTCACGGCTTCGCTGGCGTCAACAATTACTGGTATCTGCTGACCGACCCGGACTTCCTCCGTTCGCTGCTCAACACGGCGATCCTGGTTGGCGGCGTGCTGGTCGTCAGCGTGGGCGGCGGCACCTTGCTGGCCGTCCTCTACGATCAGGAATTCATCGGGCGCGGCATTGCGCGCGTGCTGGCCATTTCGCCGTTCTTCGTCATGCCGACGGTTTCCGCCCTTGTGTGGAAGAACCTGATGCTGCACCCGATCTACGGCGTTTATTCCTGGATGATGCGCGCCGTAGGCCTGACGCCGATCGACTGGCTGCAACGTTTCCCCATGGCGACTGTCATGATGATCGTCGCATGGGAATGGCTGCCTTTCGCCATCCTGATCCTGCTGACCGCCGTCCAGTCCCTGGACAGTGAACAGAAGGAAGCCGCCCGTATGGACGGCGCAGGCCCGATCGCGCGTTTCCGCTACATCATCCTGCCGCATCTCAGCCGCGCGATCACCGTCGTGGTGATGATCGAGACGATCTATCTCCTGACGATCTTCGCGGAAATCTCCGTCACGACGGCCGGCGGCCCTGGCGTTGCCTCCACCAATCTCGCCTTCCTCATCTATTCCCGCGCCCTGCTGCAGTTCGATGTGGGCGGCGCATCAGCCGGTGGCGTCATCGCCATCATCATCGCCAATATCGTCGCCGCTTTCCTCGTCCGGGCCGTCGCCCGCAATCTGGAGGTCTGACCATGGCCATCAAACGCAGCCGTTCGCATGGTCTGGCCATCGGTGCCCTGGGGTGGCTGGTCGCCATCTGGATCTTCTTCCCGATCTTCTGGATGTTCATCACCGGCTTCAAGACCGAGGTCGAGGCGATCTCCACGCCGCCACACCTGATCTTCCGCCCCACGCTCGACAGCTAT
Source organism: Neoasaia chiangmaiensis (assembly GCF_002005465.1). Lineage (NCBI taxonomy): Bacteria > Pseudomonadati > Pseudomonadota > Alphaproteobacteria > Acetobacterales > Acetobacteraceae > Neoasaia > Neoasaia chiangmaiensis. The sequence continues at coordinate 2,784,942 of NZ_CP014691.1, read as the reverse complement.
CGCGAGGTCTTCGAACGCGCCAACTACTGGCACTTCACATTCAATACCGTCGCCATCTCCGTCGGCGCTACGGCCGTCGCACTCACACTCTCCATTCCAGCGGCCTACGCCATGGCGTTCCTGCCCAACAAGCGGACGCGCGGCACGCTGCTCTGGATGCTCTCCACACGCATGCTGCCGCCGGTCGGCGTGCTGGTGCCCATCTACCTGATCGCACGCAACACGCATCTGCTCGATACCCTGACCGGCCTGGCCATCGTGGACATGCTCACGAATCTGCCGATCGTCGTCTGGATGCTCTACACCTTCTTCCGTGAAGTGCCGGTGCCGATCCTCGAAGCCGGGCGCATGGATGGTGCCAATCGCTGGCAGGAGATCACGGTCGTGCTGCTGCCGCTGGCACTGCCCGGCATCGCGTCCACCGGACTGCTGTCGCTGATCCTCTGCTGGAACGAGGCTTTCTGGTCGCTGAACCTGACATCGTCCAACGCGGCGCCCTTGGCTGCCTTCATCGCCTCCTTCTCATCGCCGGAAGGCCTGTTCTTCGGCAAGCTCTCCGCCGCCTCCACCCTCGCCGTGGCACCGATCCTGGTGTTCGGCTGGCTCAGCCAGAAGCAGCTGGTGCGCGGTCTGACCTTCGGTGCGGTGAAATGATCCGCACCTTTCCCACTCAATCCCGCGAGTATGTGTGATGGCCACCGTCGAACTCAAAGACATCCGCAAGACCTACCTGACCGAGGAAATCATCAAGGGCGTTTCGCTCTCGATCGAGGACAAGGAGTTCGTCGTGTTCGTCGGGCCGTCCGGCTGCGGCAAATCGACCCTGCTCCGCATGATCGCCGGACTGGAAGACATCAGTAGCGGCGACCTGCTGATCGACGGCCGCCGCGTGAACGAAGTCGAACCCGCAAAGCGCGGGCTGGCGATGGTGTTCCAGTCCTATGCGCTCTATCCGCATATGAACGTCTATCAGAACATGGAATTCGGCCTGAAACTGGCAAAGATGCCGGAAGCCGAGCGCCGCCAGAAGATCACGGATGTCGCACGTGTCCTTCAGCTCGAACCCTACCTGAAACACAAGCCCGGCCAGCTTTCCGGCGGTCAGCGCCAGCGTGTCGCCATCGGTCGTGCCATCGTGCGCAATCCCAAGGTGTTCCTGTTCGACGAGCCGCTGTCGAATCTCGACGCCGCCCTCCGCGGACAGATGCGCGTCGAGCTCGCAACACTCCATCGGCGCCTCAACGCGACGACGATCTATGTGACGCATGACCAGATCGAAGCCATGACCATGGCCGACAAGATCGTGGTCCTTCAGAAAGGTGTGGTGGAGCAGGTCGGCTCACCGCTCGAACTCTATCACCATCCGCGCAATCTCTTCGTTGCGCGCTTCATCGGCTCCCCACCGATGAATTTTCTTCCCGCAACCGTCACCAATGCTGATGAAAGCGGCGTGCAGGTTCAGCTCGCGACCGGGCAGTCTCTCCATGTTCCCGTGATGGCCGCCTCCAACATGGCTGGCGGCGCAGTCACGCTCGGCATCCGTCCAGAACACATCCTTCTGGATCAGGCCGAGGGCCAGGGCACCATCGAACTGGTGGAACGTCTTGGCGCGCTGACACAGCTGCACGTGCGGCTGCCGGACGATCAGCTTCTGGTCATCCAGACCGACGGCGCCCATGGCGGCGCACTGGATGCCCCGATCGGCTTCGCCTTCCCCCCCGAGCATTGCCACATCTTCGACGCCGACGGTCTGGCACTCGACAAACATCAGCGCCATCGCCTGGCAGCCTAATCTCAGGATACCGAACCATGTATATGGAAAAACTCCGGCTTAACGGCCGTGTCGCGATCATCACCGGCGGCGCGCAGAATATCGGCCTCTCCTGCGCGACCGCGCTGGCGGAGGCCGGTGCGCATGTCGTCATCGCCGATCTGGACGGCGATCTGGCCAATTCATCGGCCGAGGAACTGAAAGGCCTGGGCTACGCCGCTTCCGGCGTGGCGATGGACGTCACCTCCACGGACAGCGTCGAGACGGCCGTGGCCAGCGTGGCGGAAAAACTGGGTCGCATCGATATCCTGGTCTGTAGCGCCGGTATGTGCATTTCCGAGGTCAAGGCCGAGGACATGACCGAAAAGCAATGGCTCAAGCAGATCGACGTCAACCTGAACGGCATGTTCCGCAGTTGCCAGGCGGTCGGCCGTATCATGCTCAAACAGAAACGCGGCGCCATCGTCGCCATCGGGTCGATGTCCGGCCTGATCGTCAACCGCCCGCAACAACAGGCGGCCTACAACGCCTCCAAGGCAGGCGTGCACCAGTATATCCGTTCGCTGGCCGCGGAGTGGGCAACCCAGGGTATCCGCGCCAACGCCGTTGCACCGACCTATATCGATACAACACTCACACGCTTCGGCATGGAAAAACCGGAACTCTATGACGCCTGGCTCGCCGGCACACCGATGAACCGCGTCGGCCAACCGGACGAAGTCGCGTCCGTCGTGCATTTCCTTGCGTCCGACGCCGCCAGCCTGATGACCGGCGCCATCGTGAACGTCGATGCGGGCTTCACCGTCTGGTGAACGCCGTCATTTCCTGATCGTCTCGGCTTTCGCCAGGGCGCGTGCCGTTGCCGGCCGCGCCCCGATGGCTTCCTGCCAACGCGCGAGATTCGGAAAGTCGTTCAGGTCGATCCCCTGGTTCTTCCAGTTCAACGTCCAGGGGTAGGACGCCATGTCCGCAATGCTGTAATCCGCCCCGCCCAGAAACGCGTGATCCGTCAGGCGTTTTTCCAGCACACCGTAAAGACGATGCGTCTCCTTGCGATACCGGTCGATCGCATAGGGGATTTTCTCCGGCGCATAGAGCGCGAAGTGATGGTTCTGCCCGAGCATCGGACCCAGACCGCCCATCTGCCAGAACAGCCACTCCGAAATAACGGTCCGCTGGCGCAGTTCCTTCGAAAAAAATTGCCCCGTCTTGTCGGCGAGATAGACCAGAATGGCGCCGGATTCGAAAACGCTCAGCGGCGCACCGCCATCGGCCGGCGCATGATCGACGATGGCCGGCATTTTGTTATTGGGTGAAATTGCCAGGAACGCCGGCTTGAACTGATTACCCGCGCCAATGTTCACGGGATGGATCGTGTAAGGCAGCCCCGCCTCTTCCAGAAACAGTGTGATTTTGTGCCCATTCGGGGTTGGCCAGTAATGGAGGTCGATCATATCCTGTCTCTCCGTTCATTCGGTATCCGTCGAACGATTATCGAATGCCCTGCGCTGTTCAACCACCAATGGGGACGATCCTTGCGCACCTATCTCATCGTCGCCATCGGCGGCGCCATCGGCACCGTGTTTCGTGCGTTTCTCTCCTCAACCCTGCCATCGCTGACAGGCACCGCCCTGCCCTGGCCGACGATCATCATCAATGTCGTCGGCTCTTTCGTGATCGGTTACGTCGCGATGCTGACCGCCGCCGACAGTCGCTTCGCCGCCTCGCCCGAACTGCGCGCGTTCATCCTCGTCGGTGTCTGCGGCGGCTTCACCACATTCTCTTCCTTCAGCCAGCAGACCGTCGATCTCATTCGTGACGGCCGGCCCCTGTCAGCCCTGCTGAACATCGGACTGTCAGTAGCAATCTGCCTGCTGAGCACGACGGCGGGCTATACCGCCGCCACGACCATCCGCGGCTCCCGTCTCGCTGCTCTCGACAGGCCGGACACGACGCTCCTCGCCCTGCACGATCCGGACAAGGCCCCTGCGACGCTCGAACTGGCGCGCCACGTGATGGAACGTCGCGGCGGCCCCATCAAGGTGCTGGCCATCGACGGCCCCGTCCTGAACGACGTCGAACCCTACGACCTGATGTTCTCGCCGCGCCGACGCGCCGCCCTGCTCGCCACGCGCAGCGCATGGCACGGCCCGATGGCTCAGACCCTCAACGACTGGATCGGCAGCGTCCGCCGCGAAGGCCACCCGGCGATCTGGCTCGATGTGCGGGGCGATGGTATCGCCGCCGTTCGCGAACACGCACGCATTTCGGGTCTGGCGATTTTCGAACATGCCGACCTGCAACAAAGCGCCGCGCAGGATCGACTCCGCGTCGCCCTGCACCACGCCGGGCGCCCCATCCTGCTGCTCCCGGCACAGATCGGCAAAACGCTGGGCGAGCACACGGCCATCGCCGTCAGAACGAACGCCGATCTCGCCAACCTGCTGAATGCTTCGGCTTCCCTACGCCCGCAAGGCGCGCCGGTCTTCGCACTGCATATCGGACAGCATTCCTTCGAAATCGACGACGCGAACATAACGCCGATCGTGCAACCGGCCGATCGGCGCCATTCCCATCTCGTCTCCCAGTTACTGGCGATGGCCAGCGCGCGGAATGCCGATCTGCTGGCGCTCATCGCTCCGAGAGAGCGGGAACACTTCGATGATCTGCTTCAGCACGCCCTTCCTGGCGCCGATCTGCCCATCCTGATCGTGCCGCCAACAGCCATGGTCAACGCGTAGCTTTTTCAGCCAGCCGTCAACCAGCCCGGCGGCACGATCCCGGTACATGTCAGCCGGCCACCGGTCATCGGCGTTGGCACCCCCGTCGTGCCCGGGGCGGAAATCGGCAGGCCGCGAACCGAGCGGGCGGCGAGAAAACCGAAACACTCGGCCTCCAGCGCATCGCCATTCCAGCCCAGCACCTCGACCTTTTCCACCGGCACGCCCAACCGTGCCGCAAGCCCCTGCATCAGGACAGGATTGTGTCGGCCACCACCGCAGATATACCACGCCAGCGGCGCCTCCGGCAGCGCCGTGCGGGCAACCGCCTCCACCGTGAACGCTGCCAGCGTCGCCGCGCCGTCCTGTGCGGAGAGATCGGCCACAGCCCGCATGGCGCGGTGAAAGGCCAGCCGGTCGAGCGACTTGGGCGCGGGCAATCCGAAAAAAGGATCGTCGAGCAACGCCTCGACAATGTCGAGGCGCACCTCTCCCGCACGCGCCAGCGCTCCATCATGGTCGCAGGCAATGCCCGTGTGCCTGAACGCCCAGTCGTCAAGCAACGCGTTGCCCGGCCCGGTATCGCACGCATGCACGCCGCCCCGGCTATCGATCAACGTCACATTCGCCACGCCACCGATATTGAGTACCGCCACAGGTCCGGGTCGCCCTGACAGGAGCGCCGCGTGATAGAAGGGCACCAGCGGCGCCCCCTGCCCGCCAGCCGCGACGTCGGATCCCCGAAAATCATGCACCACCGGCAAACCGGTCTCCCGCGACAGGAGCGTTGCGTCACCAGCCTGCCATGTCAGCCGCCGTTCTGGCGCGTGCCGCAGGGTCTGCCCGTGGAAACCGATCAGATCGGGTCGGATATACGGATATTTGGCGCGCAGGATGGCCACCGCCTCCGCATGGCGGAGGGTCAGGGCACGAATGACGGCCAGCAGTTCCCCATCCTGGGGGTCGATATCGGCCGCCTTGTCCAGCAGCGCGCGCAGTCGGTCACGCAGCGCCGGCGAATAGGGCAGCGTGACCGCGCCCGCTCGCGCACCGATACGCTCCCCGTCCGTTTCGATCAGTGCGGCATCGACACCATCCAGCGACGTGCCGCTCATCAGTCCGATGGCATTGAAGACGGTGCCCACGATCAGCTTTCATTCAACGACGACAGGACGGCGCGCAAGTCACCGCGATGCAGGGTCAGCGCCGCCTCGGCCTCCTCCCGACTCAAGCCCGAGCGCACCAGCACGGCACGCTTCACATTACCGCCCGTCGCCGCCAAAGCCGCCTCGATCTCGGCATCCGTCCCGCCCGCGAGCATCCGCACCATGCGCGCCGCACGTCTGGCGAGCTTGGCGTTTGTCACCTTCATATCGACCATCTGGCCACGATAGACATGGCCCAACCGCAGCATCAGCGTTGTGGAAAGCATGTTCAGCGCCGCCTTCTGCGCCGTACCCGCTTTCAGGCGCGTCGATCCGGCCACGACCTCAGGCCCCGTCGGAAGCCGGATACCCAGTTCCGCCTCATGAAGGATGCGACCCTCCCGACTGCCGCTGACCCCGACCGTCAGGCTGCCCCGCGCCCGTGCCGCCGCCAGTGCGGCGCAGGTATAGGGCGTCGCGCCGCTGGCTGCCACGCCGATCACCACGTCGTTCCGACCGGGCTCATGCGCCAGGATGTCGTCGCGCGCAGCATCCTCCCGATCCTCAGCCCCTTCGGCCGCCTGGAACACGGCACCCTCGCCGCCCGCCAGCAACAGCACAAGGCGTTCCGTCGGCAGGCCGAAAGTCGGAGTCAGTTCCACGCCGTCCTGCATGCCGATCCGCCCGGACGTCCCGGCGCCGACATAGAACAATCGCCCCCCCGCCCGCAGGCGCGGCAGGGCGGCGTCCACGACCTTCTCGATGTCCGGCACGGCGGCCCGCGCGACGGCCACCGCCGTCATCTGTGCTTCTGCCAGCGCATCGAGCACGGAGGCCGTGGGCCATGTATCGATATCGGCATAACGCGGATCGGGACGCTCTGTATCGTTGCTCGTCGGAATGCTGCTGGTCGTGGGCGTCGTCATAAGGGCTTTCAATCGTGAGACGGCTGATTCGGCGCCGGCCTATCGCGGTGCGTCATGACACCTCCCGTCTTTTAGAAACGGGCGCCCCCATCGGCAATAGCGGGTCGGATCAGGCCTCCGCGGGTGGGGTCGGTGTCGCCGTGTTCGTCAGATTGATCGCCGCCACGCCCGCCATCGCATCGGCCATGGTCGTCGGCATCAGGATCGTGGTGCCCCGATCCTTGTTCATTTCGAAAATACGGTTGATTTGCAGGATTTGCAGCGCGATCGGCGTCGAGGCATAGGTCTTGGCCGCTTCCGCCAGTTCCAGCGCCACCGCGCGCTCGGCGCTGGCCAGCGTGACGCGGGCGGCCTTCTCGCGCTCGGCCTGCGCCTGACGACTCATTGCATCCTGAAGACTTGCCGGGAGTTGCACGTCGCGGATTTCCACACCCTGAACCGTAACGCCCCATTCCTGCGTCTTCAGAGCGATCTGTTCGCGCAGTTCATCGTCGATCCGACGCCGATCCTCCAGCAGCACGGACAGGTACGAACTGCTGACGACTTCCCGAAGGGTCGTCAACGCGACCATCGATACCGATCCGGCGAAATCGTCGAGTTCCGTTATGGCCCGCAGGGGATCGTGCACCATCCAGAAAATCACCGCATCCACGTCCACGGGTGTCGTATCCCGCGTCAGCGTCTCCCGCGTCGCGACCGGCACGGTCCGGATACGCTGGTCGACCACATTCGCGACCTGATCGAGAAAAGGCACGGTCAGGAATATACCCGGCCCATAAACCCCCTTCACGCGCCCGGCACGCAGGACAATCGCCCGCTCCCAGGCAGCGCAGAGCCGAACGGAAAGGATGATCGCCACGGCGGCAATCACCCCCAGCACCAGCCAGACAACGAAATGCGCCTTGTCCAGCGCACCGCATCCGAAACCGATGAGCAGCGCCACTGCCGCCAGAGGGCCTGATATCGAATTCATCGCGGAGATACTCCTTCGTGGCAACACCGTCGGATAGGATGGAAAGGCAGGCATCGGGAGAGTCGGCATCACTGGTTTCCTTGCAAAAACTCGAGCATGGTCCGGGCCACGTCTTCCGGCATCAGGCCTTGCGCCCGCGCCATCGCGATCGCTGCCGCCGCGCAGGCCTCCGTCTGCGCACGACGGACATCCGGATCGGGCAATGGCGGCGCGGACGACACGAAACTGCCCCGCCCGCGACGCGTCTCGATGGCCCCGAGGCGCTCCAGTTCGGCATAGGCGCGTTGCACCGTGTTCAGATCGATCGAGAGATGAGCCGCCAGTTCCCGCATCGTCGGAAGCTGCGACTCTGGCGGCAGACGCCCGTCGCCGATCGCCGCCAGCAGACCCTCGCGAACCTGCACCCGCAGCGGCACGCCACCACTGGCGTCCAGAACGGTCGGAAATACCAATCGTGGTATGTCTGCATACATTCATACAATATAGGGCTTCATTCCTTCCCGGGTCAACGAAAACCGTGCGGCGCCACATTTCTGCCTGCCGCCACGTTGTGTTATGGAGGCCTCGTCATGACCACGATCCGGAAAAACACACCTTGACGACGATCGCCGAACCGCAAACCCAGGCCGGAAACGCTGGTGCGGCGGAAGCACCGCTGATCCTTGCCTTGCCGAAGGGTCGTATCCTCAAGGCGCTCAAGCCGGTTCTGGATCGCGCCGGTCTGATGCCGGATCCGGGCTGTCTGGATGGTGACAGCCGCGCCCTGCGTTTCCCCACGACCGACCCGGGGCTGGACGTGGTCCGCGTGCGTTCGTTCGACGTTGCCACCTTCGTGGCCTATGGCGGCGCACAGATCGGCGTCTGCGGTGCGGATGTGCTGATGGAATTCGACTATCCGGACATCTACGCACCGCTCGATCTGGGCATCGGCGGCTGCCGCATCTCCGTCGCGCGTCCGGTGGCGGCGCTGCGCAAGGAAGGCACGGCCGCCAGTTCGCAGATCCGCGTCGCCACCAAATACCCGACAATTGCCCGACGCCATTTCGCCGCGCGCGGCATCAACGCCGAGATCGTCCACCTCAACGGCGCGATGGAACTGGCACCCAACCTCGATCTGGCCAGCATCATCGTCGATCTGGTCGATACCGGCTCCACCCTGCGCGCCAACGGCCTGCGGGAAACGGAAGTCATCGCGCACGTCACCAGCCGCCTGATCGTCAATCGCGTGGCGCTCAAGACCCGGCCGGAGGCGATCGCCGCGCTGATCACGCGTTTCCGGGACGCCCTGCAGGAAAACAATTCATGAAACAGCTCGATACGCGCCACGCATCGTTCGCAGCCCAGTTCGACGCGCTCCTGCAAGCCCGTACCGGCGTGGAGACCAGCGTTGCCGAACCGGTGCGCGACATCATCGCCGCGATCCGCACCCGAGGCGACGACGCACTTTTCGACTACACGACGCGCTTCGACCGCCTTACCCTGAACGCCGGGACGGTCCGCATCGCGCAGGACGAGATCGCGCGCGAGGCCGCGAAGGTCGCGCCCGATCTCATGACCGCCCTCCATCAGGCCGCCGGACGCATCGAATCCTTCCATCGCGCGCAGGTGCCGGACGATCTCAGCTACACGGACGACGCCGGCCTGACGCTCGGCATGCGCTGGAACGCGCTCGATGCCGTCGGTCTCTATGTGCCGGGCGGCAAGGCGGCCTATCCGTCCTCCGTGCTGATGAATGCATTGCCCGCAAAGGTGGCGGGGGTCAGCCGCATCGCCATGTGCGTGCCTTGCCCGGACGGCGTGCTGAACCCGCTGGTCCTTGCCGCGGCACAGGTGTGCGGCGTGTCGGAAATCTACCGCGTCGGCGGCGCGCAGGCCGTTGCCGCCCTGGCCTACGGCACGGCCAGCATCGCCCCGGTCGACCGCATCGTCGGTCCCGGCAACGCCTATGTCGCGGAAGCCAAGCGGCAGGTCTTCGGCCATGTCGGCATCGATTCCATCGCCGGGCCGTCCGAGGTTCTGGTGATTGCCGACAGCCGCAATACTCCGCGCTTCGTGGCGCTCGACCTGCTTGCCCAGGCTGAACACGACGAACTTGCCCAGGCTGTGCTGGTAACCGACGACGAAACCTTCGCCCAGAAGGTGATCGACGCCGTGGAACTCGAACTCCGGACCCTGCCGCGCGCCAAGATCGCCCAGCGCGCCTGGGCCGACCATGGCGCGGTGATCGTCGTGCGTGACTGGAACGAGGCCGCCGAAATCGCCAACCGCCTCGCGCCGGAACATCTGGAGATCATGCTGGACGATCCGCAGGCCTTCGCCGCGAAGGTGCGCCATGCGGGGGCCATGTTCCTCGGTCGCTACTGCCCGGAAGCTGTCGGCGATTATGTCGGCGGTCCGAACCATGTCCTGCCCACCAGCCGGACAGCCCGTTTCGCTTCCGGACTGTCGGTTTTCGATTTCCTGAAGCGCACGACGTCCATCGCCACCGGGCCGGAAGGGTTGAAGCAGGTCGGACCGACCGGCGTCGCCCTGGCGAAAGCGGAAGGGCTGGATGCACACGCACTCAGCCTCTCGACGCGTCTGGAGGCGCTCGGCGCCTGAAAATCGACCTGTCGCCGCCTTTATATGGGCCGCCACCTTCCCGTCGCGCTTGACGCGGCGGGCGTTGATCCGCACATAACGCGCCAGAATGAATCCCTGCGGACCATCGTCCGCGTCCGCGTCCGCGCCACGAACAAACCGAAAGACACCATGTCCAAAGAAGATATGATCGAATTCAGCGGCACCGTTACCGAGTTGCTGCCCAATGCCATGTTCCGCGTCACGCTCGACAACGAGCACACCATCCTCGCCCATACCAGCGGCAAGATGCGCAAGAACCGCATCCGCGTGCTGGCCGGCGATCGCGTGAACGTTGAAATGACGCCATACGACCTCAGCAAGGGCCGCATCACGTTCCGCTTCAAGTAAGCCCCGCCGTGACGGAGGGAAGCCGCCCGCGCCTGATCCTCGCCTCCGCGTCGCCGCGTCGTCTGGATCTGTTGCGACAGATCGGCCTGACGCCGGACGGAATCGTCGCCGCCGACCTCGACGAATCGCCGCGCCCGAACGAATTGCCGCGCCCGCATGCTCAACGGCTGGCCCTGTCGAAGGCCGAGGCCGTCGCGGCACGGCAGTCCGATGCCGCGCTGGTGCTTGCCGCCGATACCGTCGTGGCCGTGGGGCGCCGCATCCTGCCGAAAGCGGAGGATCGCGAGACTGCCCGCCGCTGTCTCGAACTGCTGTCCGGCCGCCGCCATACGGTCTTGACCGCCGTGTCCGTCCTCCCAAGCGCGGCGTGGACGAAGGGCCGTCCTGTCCACCGCCTGGTCGAAAGCGTCGTGACGTTCTCGCGTCTCAGCACGACCCAGATCGACGCGCTGCTCGATCACGGTGACTGGCAAGGCAAGGCTGGCGGTTACGCCGTTCAGGGCATGGCCGCAGCCTACATCCGCTATCTCGGCGGCAGCCATTCGGCTGTCATGGGCCTGCCGCTGTTCGAAACCGCCCAGATGCTCCGCGGGCAGCCGGGCGGCTGGCTGGCGTGATGGAAATCCGCATCGCCTGGAGTCCGGGCGAGGCGCGGATTGCCGCAATGGACGGCGACACGCTTCAGGACTTCGCCCTGTGGCGTCCCGGCAAGCCGGATGGCTACGGCGATCGACACGCCGTGCGCATTCTCAAATCCGCCGAGAATATGGGCGGAGCGTTCGTCTCGCTCGCCGACGGATCGGATGGTTTCCTGACCGGGCAGCACGCCGTCGGCGATCTTGTCAGCGCGCTCGTCGTGCGCAGTCCTCAAGGTGGCAAGGGCCTGCGCCTCAAACCGATCGAGATGGCTCATGCGGCAACGGAACCGGCATTGCTGGCACGTGGCCCGACACCGCTGGAGACGATCGCGGCACGTTATCCTGACGCACCGATCCTGATCGACGAACCCGCCGTTGCAGCACGCATACCCGCCAGCCTCCGTGCCCGCATTGTGCGCACGCCCGCGGCCTTCGATGCGCATGTCACCGCATTGTGCGATGCCCTGTCCGAGCCTGTCACCGAGCTGAAGGGCGGCGTACGTGCGACCTTCACGCCAACGCCGGCACTGATGGCGATCGATCTGGACTGTCCTGAGAATACGGACCGCCGGAGCCGCGCGACCGCGCAGGCCGGCGTCAACATGGCGGCCTTCCCCGATCTTTGCCGTGAAATCCGCCTGCGAAACCTGAGCGGCGCCATTCTCATTGATCCGGCTGGCGTCACACCTCGCAAGCGCCCCGCCCTCGTTCCGCCGCTGCGCGAGGCGTTGCAGCACGACCCCATGAAGCCGCAGGCGCTGGGTGCCACGGCACTCGGATTACTGGAAGTCGTGCGGACACGCAGCCGGCCGCCCTTGCACGAACTGCTGAACGCCCCACATGGGATCGGCCTGTCAGCCCTGCGACAGATCATCGCACAACGCCCCACCGGCGCGCCGCCGCCGCCAACCCTGAAGGCCGCCATCAGCGTCGTCCGCGCGCTGGAGACCGACACCGTCGCGCTCGATTCCTTCAGCACGACCTATGGCACGCCATTGCGCCTGGAACTCGCACCAGATTATCCGGTGAATTACTGGAGCCTGCACATATGAGCATCTGCCCCATCTGCCGCCGGCCGTCCGACCCGAAATATCGGCCCTTCTGTTCGCGTCGATGCGCGGATGTGGACCTTGGAAACTGGTTTCAGGGCAGCTACCGCGTACCGTCTTTTCGTATCGACGACGATGAAATCGAAATCGATGAGAAAACTGGCCTTCCCCGGGTTGATCCCGGGAACGGCATCGGCTAAATCCCCCTCACGCCCAACGGGGAAAGCCCCGATGGATGCGACGGTGCCCAAGTAGCTCAGTTGGTAGAGCATGCGACTGAAAATCGCAGTGTCGGTGGTTCGATCCCGCCCTTGGGCACCATTTAGCTATCCGCCAATGTGCGGGTAGGCTTGCAAATCCCCAGAAATCAGCCCTCTTTCCCTACGCCCACGTGCGCAAGTGTATGCGTTTACACGCCAGTAGTCGGGATATTCGTGGGGTATGCTCGGGGATGTCCGTTGCTATCCTTGTCCTGAACCGGGGGTATGGCCGGGGGATAACTGATGGCAAGGAATGCCGCACCATGCGGAAAGCAATACAAGCTGGCGGACAGCAACGGCCTTTACCTTCTGATGAGACCGGCTGGCGGGAAGTTATGGCACTTCAAATTTCGGGCGCACGGGAAAGAGAAGCGACTTGCTTTCAAAAACCCGGAAGTGACGCTGGCGTGGAATTCGTGGTGGTTGATCTTGCCGGATGCGAACCGGCTCACCGTCGGCATCAAGAGCACGGCAGACGGCTTTGCAGTCAGGGTCATGCCGGTGATGCGTGAGATTCAGGCCGGCGGCGTTGTGTCGCTCAATGGTGTTGCGGGCGAACTGACGAAGCGCGGGCATTAGGCGGCTCTTGGACGGCGGCGAGCGTTAAGAACCTGATGGCGCGGTGATTGGAGACCAGATGATAAAACATGATGGCGTGTCCGTCACTCTTGCCGACAACGAGTGGTTGTCCGTCGAGGATGCCGTCAAGGCGTGGATAAAACATGTTTTCAGCATCAAGCCGGACGACGAGACGGCGGAGGAGTGGTCAGAGATGGCCAATGATGCGCAAAGATTAGAGGTGATCTTGCAGAAGATTGGCGAACAGACGAAGGCTTAATTGCAAAAGAAGGCCGTAGGCCCCCTTTATGATGCTTACCTGCGGTGCCGCCGTTTATGCTGCCGATCGAAAAATCGGCGCGACGGCGCATAGCATCATGGGACGCTGTCGTCACATAACGCGGCTCTCAATCCTATTGCCACTCAGATTGGCAGCGGGAGCGCGGCGACCCGCAACATCGCGGCCCCATAATCGCGCGCCGACTTTTCTTGCTCAAGGGTCAAATGAGAGACATGTAGGAGCATTAACCAGAGTGCCGGAGAAAATCTCAGGGCGTGCTGCGCACAGTGGCATCTTCCTCACGAAATCGACAATCACCTTGCAATTTTCGTAACGACGGCCAGCGGTTCGCGATCATGATAAGGACCGGCCTTCAATTGCTCTACTGACTGCCAGCCTGCCCTCCGAGAGCTACGGCAGGCGTTGTATCCTGCGCTGTTTCCTTACGTAAATTTACCCCGTTCGTATGCCGTCCCGTCCGTACGCATTGGGACATATGCGCTGGCGCACGGCGGGATTTGCGGAAACGCGCGCGCCAAACCCTCTTGGTTTTGTGAACGCACCGTGCCGAAAAACCCCTTTGCTGAAACCGCCATGCGTTATGTATAACATGTGTTGTGTTATTTTTCACCCCAACGACACACTTGTTATGACATTTCAGCCAGAGGAACAACGCCATGAAAATCGCTGTAGGTGGCGATAGCGCCGGCGAAGGCCTTGCGCAGTCCATCGTCAAACATCTCCAGAAACTCGGCGAACATGACGTCGTCGATATGTCGCACCCGGCCGACGAACATACCGAACTCTACGCTGAACTCAGCGAAAGGGTCGGCCTGGCCGTGCTCTCGGGCGAATACGATCGGGGAATCCTGTGTTGCGGCACGGGAATCGGCGTCTGCATTTCAGCCAATAAAATTCCCGGCATCCGCGCGGCACTGACGCACGACACATATTCCGCCGAACGCGCCGCCCTGTCGAACGATGCGCACATCATCACCATGGGCGCTCGCGTCATCGGTCCGGAATTGGCCAACTCGATTGCCGATGCCTGGCTGACCAAGGCGTTCGACCCGCATGGCCCCTCGGCGAAGAACGTGGAGGGGATCGATGCGCTTGGCCGCAAATACGCCGATCCGCACGCCGCGGACCACGCAGCCCATGCCATCACGGCCTGAGCATTTTTCCTCAGCGGAGACTTATTCATGACGAAAATATGCGGTGATGCGTCGCGCTTCGCGACATCGGCCCTGCACGGATACAGCCTTATCCATGGCGATCTGGTAAGAATGGTACGCGGCGGCGTCGTGCGCAGCAACCCCGGTCGGACCGGCAAGGTGGTCGTCGTGGTCGGCGGCGGCTCAGGCCACTATCCGGCATTCGCGGGTTACGTTGGGCCGGGCTTCGCCGACGCCGCGGTCGCCGGCGATATCTTCGCTTCGCCGTCGACCCAGGCCATCCACAACGTCGCAAAGCAGGCCGATCTCGGCGGGGGCGTTATCCTTGGATATGGCAATTATGCTGGTGACGTTCTCAATTTCGGCATCGCTGCCGAACGCCTGAGGGCGGAGGGCATCGATACGCGTGTCATCGCCACGACCGACGACGTCGCCAGTGCCGATGCGGACCATGCCGAGATACGACGTGGCATCGCGGGTGACCTGTCCGTCTTCAAGATCGTCGGCGCGGCCGCGGAGGCCGGCCTGTCTCTCGATGAGGTCGAAGCGGTCGCAAAACGCGCCAATCGCAATACGCAGACTTTCGGCGTCGCGTTCGATGGCTGCACGATTCCCGGCGCTGGCGAGAAGCTGTTCGAAGTGCCGGCGCGCCGCATGGCGCTCGGTCTCGGCGTTCACGGAGAACCGGGCATCGCGGAGGAGGATATCCCGTCTCCGGACGTTCTGGCAGGCGTCCTCAGCGAGCGCCTGCTGGCGGAAGCCCCGTCGGACGGCCGTCGACGCGCGGCCGTCGTCCTGAATGGGCTTGGCAGCACGAAGCAAGAGGAACTTTTCGTGCTCTGGGAAGCCCTCGAGCTCAAACTGCGAGAGGCAGGGGTCACGCCCATCGCGCCGCTGGTGGGGGAATACGTCACCAGTCTCGACATGGCGGGATGCTCGCTGACCATCACATGGCTCGATGAGGAACTCGAACGCTTCTGGCGTGCACCTGTCGAAACAGCCGCCCTTCACCATGCGGAAATCGTCGGCGAACCAGCGGCATTTGTGGCTGTCGAAGAGGAGCTTCCGGTCGAGTGCGCCGCTGCGACCTCGCAGGAAGGCCAGAATGGCGGGCGATGCGTGGCAGACGCCATGGCGCATCTTGCAGACGCACTGGCAGCACATGAGGCCGAACTTGGCCACATCGATGCGCTCGCCGGTGATGGCGACCATGGTCAAGGCATGACACGGGGCTCCAACGCTGCGGCCAAAGCGGCAAGGCAGGCCGTGGAACGCCGTGCCGGCGCCGGTACGGTGCTGCGCATCGCTGCCGATGCATGGGCCGATCGTGCCGGCGGAACATCCGGCGCGCTATGGGGCGCGGGACTTCATGCCTTCAGCGGTGCGCTGGACGATGAACAACGACCGGATGACGCACAGTTGGCGAAAGGCGCACGCGCGGCCCTGGAGACGATCATGCGGCTGGGCGGCGCCAAACCCGGCGACAAGACGCTCGTCGATGCGCTGGTCCCGTTCGTGGAAACACTGGAAGCCTCGCTACAGGCAGGGCAGGATATCATCGCCGCCTGGCAGGCCGGAAGTCATGCCGCGCGACAGGCAGCGGAGGGTACGCGCGACCTTCTGCCACGGCTGGGGCGGGCGAAGATGCATGGCGCACGCAGCAAGGGCCACCCGGATGCGGGTGCCCTGTCGCTGGCGCTTTGTGTCGAGACGATCGGCGATCTTCTGGCAAACGCGGCAACCCGGACCACGCCGGAAGCCGCCTGAACGCTACCGCCCGCCGGAGAGGCGGGCGGTATTTCCTACGAGCAGATCTTCAGGTTTACGCCATTATCGATCAGGCGCTTACGTTGCGCATCGCCCAGATCGCCATCGGCCAGAACCTCGTCGAATTCCTGCAATTCGGCGAGTTGATGCAGCCCTGCCTTGCGGAACTTCGTACTGTCGGCCAGCAATATGGATCGATCGGCAATGCTCATCAGGGCGCGCTTGACCATGACGACATCCTGATCGTTCTGATATGCCGTCACGCCATTGACCACCGATGTCGAGAGAAACATCGTATCGGCCCGCAAAGCCTGCGCGCCACGCTCGCTGATTAACCCGAAAAACGCATCGCGCGACGGACTATATTCTCCGCCCACGCAGATCAGCTTCAGCCCGGGATAGGGCGCAAGAGCCTGAATGACACCCATGGCATTCGTAATGATCGTCAACGGCGCCAGTGCCGGCAGGAGCGGCAACATCTCCGCCACCGTCGTCGAATCATCGAGAATAAGCACCTGCTCAGGCCGGACATGGGCTACGGCATCCGTGATGATCGCCTGCTTCAGGCTCAACGCCTTGCCCTGACGATACGAGACGCTACGTGTTGCCGTGGCGCGGTTGCGAACGGTCAGACCACCGTGAATCTTGTTGATGAGCCCGCGACCGACAAGCGCATCAGCATCGCGATGGATGGTCATGCGACTGACATCGAAACGCCGGGCAAGATCGTCGATGCTTGCATTGCCCGCTTCGAACAGCAGATCGAGAATCTTCTGCTGGCGCTCCGATGTTTCGCGTCGGCGCACGGTCGGTTCCTGGGCGTTTCCTCTCATCTGGGCAGCGCTTCTGTCATGTTGCCTTCATTTGTAATCCGGTGACCGGCACGAGACCGTTGCCATAACGATAGCACGTTGAACACGGTTTGTAATGTGCTGACGTCAGGTCCGCCATTATACACGATACGCGACTGGCAGCATCGAAAACATTCCGGGCACGCAATTTACAAATGCGTGCCACGGGAAGCGCCTTGCTAAAATTCCTATCATGCCGACCGGACAATCGGCGGTCTTTTTTCGCGCAGGGGAATAAGCGGGAACCGCGCGCAACCAAATTCGGATCGACCCGTTTTTTGTCAGCATGCACTCGCGATTCCGGCATCGCGCACGATGCTATTATCGCTACATGCATTTTCGTAGAAATTCAAGACTTGAACGAAATAAAACGATAAATATGTTATCACCACCAATCAACAAATCGTAAGCGAGGCCTTCCAACCTCCCTCGTCAAAGGAGAAGATCATGATCCTTCCGGAACTTAACAGCAAGAAGTACCCATCGTCCATTTGCAGTGATGGTGAACTCAAGCTCGTTATATTTGACTGCGATGGCGTTCTAGTAGACGGCGAGCATCTCTCGACCGCGCAAATGGCACGCGAAGCACGTAAATATGGCTGGGACCTGACGGACGAGGAAGCGCATCGGATTTTCACCGGCGGCGAACTGGCCAAGATCGGGCAACAGATCGCTCAGAAAACCGGCAAGGAGCTGCCGGCGGACTGGGACATGATGATGCAGCGCCGCATCGTCAACATGATGAAAACAGACGCCGAGACGGTCGATGGCGCGGAAGACATGCTCAATTCCGTCCTCGCCATGGGGCTCCCGGTCCGCGTCGGCTCCAATTCCTCAGGCGCCGAGATGGAAGCGAAATTCGCCAGCACCGGCCTTGATGAACTTCTGGAGGAAGACCGCATTCATTCCGGTCGCGATCTGGAAATGCCCAAACCGCGCCCGGACATCTATCTGCACGCAGCCGAGCAGGAGGGTGTCAGCCCGGAGCACTGTATCGTGCTGGAAGACTCGAACGCCGGGGTGGAAGCTGCGCGCCGCGCCGGCATGGCCTGCGTTCTGCTCCGCCCGCTCGACAAGGATGCCCCGGAATGGCCGGGCCTGCTGCGCATCGGCCACCTTTCGGAATTCCCTGTTATTTTACGCGATATTCTCAAGCAGCAACGCGCTTCGCACACCGTTGCCGCCTGACTTCGTCATCATTTTGACAGCGGGATTTTGATGACCAGATAGGGAAGGTGCTGCATGTCGCGCCCGCCGTGGAACACCGGCAGGCGCGCCCACTGCCCGATCGTCCCGTAAAGCGCACCGTCGCCATAGGTCAGTCCGTCCGGTTCGACCATATGCGGATCATGCGCGATCAGTGAGATCCCACCGTCCGGCGCATATTTCAAAATCCCATGCCGCTCGTCGTCCGTGATATAGAGCGCGCCGTCCGGCCCGGTTGCCATGCCGTCGCCCATGCCAGTCTCGCCCTTGTCCTGAACGGCCTTTTCGATCGTCGCTTCCGTCGCCGTTGGGTCGGCAAGAACGCTTGTGGGCGCCGCGTAAAGCTCGCGGCTGGTCTGCGGCTGCCAGAACAATGTCTGCTGGTCGCTGCTCAACCCGATGCCGTTCGCACCGCCCTGCGGCATTGCCGGGTGCGCGGCGTCGTAACGCGCCGCATGACCGTCCATGACAGCCACAAATCCTTCCTGCGGCATGACCGGTTTCGTATCCGCCAGAATACGGCGCTGGTGTCCCGTTGCCAGATCGATCACGATCAATGCCGGGTGCGTGCCCGTCGAGGTATCTGTAATGAACGCCGTACCCGCAGAACCATGCGTCAGGTCGATGCGCACGTCGTTGACATGGCTGTCGGGCAGCAATGCCGGGGCGGCAATCGTCACCGTGGATAGAATCGTGTTGGTCTTCGGATCAATCTCGAAGAGCTTCTGCGCGCCGGCGATGGTCCCCTTCCCGGCCAGCATGCCCTCGTCCAGCACCCAGAGACGACCTTGCGCATCCACCGTCATGCCAAGCGGCGAGACGAACCGGTCCTGCGCGGCCGCATCCGGGAACGGCGTCAGCTTGTTCTCGGCGTAAACGGCCAGACGCGGTCCGATATGGTCCTTCGCACTCCGCGGGAAACCCAGGACCAACCGCCCATCCGGCAAAGCCGCGATGCCCGAAGGCTGCGCGTCGTAGAAGCGCCCGATCACCTGCACATTGCCGGAAGGGACGAAGCCCTGATCCAGGCTATCCGCCGCGTGAGCGACCGGTGGTAGGCCTGTGGCCAGCAAAAGGGCCACGGCGAGATTTCGACGTTTCATCATGACATCTCCTCGATGCCACATAGGACCAAGCCTCGCCGCCCGGATCAATCCGTCGACACGCGAGCGTGATGTCGGACGCTAACCTTTGAGAAGCGACAGTATCTCCGCGCGCGCGGCAACATCACGCTGCCAGACACCGCGCGCCACGGTCGTCACGGTCCGGCTGCCGACGCTGCGGATGCCACGCATGGCCATGCACATGTGCTCGGCCTCCACCATCACCATCACCGCCTTCGGGTCCAGCACATCGGTGATGGCAGCAGCAATCTGGTCCGTCAGGCGTTCCTGAAGCTGCGGTCGTCGTGCCAGCACGTTGACCGTCCGCGCGAGCTTGCTCAGGCCCGTCAGACGCCCGCCATCGGGTAGGTATGCCACATGCGCGCGACCGAAAAACGGCAGCAGGTGATGCTCGCACATCGAGTGGAACCCGATATCGCGCACGATTACCGTGCCCTCATGATGATCGGCGACGAACTGCGTATGAAGATGGTCGCGCGGATCCTCATGCAGACCGCCCAGAACATCCAGATACATCCGCGCCACGCGCTGCGGTGTGTCCAGAAGTCCTTCGCGTTGCGGGTCCTCTCCCAGTGCGAGAAGGATCTCGCGCACCGCGCCGGCAATGCGTTCATGCGCATTGGCCGGCCGTTCGATCGGCGCAATCGGCCGTTCGCCGCCCGCGCCCTTATGGCGTGCGGCATCCAGCGTCACCAGATCGGCAGTCGGCTTGCTCATTGATCCTCCTCATCCACCCCGAAGGCACGCACGTCATCCGGCTCGCGGGGCAGGTCTTTCAGCACATCGGTCACCCGGCGGCCAGCAATTTTCGCATCCGGCGCAATTTCGGCGAGGGGCACGAGCACGAAAGCCCGGTCCTGCCAATGCGGATGCGGCAGTGTCAGCACATGGTCTTTCGCCGCCACGTCGCCAAGATACAGCAGGTCGATATCGATGGCGCGTGGCCCCCAGCGGCGTCCCGCCAGCCGCCCCAATTCGATCTCGATATCCTTGCACAGGCCGAGCAGGCGATGCGGCGTCCGTGACGTCTCGCCGATCGCGACGCAATTCACATAATCCGGCTGATCCGTCCCGCCCCACGGCGCCGTACGATAGAAGCCGGACACCTGACCGATCCGCACACCTTCCGCCGTGCCCAGCCTTGTCAGGGCCAGCCGAAGCTGCGCCGCACGATCACCCATGTTGCTGCCCAGCGAAAAACCAACAGCGCGCATCCGGCGCCGTTCGATCGTCACCGCAACGTCGTTCGGTGCATGAACGATCGGCGCGCCCGGCTTGTGCACCGTGACCCGTACGCGTGACACCCGGCTGAAATCCACCAGTACCGCCTCGACGATACGCTCCGCCAGCGTCTCGATCAGTCTGAACGGCGGCCCCGCCGTAATCCGCACCGCCAGATCGCACAGGCTGGCATAACACACGGCCTGCTCGTAATCGTCCGTCGCCACGGCCGCCGCCACGTCGACATCGACATCCAGATCGATGACGAAACGCTGCCCCAGCCGCGTTTCCTCGGGAAGCACTCCATGACGTCCAAAGACGGTTAGCCCGGTGATCGAGATACTGGCCTTCGTCATGCTTCGGCCAGGATTTGCTGGATGCGCACCGCATCGACATGCGCCGCCACGTCATGCACGCGCAGGATCGCCGCTCCTCGCACCACGCCGACAAGATTGGCACCAATCGTTCCGCCAAGCCGGTCATCGACCGCCCGGTCGAGCGCGCGCCTCAGGAAAGACTTGCGCGACAATCCCAACAGGATGGGCAGGTCATACGCCGCGCGCAGCACGTCCAGATGCGCGATGCAGGCCAGATTCTGGGCCTGCGTCTTGCCGAAACCGATCCCGGGATCGAGCACGATATGCGTGCGCGGGACATCCGCGCGTTCCGCACACTGCAACGCCTCGTCGAAGAAATGACGCAGATCGTCGAGAATATCGAGTTCCGCCGTGATCTCGTCGCGATGATGCATCAGCACGGCCAGTGCACCGGTTTCCCCCATGACGGACGCCATCGCCGCATCGCGCCGCAGCCCTCCGACATCATTAATCATCACCGCGCCGGCGGCGACCGCGGCCCGCGCCGTCGAAGCCTTGTATGTGTCGACGGAAGTCGCAATCGGCGTGGCGCGGGCGATGGCCTCGATGACGGGCACGACACGAC
The DNA here is from genome assembly GCF_002005465.1 of Neoasaia chiangmaiensis. Lineage (NCBI taxonomy): Bacteria > Pseudomonadati > Pseudomonadota > Alphaproteobacteria > Acetobacterales > Acetobacteraceae > Neoasaia > Neoasaia chiangmaiensis. Next base: position 2,763,366 of record NZ_CP014691.1, on the reverse strand, counting down.
CCCGCTCCGCATCGGCATCGAGCACCACCGCGCCCGGACGCGTGGACTCCCCGCCGATATCGATAATGTCCGCGCCTGCCGTCGCCATGTCAGCCGCATGCTCCAGCGCACGCTCCGTCGTATCGAACTGCCCACCGTCGGAAAACGAGTCCGGCGTGGCGTTCAGGATGCCCATGACGAGAGGACGACCGCTTGCATGTGCCGCATGCAAGCGCTCTCGCAACGCATCGCGTCGACGCACCCATGTCGTGGACACGGCGCCCGCGCATCCCGCCGAAGGATCGCTGTCGAAATTCATGAAGCGAACGGTCTTTCGAACGAGCGCCGAATGGACTCGGCGCGGGTTGCATTTTCCGGCGTTCCGCCAGGCGCCGCTTCATATCGCCTCGTCCAACTCAGGTCCAGCAAAACGAACGTCCCGATAAGGCAACCAGACGATCGTCCCGCTGTTTGATTCCCTATTGAACAAGGAGCCGACCATCATGTCCGATACGCAAAACGCACAGCCTTTCGATGGCGAGGACAACAAGCATCACGCCGCGCGCGCCCTGGCGGAGGCCGCATTGCGCGCCGAGGCCGCCGGCGATTATGAAAAGGCCGACAAACTGATGGACGACGCCGAACGCACGGACCCGCTCGCCGCCGAGGCCGTTCTCAGCGAAGCACCGCGCAGCCGACGCCACGAGGCCCCGGGTAGCGACGAGGAAGTCGCTGCCATGACACGGCAGGTCCGGCCTGGCGCCGACGCCCCTTCCCGAAGCGGCATCGACGACGATTGATCCCGCCCGGCACGAAGAGGCACAAGCGACGCATGGGTATGGAAACGGCGCCATTTCGTCGTTTCCACCACGTAACCTTCTCTATAATGTTTTCTGCAGGCAGTTTTCCTGACGCAAACAATCTGATTGACCTGGCAGGTGCGATACTTTGAAGATAGCGGCTATATTGTAACGTCTCCGATAGCGATTGATGACTTGCGAAATTCACTGCATTCATTGATGCTCGATTAAAATCATTCGCTCGAGGGGTAGATCAATGGAAAGTAGCCGTCAGAGCTGCGCAGGCCTGCGTCATCGATACACTCCAGCGCTGAAATCCGAGCTGTTTGCACGCTGCAGGAAAGCGCAGCGATCCGAATATATTGGAGCATTCAGCATCTGCACGACCCCCTTCTTGCCTGTGAATAACAGTATTCCGGCATTTTCCTTTGTCTGAGCGCCGTCCAGAAAAGAAACTCGTCGCTTTTCTTCGACGCATCGCCAATCGCATGGGACGTCATGCAAACGGCGCGCAACCGACCGTGTCGTTGCACGACCGGATCGGTTGGCAAAGCACCGCGGACGGGAGGCTCGCCAGAATATCGGATGCGCTCTGCGTCCTGCTGGGGCAGGATCGCGCGACCTTGGCGAAAAAAACCATGCGTCAGGCTCTCGTTCCGCCTTCGGAATGGAGACCATGGCGGACCGGCATTGGCGCCATGCTGGGGCAGCGGCGTCCGATCGTGGACCATCTGCACTCCATCGAAATCGACGGTGTGCCACGTTGGCTGAACATCTCCGCCATGCCGGCATTCGATGCGGAAGGCCGATATCGTGGCTATCGCGGGACGATCGCCGATGTGACCGACCGTGTCCTCACGCCCGGCCAGATCGAGCAGAGCGCACTGCGCGACAGGCTGACCGGTCTCCCATTGCATGCGGAATTCGTCAGCCGTCTCACCCAACGCTGTGAAGCCGCACGTGCGCAGGCAGAACCGGGCATCGCCCTGGTGCTCATTCATTTCCGACGGCTACAGGCCATCAATACCGAACTCGGCCACGCCACCGGAGACATCCTGATCGGCGAACTCGTCGAGCGGATGCAAGGCGCTTTCACCGGTTGCGATACCGGTCGCCTCGGGAGCGGACGCTTCGGCGTGATCGTGCCGCTCTCCTCCAGCGAAGACACGTCGCAACTCCTCATACGTATTGCACACGCCAAAAGGATCATCGAAGCGCCAAGCAAACTGCTGGGCATCCGCCTCACGACACTGACGGATATCGGCATTGCAACCTTCCCCGCTCAGGCCGGAGTTTCCGGGGATCTTTTGCGACGGGCCGACCTTGCCCTGGCCTATGCGCAAAAGGAAATGGGCCGCCTGCCGTGTCTTTTCCACCCGGATATGGAGGCCGAGAGCCGCCAGCATATCCGCATGGGCTGGGAACTCGAGCAGTCCATAGCCAACGACGCACTGCTGGTTGTCTATCAGGCGATCTTCGACGTCCGCAGCGGCAAGGCCGCCTTCGTGGAAGCACTCGTGCGATGGCCGCATCCCGTCCATGGGACCCTCGGCGGCGGTGACATCATCGCCGCGGCAGAGTCGACCGGGTACACCGATGCACTGGGTCTTTATGTCCTGCGCCGTGCATGCCGCGAGGTCATCGGTCTTCCCTACGCCATCGACCTGTCGGTCAACGTCTCGCCCAGCCAGTTCGACGCCGGAGACCTGCCGGAAAAAATTGCGGAAATACTGGCCGACACGGGCTTTCCCGGGAACCGGCTGATCGTGGAAATTACCGAGAACATCTGTCTGCGCGTCAGCGCGGATACGCAGGACCAGCTACGCCGTCTTCGCGATCTGGGCGTGCGTCTTTTCCTTGACGATTTCGGCGTCGGGTTTTCATCGCTGATCTATCTCAACCAGTTCGACGTGGACGGCCTGAAGATCGACGGAAGCTTCGTGCAGAGTCTGCTTGATCGCGGCAAGGCGAAAGCCATCGTCTCCGCGATCGCGCGTCTGGCACACGATCTGGATCTCTCACTCACGATCGAGAAAGTCGAAAACGAGGCCCAAAGTCGCTGGCTCGCCGACCATGGTATCGTCTGGCAGCAGGGATATCATCTGGGCCGCCCCTGCCCTATCGCCATGCTTCCCAATGTGCTCGATGCGGGATACCCACCGAACACACCGGACTGACCCGCGTCAGAGAATGTGATGCACCCAGTTCTGCTGGTCGTTGGACCGGCCGGTCTGGATATCGGTCAGCGCCTTTTTCAGCGCGACCGAAACCGCGCCGGGTGTTTCACCATCGCCGAACGTGGCCACCCCACCCGCACGCCGGAGCGTGCCGATCGGGCTCAGCACGGCTGCCGTGCCACAGGCGAACGCCTCCTTGTAACGGCCCGACGCAGCGCCTTGGAACAACTCGTCGATGTCCACGGCAGCTTCCTCGACCTTCATACCCTTCTGGATAGCCAGACGAATGATCGAATCCCGCGTGATGCCCGGCAGGATCGTGCCGGTCAGCGGCGGCGTGACGAGCGTGTTGTCGTCCCGGACGAACATGACGTTCATGCCGCCCATTTCCTCCACGAAACGCTGTTCCCGGCTGTCGAGGAACAGGACCTGATCGCAACCGTGCTTCTTGGATTCCGCCTGCGCGACGAGGCTGCCGGCATAATTGCCACCGCATTTCGCCGCACCCGTCCCGCCAGGCGCCGCGCGCGTATAGTCCTCGGATACCCAGACCGAAACGCACCCCTTGCCAAAATACGCCCCGACCGGACAGGCGATCACCATGAACAGGTATTCCGAAGCAGGCTTCACGCCCAGAAACACCTCGTTGGCGATCATGAAGGGCCGCAGATAGAGGCTCTGGCCATCGCCGGACGGCACCCACTCACTATCGATCTTCACCAGTTGATCGACAGCTTCCACAAACAACGCTTCCGGCAGATCCGCCATCGCCATGCGCGCGGCGGATTCGCGAAAACGACGCGCATTCGCTTCGGGCCGGAAGGTGGCCACACCACCGCCGGCAATGCGATAGGCCTTCATGCCCTCGAAGATCTCCTGCCCGTAGTGCAGGACCGATGAGGCCGGGTCGAGGGTCAGCGGCTGGCGTGCCGTCACCTTCGCATCGTGCCAGCCTTCACCCTCCGTATAGCGAATGACCGCCATATGATCGGTGAAGGCGCGACCGAAAACCGGATTGGCCAGAATCTCCGCCCGGCGCGCGGCATCCGTCGGCGTCGTGGTGGGCTCGATGGTGAAAGTCGGCAACGTGGCGGTCTGTTCGGCATCCATGGCGGTGTTTCGTCGTCCTCGTTTTGAAAATTCCGGCGTGACCCTATCGCGTCCCGCGCCGTTTGGCACGCCAGAAAGATCGACGGCGATCGCCCCTTCGGTACGTCAGATCACACCCGCCCCGCACGCCGCATCAGGCGCATGCGATAGGCATCCAGCACCACAGCCGCGATAATCACCACACCCGTGACGATCTGGCGGATGAAATCGGTCACCCCCAACAGGATCAATCCATTCGCCAGAACGCCGATGATGATCGCGCCCAGCATGGTCCCCACCAGCGACCCGCGCCCACCCGAAAGGCTGGTCCCGCCGATAATTACCGCCGCGATGGCATTGAGCTCGAAACCGTTACCAAGGATCGGGTTGGCGATCGTCAGCCGCGCCATGTATGTCACCGCCGCCACGCCCACCAGAAGCCCGGTCACGGTGAACGCCGCGACCTTGATCACGAACGGCCGATGCCCCGACAGCCGCACGGCTTCCTCGTTATTGCCGATCGCATAGATCATCCGCCCGAAGACCGTGCGCGTCAGCACCACCCAGCCAAGCACCAGCAGGCCCAGCGCCATCAGGAACATCACCGGCACATGCGCGATGGTTGCCGTGCCGAATGCGTTGAATGCGTCCGGAAAATCATAGATCGTCCGCGCATTCGTCACTTCCAGCGCTCCGCCACGCGCGATGTTGAGCATGCCCAGCGTGACGATGAACGACGGCACACCCCAGAACGCCGAGATGAAGCCGTTGATCGCCCCGCAGACAACGCCCGTGCCAAGTGCCGCCGCAATGGCCAGGCCGATCGCGGCAGCGTTGGAAAGGGACGGCATGGTCAGCACCGTGCCGGCCACGACGGCGCAAAGGGCCATCACGGCGCCGACGGACAAATCAATCCCGCCGATGAGGATGGCGAAGGTCATGCCCGTCGCCAGCATCATGTTGATCGTCACCTGGGTCAGGATATTCGACAGATTTTGCACGGAGAGGAAATCGGGCGCCATCGCTGCGAAAAATGCGATCATCAACACCAGCGCCACGCCGATCCCGGCCTCGCGCAGAACATTGAGCGCAGCCCCGCCCATCGGGCGCCGATGCTTCGGCGCAGGCAGGATGGGCGCGGAGAAAACAGGAATATCGGTCATGCCACGGCATCCATCCGATGAGAGAATTGTTGATAGGCCAGCGACAGGATGCGCTCTTCATCGAATTGCGTGCGTTCAAGCGTCCCGCTCACCACCCCGCGCGACAACACGGTAATGCGGTCGCACAGGCGCATGAGTTCGGGAATCTCCGAAGACACGACCAGAATCGCGCATCCCTGCGCCGCCAGTTCCTCCAGCAGCGCATAAATCTCCGCCTTGGCGCCGACATCGATGCCGCGCGTCGGCTCATCCAGCATCAGAATCTTCACATTGCCGCCCGACAGCCACTTGGCCAGCACGACCTTCTGCTGATTGCCGCCGGAAAGTTCGATAACCGGCTGCTCCGGCCCGCTCAACCGGATGCCGAGCCGCCGCGTCATGTCCGCGCAGGTCGCACGCTCGGCCTCGAACCGCAGGAAACCTGCCCGCTGGACCCGCTCCAGACGTGCCAGCGTTACGTTCACCCGCGCCGCCATCGGCAGGACGAGCCCTTCCTCCTTGCGGTTTTCCGTCGCGAGACAAACGCCATGCCTGACGGCATCGCGCGGCGAGCGGATGGAAACGGGCTTGCCATCGATGAAAATCTCGCCGCCCAGTGCCGGATCGGCACCGAAAATCGCCCGCAGCACTTCGGTGCGCCCAGCGCCGACGAGGCCGCCCAACCCGAGAACCTCGCCATACCGCAACGTCAGGTCGACGCCCTGCCCCACGGGCGTCACTGCGGTGCGCAACCCCGCGACACGCAGCGCTTCCGCGCCCGGTGCCGCGCGTTCGCCAGGCGTGTAGGCCGCCAGCTCCCGGCCGATCATCTGCCGCACGAGGCTCGCGGCATCCGTCTCCGATGTCCTTTGGCTGCTGACATGGCGGCCATTGCGCATGACCGTTACCCGCTCGCAATGGGCGAATATCTCGTCCAGATGATGCGACACGAAAACAATGGCGAGCCCGGTCGCCTTCAGCTTGTCGATCTGCTCGAACAGGACATCGGCTTCGCGCGGGGTCAGCGTCGCCGTCGGCTCGTCGAGGATCAACAGGCGTCCGTCGCTCGACAGCGCCCTGGCGATTTCCACAAGCTGCAATTCGGCAATACCCAGCCGTTCGACCGCCGTGTCGGGCGAACGATGCGACAGCCCGACCCGCGCCATCAAAGACGCTGCACGCTCGCGCATGCGCTTGCGATCCACGAAACCGAGCGCATGCCGGGGCAGGTTCTCGAAGAGGATATTCTCGGCGATGCTCAGCGCGGGCAGCAGGTTGAATTCCTGATGCACGACCCGCACACCGGCCGCGATGGCGTCATGCGGCGTGCGCGGCACATATGGCGCGCCGTTCAGCGTCATATGCCCTTCGTCCGGCATATGGATGCCGGCAAGAACGCGGATGATGGTGGATTTCCCGGCACCGTTCTCGCCGGCCAGGGCGTGCATTTCACCCGGCCAGAAATCGAGATCGACACCATCCAGCGCCAGCACGCCGGGAAATCGTTTGGTGATATCGCGAACCTGCACGATCGGCAGGTTCGTCTCATGATTGATAGGCATGGTCTTCACCCGACAGGGCCATCAACCCATGTTCTGCGCCGTGATGAGCTTCAGCGGCGTCTTGATCCAGCCGGTGAGCATCTGCCCCTGAATTTCCTTCATGGCATTGTCGATGCCGGCCGCCGCCAGTTGACTGCCGAACTGGTCGACCGTCGCGATGACCTTGCCATTTTTCAGCAAAGGCTGGATGGCAGGGATATTATCGAAACTGGCAATCTTGATGTCCTTGCGACCGGCCGCATCGATCGCCTTGGACACGCCCAAAGTCATCGCGTCGTTGGCCGACATCACGCCCTGGATATCCGCATGCGCTGTGAGCATGTTGGTGAAAACGGTGTTGGCCTCCTCGGTCTCCCAATGCGCCGTCCGGCTATCGAGCAGGGTGAGCCCCGCCTCCTGGATCGAGTCCATGAAACCAAGCCGCCGCTGGATACCGTTCTCGGCACCGGGATTGCCTTCGATGACAACGACCTTGCCGCCCTTGCCAAGGGACTTCGCCAGCACGTCGCCAGACATTTTCGCGCCTGCGCGGTTGTCCGGCCCGACGAAGGCGATATCCACGTTGTGCCGCCGCATCGACGCCTTGTCGAAGGCCACATCGATATTGATGACCTTGATCCCCGCCTTCAGCGCACGGATCACCGGCGGCAACAGCGCGCGACTATCGGCGGGCGCCACCACCAGCGCGTCCACGCGACGGGTAATCAGGTTCTCCACCGCGGCGATCTGCCCGTCGATATCGGTTTCGGACTGGATGCCGACAGGGATAAGCGTCAGGTCGCCGCGCTCCTGCGCGTGCTTGACCGCCCCCTCCTGCATGTCCTTGAAAAACTCATTGGCCAGCGATTTCATCACCAGCCCCACCGTTGGCTTTTTCGGCGCGGCCCGCAGGGAATGCGGCATGAACACCATCATACCTGTACCACCTGCTGCCATCAGGAACGACCTACGATCCATTTTTTTTCACTCTCTGACCCGATTCCAAACACCCGGGTTTCGGCGTGGTGGCACTAATCTCCCCTTTTGCGCGATTGGCCACCCTATTTTATGAACGTCACGTAATGTTGTTATCTTTTGCCCTCGGATAACATCAAAAAGCGTAGCGTATCGCGCAATACGGGATGATCTCCGCCATCCAGTCCCTGAGTTGCCCCAGCCAGCGCCCTTTCCAACGGTGCCGATAACGCAGGTTAATCATCCCGCCTTCCGACTTCTTGTTTTCCTGAAGATCGGGACGCCACAACCAGTCTTCACCACGTGGATGCCAGCGCATATTGACCTCATGCAGGGCTGCATTATGCGTCAACATGATGATTTCGGCCTTTAGCTGCGCTTTCGCCGCCGCGCCGATGCCGTCATTGAGTTGGTGCAGCAGGGATCGCCACTCCGCCTGCCAGTTTTCATGAACCACCACCGGGCTGAAATTCACGTGCACCTCGTAACCGGCCCGCACGAGTTCGTCGATGAACGCGATGCGGACGTCGATAGGGTCGGTGCGGATGTCGAGGCGTCGCGCCATTTCCGGCGGCATCAGGGAAACACGCACGCGTGTCCGCCCGCGCGGATCGTAATCAAGCAACGCGCGATTGACGCGTTTGGTCGCAAAGGACCCTTTCGCATTCGGCAAATCGCGAAATATGCCGATCAGGTCGCGCACGTTATCCGACAGCAGGGCATCCGCCGACAGATCACCGTTTTCGCCCAGATCATAGACCCACGCCGCCGGATCGATCTGGTTCGGCGCGGTCTTCCACCCAAGTTTCCCGGCGTGACGGATGATGGCCCGCGTGATGTCGTCGATATTGACGAGGACCGTTACCGGGTTCGCATACCCCTTGCGGCGCGGGACATAGCAATAGGCGCAGGCCATGCCGCAGCCATTCGAACTCGACGGCGCAATAAAATCGGCACTTCGTCCATTCGGTCGCATCGTCAGGGTCTTCCTGACCCCGAGGATCAGCGTCTCACGCTTGATCCGCAGCCATTCTTCAGCCGCGCCCTCGTTGCCGAAGAATTGCGGAATGCGCCAATGGTTGTCGACCGGGATCAATTGCGCATTCGGATGGCGCGCCAGAATTTCCTGCCCGCGCGCATAATCGCGGACGGCCTCTTCCAGATAGATCTGCCTGATATCGAAAAGCGCGTCCACGTCGGCTCCAGAATGAAAACGCCCGATGACGGAGCATCGGGCGTGACAATCAGAAAGCCTTAGCGCAACCGAACGGGCTTCGTTGCGAACCCGCCGGATTTTCGGCGTTTACGGACCGACGCCAGCGGTATTGTCCGCCACCGCGTTGGCCGGCGGCGGCGGGGCAAGCAGGTTACGCCCGACGCCCACCAGACCGCTGGGGAATATTCCGAACAGGATCGTCGCAACGGCAAGCACTGTAATCAATGCGGTATTGCCACCCCAGGGCGCCTCGACTTCCGGCAGCGATGCTTCCGTCGGCGCAGGCAGCATCATGATGCGGATCAGGCGCAGGTAATAATAAAGCCCGATCGTGCTGCTCAACACGAGCACCAGCAACAGCAGGATACGATGCGCGGAGATACCGGCGGCCGCGATATAGAATTTCGCGAAGAAACCCACAGCAGGCGGAATACCGGCCAGCGAAATCAGCATCACCGACATCGCCAGCGCGGCGGCCGGTTTGCGCCGGAAAAGCCCATACCAGTCGTCGATATCCGCACCCTGCGGCATCACGCCTGCCATGATCGCGAACATGCCCAGCGTCGCCGCCGAATAGGCTGCCAGATAGAACGCCGCGCTGGCCAATCCGAATGGGCCCGGCGAGAGGAACGCCACCAGCAGATATCCGATATGCGCGATGGAGGAACCGGCCAGCAGTCGCTTGAGGTTCGTCTGCGACAGCGCCAGCAGGTTGCCACCGATCATGCTCAGGATCGCCACGACGAGGATCTCGTCCACCTGCGCGCTCGGCACATACAGATTGACCGAGGAAAAATACCGCACCATCGCCGAGAACAGCGCGACCTTAGAGATCACCGCCACCAGAGCCGCAACGGGAATGGACGTGCCCTCCAGAACATCCGCGAGCCAGAGATGGAACGGCACGGCGGAAAGCTTGAAGAACATGCCGGTCAGGACCAGAATCACGCCCATGGAAGCAAGGATCGGCTCCGGCGCATTCGCGATCGACGGCGACAGGAAGCGCAGCGACCCCGTTTCCGCATAGTTCAGCGCAAACCCGAAGACCAGCGTCGCCGACGAAACGCCGGACAGCACGATGTATTTCATCGCCGCCTCACCCGCATCGATCCGGCGATTGCGGAAGGCGATCAGCCCCAGCAGCGACAGGCTAAGCGTCTCCAGCCCAATGAAGAAGGTGATGTCATGAATCGCCGCCGTCATGATGACGGAACCAAGCGTTGTGAGTGTCAGCAGCAGATAATACTCGCTGCCGACGGCCTCATCCTCCACCACCGGGTTACGCCAGGACATGATATGAATGGCCATGGCGGACAGCACGATCAGCGCCGCGTTATAGGATGCCCATGGATCGGGCGCGAAAAGCGGCATGGCGCCGGTCATGATTAGCACCGTCGGCATGAAAATGCCGATCAGCGATGCAACGAGAACCAGAAAACCGATAAGCGCATCGCGGCCGACATGGCGCTTCGCCGCGATGGCCGCCATCTGGACCAGACTGCCGAGACACAGGATCAGCACGGCATTGGGAAGAAAGGAGTAGGACATCATTAGCGTGCCGTCTCCTCGGCAAGATCAACCATATGCAGGCTGGCGGGTGTGGAAAGGTTCAACACCGGCTGGGGATAGACGCCCAGTGCCAGCAGCAGCACGGCAGCGGCACCCAGCACCGTCAGATGCGAAAAAGACGGCAACCCGAGCGGGCGCGCATCCGGCGCCTTCGGCGGACCGTAGAAAACGCGCATCATCATCGTAAGCGAATAGATGGACGACAGGACCGCGCCCGCTGCGGCGAAATATGTCATCACATGGCTGGCCTGCCATGTACCCATCAGCACCAGGAACTCGCCAACGAAATTGCCCAGACCCGGCAGGCCGAGCGTCGCAGCGGCAAAGAACATCGCCATTGCCGAGAATTGCGGCATCGCGGGCCAGAGGCCGCCAAGGCGCGACATGTCGCGCGTGCCGGTCCGGTCCTCCACGAAACCCGCGATCACGAACAGGGCGCCTGTGCTCAGGCCATGCGCCACCATCTGGATGACCGCCCCCTCCATGCCGATCCGCGTGCCGGAGAAAACGCCCAAAAGAATGTAACCAAGGTGACTGACCGAGGAATAGGCGATCAGCCGCTTGATATCGTCCTGCGAAACCGCAAGCCAGGCGCAATACAGAATGCCGACCACGCCGAGCGACATGGCCAGCGGTGCAAGATGCGCGCTCGCACCGGGAAACAGCATCACCACGTAACGGATCATGCCATAGCCACCCGTCTTGGCCAGCACGCCGGAAAGCAGAATGCTGCCGGCAGTCGGTGATTCGGCATAGGTGTCCGGCAGCCATGCGTGGAACGGCACCATCGGCAGCTTGACGGCGAAGGCGATGAAGAAGCCCGCCATGATGAACGGCGCCAGAGGCGACATCGCCCCCGTTTGAGCCAGGGCGAAATAGTTGAACGTCAGCACGCCGGTATGCTGCGCATGCACGATGACCAGCGCCAGGATCGCCAGCAGCATCAGCAGGCCGCTGCCTTGCGTGAACAGGAAGAACTTCAGCGCCGCACGGGCGCGACCTTCGTGTCCCCAGATCAGGATGACGCCGAACATCGGCAGCAGCATCAGTTCCCAGAAGAAGAAGAACAGGAAAAGATCGGTCGCGACGAACACGCCGTTGATGCCAGCGACCGTCGCCAGGATCAGGAAATGGAACAGCCCGGCCCGCTCCCGCACGTTACGTGACGACAGCAGCACGCAAGGCAGGGAAATCAGAACGTTCAGCCATAGAAGGACAAGGCTCAACCCATCCATGTCCAGCCGGAAGTCGATACCCAGCAGCGGCACCCAGGGCGCCGCGAAATGTGCCCGCCACCCCGGCATGCCGGCCGTGCCGAGCGTCAGGTCGAGAAGCAGCAGGATTTGCAGGACGACGGTCGCCAGACTGGCGATCCACGGCATACGCGACGGCCCGCGGATGCCGACGAGCCAGGCCGCCAGACCGCCGAGGAAGGGAAGTGCCACAAGGGCGGGGAGTGCGAACATCGTCATACCGCCAGACAAAGAGCAAGGACCGTTCCGGCCGCGATCCATCCGACGTAACGACGGACCTGGCCGGTTTGCATATGGCCGAGGCCGCGACCGCCGGCTTGCGTCGTCATGGCGAGGAGATCGTAGAACAGGTCGATGAAATCGCCCTTGTTCTGGCGGCCAAGCGCCAGGAAGGGACGAACGAAGAGAACATCGTAAAGCCGGTCGAAGCCCCAGTCGGCCCGAAGCGTCTGGATCATGGGCCGGTTATCGGGCACAGGCGCCACGTCACGCGGCTTCCAGATCGCCCAGGCGATGGACACGCCGATCAGCGGGACGATCGAGCCGATCAGCAGCAGGACCGCGCCGCCATGTTCTTCCGGCAATACGCCGAGCACCGGCGCGAGCAGGTTGGAGAAGACATGCACCGGCGCGATCGCGCTCGGCATTTCCATCCAGCCACCACCGATCGCCAGAACGCTGAGGATCGCCAGCGGCACCATCTGCACGGGTCCGGAATGCCCATGTGCATGGGTGCGCGGCGTGCCCCAGAACACGATGAACACGCAGCGGAAGATGTAGATCGACGTCAGGAACGCGCCCAGCAATGCGCCTGCCCAGAAGACGGGGCTGAGATCGTAGGCGTTCTGCAGGATCATCTCTTTCGAGAAATATCCGGCGGAAATCAGCGGCAGACCTGCCAGGGCGACGGAACCGGCCAGGAATGCGTAGAACACCCCGGGCATTTCCTTGCGCAAGCCACCCATCTTGTAGATGTCCTGCTCGTGATGCGTCCGGAGAATGATCGAACCGGCCGCCATGAACAGCAGCGCCTTGAAGAACGCATGCGTGACAAGATGGAAGATCGCCGCATCCCACGCACCGCAACCCAGACCGAGATACATGTATCCAAGCTGGCTCATGGTCGAATAGGCGAGAATGCGCTTGATATCCGTCTGCACCATGGCGCTGCCGGCGGCGAGAAGGATGGTGACAAAGCCGATGATGGCGCAGGTCAGCATTGCCGAAGGTGCCGCCAGAAACAGCGGATGCAGCCGTGCGATCAGATAGACACCCGCCGTGACCATCGTTGCCGCATGGATCAGCGCGGAAACCGGCGTCGGGCCTGCCATGGCGTCCGGCAGCCAGGTCTGCAACGGCACCTGAGCGGATTTCGCGACGGCCCCGCCGAGCAGGAGGAACGCCGCCAGCGTAATGGCGATCGGCGGCGCGTGCGGGACGGCCGAGAGAACGGTGCCGATATCGAGACTGCCGACACCCGTCGCCAGGATCAGTAGTCCGACGAGAAACATCGCATCGCCGATACGCGTGACAACAAACGCCTTGCGCGCGGCGCGGGCGTTGGGAATCTCATGATACCAGAAGCCGACCAGCAGGTAGGAGCAAAGCCCCACCCCTTCCCAGCCGACATAGATGGCCAGCATGTCGGAAGACAGGACCAGCAGCAGCATGGAAGCGACGAACAGCGTCATGTAGGCGAAGAACCGGGCGATATCCGGATCGTCGATCATATAGGCGCAGGCATAGATCAGGATCAGGAAGCCGATGCAGCTCACGACCAGCATCATCACCAGCGATAGCCGATCCAGCGTCAGCGCGATCTGGGACGTGAAACCTCCGGCCTGGATCCAGTTCCACAACACCACGTGGATCGAACCGGTCGAATACGGTCCGCTGAGGAAGGATATCGCCTCGGCAACGGCAAGGGCGGCGCACAGCCCCATGCCGATGCCGACCAGACCGCTCGTCGCCTTCGCGGGCATGTTGCCGCGCGACAGGAGGAGAATGATCGAAACCGCGAGAGGGAAAAGGATAACAAGCGGAAGCAAAGCGGCCACGACCCTTACCCCTTCAAACGATTGCCGGTATCGGCATCAAGCGTGGAACGACCGGCGGCATGCATGCGAAGGATGATCGCAAGCCCGACGGCGGCTTCGGCGGCGGCGAAGGAGACGATCATGATGAACATCACCTGACCGTCCGCCGCATGCCAACGATCGCCGGCGGCGACGAAAGCCAGCGCGGCAGCGTTCAGCATGATCTCGACGGACATCAGCATGAACAACAGGTTCCGGCGCACCATCACACCCGTCATACCGAGCGCGAAAAGAATGATGGCGATGATGAGCGCACCGCTGGGATCGGCAGGATTCATCAGTTCTTCTCCCCGATCCGACGTCCGATATGATACGCGCTGACCAGGCCCGCCAGAAGGAGGAAGGACGAAAGCTCGACCGTAAGAATATACGGTCCGTAGAGCGACAACCCGACTTCCTGAGGCCCGATCGGCCCCATCGCCGGACCGTTCGCCGGACCGTTCGCCGGAGCGGTGCCATGCCACAATGCGTAGATCATCGTGCTCAGCAGCAGGAGCGCCAGGATGGATGGGCCGGTCCATGTCCCGGCCGACAGCCATCCCTTCTCGCGCAGCTCATCCGGCTGCCCGAGATTGACCATCATGACGACGAAAACGAACAGGACGATGATCGCGCCGGCATAGATGATGACTTCCAGCACCGCGGCGAACGGCGCGCCAAGCACGTCGAATACGCAGGCCAGCGCCAGCAGCGCCGTGACAAGGTAAAGCAGCGCATGCACCGCTATCGGTCGGGTGATGACCATCGCGGTAGCGCAGATGGCGACAAGCCCGTAGATTTCGAGGGAAATACTCATGATCACGGCATCAACGAATGGGTGTCGACCGGCGGCGCCTCACGTTCGGCCTCGCCCTTGCCCTTGCCCGGAATGGCCAGGCCCGACACATTGTAGAAGCTGTAGTCAGGCACCTTGCCGGGTCCGCTGATGAGCAGATCCTCCTTTTCATAAACGAGGTTCTGCCGGACATATTCGCTCATCTCGAAATCGGGCGTGAGCTGAATGGCATAGGTCGGGCAGGCTTCCTCGCAGAAGCCGCAGAAGATGCAGCGGGAAAAATTGATCTGGAAGAATTCCGGATACCAGCGCCCGTCGCGCTCGCCTTTCTGCAGGCTGATGCAATCCACCGGACACGCCGCCGCGCAGAGATTGCAGGCGACGCAGCGCTCCTCGCCGGACGGATCGCGCGTCAGCACGATGCGCCCGCGATAGCGCGGTGAAAGATAGGGTTTGACATCCGGATACTGCACCGTCTCGTTCTTGTGGAACAGGTGCAGGAAGGTCAGCCAGATGGTGCGTATGATGCCGATCATGGCGAGAACTCCACCTCAGGCCGAAGCGCGCAACAAAAGGATTGCGCCGGTGACCACGGTATTGAGCAGGGAAAGCGGCAGCAGGACCTTCCAGCCGAGCGACATGAGCTGGTCATATCTCGGACGCGGAAGGGCCGCACGCAGCAGAATGAAGAAGCAGATGAGAAAACCGGCCTTGAGGATGAACCACGCTGCCGGAGGCAGTAGCGGTCCGCGCCACCCACCGAGATAAAGCGTGGTAATCAGGCACGAGATCAGCGCCACGCCGGCATATTCCGCCAGAAAGAACATGCCGAATTTCATGCCGGAATATTCGGTGTGGAAACCCGCGCCCAGCTCGTTTTCACCTTCCGGCAGATCGAACGGCAGGCGATGCGTCTCCGCGATGCCGGCGAGAAGGAACACCACAGCGCCCAGAATCTGCGGAACGATAAACCACACCTTGCTCTGCGCCTCGACGATGTCGTTCATCGAAAAGGACCTGGCCGTCATGACGACGCCCATGAGCGATAGCCCCATGAACACTTCATAACTGAGCATCTGCGCGGCAGCACGCATGCCGCCGAGAAGCGCGAATTTGTTGTTCGACGCCCAACCGGCCAGCACGACCGAATAAACGGCCAGCCCCATCATGCCGAACACGAACAGCAGGCCGACATTCAATGTTCCTGCAACGCTCCACGTCGTCGTAACGGGCACGACGGCGAAAGAGAGCAGAACGGCGAGAAAGCCGATCACCGGCGCCAGCAGAAAAACAGGCTTGTCGGCGAAAGGCGGAATCCAGTCCTGCTTGAAAAGCATCTTTACCGCGTCAGCCATCACCTGCAGCAGGCCAAAGGGACCGACACGGTTCGGGCCGGGACGGTCCTGAAAGAAACCGAGCAAACGACGTTCGAGCATCGTCGAAATCGCGGCGACGCCCAGGACACCGAAGACAGTGACGAGAATAATGAGGAGCGACCACATGACTTAAGCCACCGCCTCCGCGCTGATCGTTCGCATCGCCACCCAACGCGGTGCCGTGAAGGCGCGCGCCACCATATGCGGCGGGCAGAGCGCCACGCCGGCGGGAAGCGACGGATCATGTTGCGCCGCCACCTCGTAGGTCTCATCGCCAATCTGGACCGAAACCGTGCTCCCGACCGCCACATCGCCGCCGATACGGATCGATGGAGCCGCCGCACGCTCCTTGATCGGGTCGGAGAGCATGCTCGTCTCTTCCGTTCCGAAAGCGCGATATTCGGGTAGCAGCAGCACCACATCCGTCCGCGCGGCAAAGCGATCGGGAGCCGTTCCGCCGTACGAGACGCGCACATCCGTCGCATCGTCGAGCAGACGCACGCCGGAATCTCCGCCACGCATCTTGCCACCGATCTCCTGCTGGAACTTGTTGAGCGACTGCTCCGAGTTCCAGCCCGGCACGCGATAGAACGGCACCAGCGATCCCGGCATTTCGGTGCTGTAGGAACCCTCCATATCCGAATGCAACGGCGTATCCGGCGATTGCGGTGGCGGGAGGTCACGCACGCTGATATTGGCCCGGATTGCCGTCCGTCCGCTCACGCGATCGGTCTGACTGCGCAGCGGCGTGCCTTCGAGCTTGTAGCCCGCGCCCGGGGCCGCCTCGCCAATCCGCGACAATGCCGGCACTTCGGCGGCGGTCGCCGCAATCGCCTGATCCAGCGTGATCCAGTTGACGACGTCCTCGGCACCCACGGCGCGGGCCAGATCGCGGACCCAACGCCAGCCGACCTGCAAGGGTGCCTCGGGATAGACCACCTGCAGGAAGCGTTGCGCACGTCCTTCCATGCTGACCAGCGTACCGCCGCATTCGGAGAATGCCGTGGACGGCAGAACCAGTTCCCCACGCTCCGCCGTCGGCGTGACCGAGTGATCGATCACGACCAGATGCCGAACGGCACCCAGCATCTCGTTCAGCGGGCCGGCGTCCATCTGGCGCGTCAGATCCGCTTCCATAACAATCAGCGTGCCGATCCGGCCTGACAGCGCCTGAGCGCGCACGTCATCCAGCGAAATGCCACCGATCATCGCCAGCCCGAGGCTGTTGGCCTCCGGCAGGACAAGCGACAGGCTCGCATTGCGCGATCTGGCCGAAAGCGCCGCAGCGATATTGGCCGCGGCCTGCAACAATGCCTCGGACGCGTACTGCGTACCGGAAACGACGAGCGGGCGTTCGGCGGCGATCAGCGCGTCCGCGATGGCGGCAACCCGAGCGCTCTCCTCTTCCGTTAGACCGTCCACCGAAGGCGCACTGGCATCGATACGATTGGCAATCGCGAAGCCAAGCCGCGCGATGTCGTCGGGCATCGCACGTAACGACACGGTCGCCACGCCATCCAGATCCGTTGGCGCCGGCGTGGCAATATAGATTGGCGCCAGCATTTCCGAGCCCAACGTCCGCACGGGAGCGTCCAGCCAATGCGGAATGCGCGCGGCATCCGCCAGCTTGTTGCACGCCTCGCGCCGTGTCTGGCGCAAGGCGAGACTCAGACGCGGTGCAGTGGCGGAGACGTCCTCACCCAGAACCAGCACGGCATCGGCATGCTCCGATTCCTGCAACGTCGCGACCCGTGCCGGCGTTGTGCGCAACAGATCGGACGCCAGCGTGACGACGCCATGCATCGGTTCCGCCCACCCGGTCGAGAATCCCGATGCGCCGACCAGGGCGCGCAGGGCGTAATTCGACTCAACCGACGCACGGCCCGAGCCGATACCCACGATCGGCCCATTCGCCGCCATTTCCGCTAAACGCGAAAGCGCCTGCGCCGGTGGCACGGGGGTCATCTGTCCATCGATCACATAGCCGGCCGCGCGCAGGCGCGTGGGGGCATTGACGAAGCCGTTGCCGTAACGACCGCGATCGCACAGGAAGTAGCGATTGACGTCCTCGTTATAGCGGTTGATCGTCCGGCGAACCTTGCCTGCGCGCTCGTTGATGATCGTGTTGCAACCGCTCGAACAATGGGTGCAGACCGACGGCGCGCCACGCATGTCCCATTTACGGGAATACATCGCGGAGAACGGTTTGTCGGTGAAGACCCCTGTCGGGCACACCTCGATCAGATTGCCCGCAAACGTGCTTTCCAGCGTGCCGCTGGCATGGCGCCCGAAATAGACGTTGTTGTGCTGCGCGAAGACGCCAAGATCCTCGCCGCCCGCATAATCACGGTAGTACCGGACGCAGCGATAACACGCGATGCACCGGTTCATTTCGTGCTTCACGAAAGGCCCGAGGTCCTGATTCTTGTGCGTGCGCTTGTCGAACTTGAAACGGCGTTCCCGATGCCCGGTCATCACCGTCATGTCCTGGAGATGGCACTCACCGCCTTCCTCGCAGACCGGACAATCGTGCGGATGGTTGGTCATCAACCATTCGACCACTTCCCCACGGAATTCCTTGGCCTCCGGATCGTCCACCGAAATGATGGCGCCCTCGGTCACGGGCGTCATGCAGGCCATTACAATACGGCCGCGCTTGTCGTCCGGGTTCGCGAACTGTTTGACCGCACACTGGCGACATGCGCCGACGGAACCCAGTTCCGGATGCCAGCAGAAATAGGGCAAATCCGTTCCGGCTTCGAGGCAGGCCTGAAGCAGGTTTTCATTGGCCCGCGCCTCCACGGCCCGGCCGTCGATATAGATCGTTGCCATGCCGATACTCCTACGCCGCACGTTCCTGAGCGGATGGCACAACGGCGCCACCGCCCTGAACGGCTCTTTCGAAATCTTCCCTGAACAGCCGCAACCCGCTCTCCAGCGGCGCAATCGCCCCCGGCGCATGCGCGCAGAACGTGCGGCCCATCGGCCCGATCAAACGGCAGGCGTCCTGTAGCCGAAGGATGTCGTCCGGTCCGCCCCGACCTTCCTCGATGTCGATCAGCAGCTTCTCGACCCATGGCAACCCGTCGCGACACGGCGTACACCAGCCGCAGGATTCCTGCGCGAAAAAATGCTCCAGATTACGGATCATGCCGATCGGGCTGGCGCGGTCATCCAGCAGGATGGCCAGACCGGTGCCAAGGCGGCTTCCCGCCTTTTCCGGCGTCGGATAATCCAGAACGATATCGGCATGTTCCGCCCCCAGAAAGGCGGTCGATGCACCACCCGGCAGGAACGCACGCAGCCTGTATCCGTCCTGCATCCCACCGGCACATTCTTCCAGCAAAATGCCCATCCGCGTGCCGAGCGGCAGTTCGTAAACGCCCGGCCGTTTGGCACGACCGCTAACCCCGTAAAGTTTCGTGCCACCGTCACCGCAGGCGCTCAGGCCCAGATACCAGTCGATCCCGTTGGCCATGATGTGCGGAATATTCGAGAACGTCTCGATATTGTTGACGACGGTCGGCGCACCCCACAACCCGCTGACCTGCGGGAAGGGCGGCTTGGTGCGCGGATTGGCACGGCGGCCCTCCAGCGCGGTCAGCAACGCCGTCTCCTCACCGCAGATATAGCGGCCACCGGACGGATGGACGATCAATTCGAAGTCGAAACCGGAGCCGAGGATATTCTCGCCGAGGAACCCCGCCGCCTTGGCCTGCTCGACGGCGATCTTCAACCGCTCCAGACCCAGATGATATTCGCCACGCAGGAAGATCACGCCGTGCGATGCCTGGATCGCATAAGCGGAGATTATCATCCCCTCGACCAGTTGCAGCGGATTACCCTCGACCAGAAGCCGGTCCTTAAAGGTGCCCGGTTCCATTTCGTCACCGTTGGCGACGATGTATTTCTTCCGCTCCTTCTGGGATTCCTTCGGCACGAAACTCCATTTCATGCCGGTGCTGAATCCCGCGCCGCCACGGCCACGCAGCTTGGACTTGGTTACCTCGTCAATCACCTCGGCCGGGCTGAGCCCGCTGAGCACGCGACGCAGACCGCGGAAGCCGCCGCCACGCTCATAGGTCGCGACATCCGGCGGATCGGCCTGATCGACCAGCGCCAGTAATGGACGCTTCTCTGGGTCTTTTGCTGTGTAACTCATGATGCGGCACCCCGCCTCTCATCGATGATCGCGTCGATATCCTCTGGCCGGACGGGACCGTATAGGTCCTTGCCGATCATCATCGCAGGCGCGTGATCGCAATGCCCCAGGCATACGATCGGCAACAGCGTGAATTCGCCGTCCTGCGTCGTCTGGCCCATGCTGACGCCCAGCTTCCTGCAAAGCTTCTCGCGCACGCCATCGACGCCCATCACCCAGCAGGAAACGCTGTCGCAAAGCATGATGACGTTCTTGCCGACCGGCTTGCGGAACAGGAGATTGAAATAGGTCGCCACGCCGTCGATATCGGCCAGCGACATGCCGAGAATATCCGCGACCTGTTTCAGGTGGCGGTCACAGATCCAGCCATAGCGTTCCTGCACCATGCGGAGCGCCTCGATACAGGCGCCGCGCGGCAGCACATCATGATGACCCATTTCGGTAATGGTATGAACCAGATCATCAGCGATCCGGTCCGGCATTTCGGCGCCGGACGCCGTTCTCTCAGCGGTCAACATCGGCCATCACGAAGTCGATGCTTCCAATAATCGCGATCAGGTCGGCAATCATCGTGCCGCGCGACAACATCGGAAGCTGTTGCAAATGAATGAAGGATGGCGTGCGAATGCGCGTGCGATACGACATCGTCCCGCCATCGGAGGTCAGATAATAGGAGTTGAGCCCCTTCGTCGCTTCGATGCAGGAACGCACCTCGCCCGCCGGAATAACCGGTCCCCAGCTGACGCCCACGAAATGATGGATCAGCGTTTCGATGTCGTGCATCGTGCGGGGCTTCGGCGGCGGCATCGCCAGCGGATGCTCCGCCTTGTAGGCACCCTCCGGCATGTTATCGAGGCAATAGCGGATAATGCGCAGGCTCTGGCGCATCTCCTCGATATGCACCGCCGCGCGATCGTAGCAATCGCCGTTGACCGCCGTCGGAATATCGAACTCGATCTGATCGTAGCCGGAATAAGGGGCCTTCTTGCGATAATCCCATTCCAGTCCCGTTGCGCGCAGTCCGGGTCCCGTCACGCCCCAGTCGATCGCTTCCTCGGTCGAATAAACGCCGATGCCCTTCGTGCGCGCCTTGAAGATCGGATTCTTCATGACGAGCTTGTCGTATTCGTTCAGGCGCGCCGGCAGATAATCGATAAATGCGCGCACCTCGTTTTCCCAGCCCTTCGGCAGGTCCATCGCCACGCCGCCGATCCGGAAGAAAGCCGGATGCATGCGGAAGCCGCAGATTTTCTCGATGATCTCGAAAACGCGCTCACGATCGGTGAAGATGTAGAATACCGGCGAAAGCTGCCCCAGATCCTGCACCATCGTTCCGTAGAATACGAGATGGCTGGACAGGCGGAAGAACTCCGCCAGCATGATGCGGATCATCTGCGCGCGCGGCGGAACCGTGATGCCCGCCAGCTTTTCGACCCCCATCACATAGGGGAAGTTGTTCATCACGCCACCGACATAATCGATGCGATCCGTGTAGGGGATATAACCGTGCCATGTCTGGCGCTCGGCCATCTTCTCCGCGCCACGATGATGATAGCCGATATCCGGCACCGCATCGACGATATGCTCGCCCTCGAGCTGCAACATGACGCGAAACACGCCATGAACCGATGGATGGTTCGGTCCCACATTGAGGAACATGAAGTCGCTGTTGTCGGAATGCTTCTTCATTCCCCAGGCTTCGGGGTCGAAACGTAGCGCCTCCTGCTCGTGGAAAACCTCGTCCTCGCTGAGCGTATAGGGGGGCCGTTCGGTCGCGCGGGCATAATGGTCCTTGCGCAGGGGATGACCCACCCATGTCGGCGGCGTCATGATGCGGGTCAGATGCGGGTGTCCCTCGAACACCACGCCCATCAGATCCCATGCCTCACGTTCCAGCCAGTTGGCATTCGGCCAGATATCCGTGATGGTCGACAACGTCGCATCGTCGGCGGCCAGCGGCACTTTCAGGCGTAGATCGTCCAACGGCCCGTCGAAAGAGGTGATGTGGTAGACGACCGTGAAATCCGAAGCCGGCAGACCCTTCTGGCGTTGCTCGCGCTGTCGCTCGTCAACCGCAGTCAGGTCGAACAGCATCCTCAGCGCGCCGCCCCGTTTGATTTCCTTCAGAACAGCACGGATCTGCCCTCGCCCGACCCAATAGGTCGGCACACCGTCACGCGTTTCCTCCGTCACGAGAACCATGTGCGGCGGCAGTTGCGCCACTGCCGCACCCATGCTGCCTGCTCGGCTCCGCTCGAGAATTTCACTCATGATATGCCGTGCCTCAGATGGTATCGGGCGTGCGGAGATCGCGCACCTTCATGCGCTCTTCCCGCTTGAGATCCCGCATGCTCGGGGGCGTCACCTTCGTCACGCCCTGATCGCCGACCATCCAGCTGAGCGGGCGGCGCTGCTGGCCGATGGAGTTTTGCAACAGCATCAACCCCTCCAGCAGGGCATCCGGTCGCGGCGGACAACCGGGCACGTAGACATCGACCGGCAGGAACGAGTCCACGCCCTGGACGACGCTGTAGATGTCATACATGCCGCCGGAATTGGCGCAGGAGCCCATGGAGATAACCCAGCGTGGCTCGAGCATCTGGTCATAAAGATACTTCACGATCGGCGCCATCTTGCGGAAGACCGTTCCGGCAATGACGATCAGGTCCGCCTCACGCGGCGTCGCGCGCAGGACCTCTGAACCGAAACGGGCAATGTCGTAACGGCTCGTGAAGGCCGTCGCCATTTCGACATAGCAACAGGACAGACCGAAATTGAACGGCCAGAGAGAATTCTTCTGCCCCCAGGAAATGAAATCCTGAAGCTTGCCGACCACCAGATTCTTGCGCACGTCCTCGTGCTGCAACAGATCTTCCGGGCGATGTTTCGTGGGCTCGCCAAGCGGTGAGGTTAAGGACCAGTTCATGATTTATACCTCATGCTCAGACACGTCGAAGGATTTCCGGGGTGGCATCTTGCGGTGCTTGGGTCCCCACTCCAACGCGCCGGACCGCCACAGATAGGCCAGCGCGATGCACAGGAAGACGATGAAGGTGAGAACCGAAATATAGGCGGCCCAGCCGGCTTTCACCGCGACGCTGCCCCAGGCATAGAGAAACACGCTCTCGACATCGAAAATGACGAAGAACATCGCGACCAGATAATACTGCACAGGCAGCCGTACGCGCGCCGAACCGGTCTGAAGAATGCCGGATTCATACGGCAGGCTCATCGAACGCCCCCGCGCCGCGCCAACGCGACGCGGCCCGAGTACCGCGGAAAGCGCCACGACGATGCAAAGAAAAACGGCCGTAAAAACGATATAAATAGCGAGCGCGTGATCTGAGATGAATTGCGACACCAGGCACACCACCATTTAATGGGGCCGCCGCCGCGGCGGAGACCAAGTTGTTGTCTCAAAAAGACAATTCGTTGGTTCTCCGCATAGCACCGAATAATTCGGATGGCGCATCACCTGCATGCGAGCGCACGGTTTCGTGATGCTTTGTTAACAGAACTATTCTTGCCCTAATTTCAATGAGAATGATTATTAGTTGCTTTTTTCATGCTGGGTTAGCGCTCGATTGAGATATTGCCCGGCCCGGATGAGCGCCAGATGGGTAAAGGCCTGTGGGAAGTTGCCCAGATGCTCGCCCGACGGCCCGATCTCCTCAGAAAACAGCCCGACGTGATTGGCATAGGACAGCATTTTCTCGAACAGGAAACGCGCCTGCAACAGATCGCCCGAACGCGCGAGACATTCGACGTACCAGAACGAACACATGGTAAAGGTGCCCTCCAGCCCGGTCAGTCCGTCCTCGTTGTCGCCCAGCACCACGTGATAACGATAGACGTGACTGTCATCGACCAGGCTGTCCCCCACAGCTTTCAGCGTGGATTGCCAGCGCGGGTCGTGATCGCCGATGAAACCCATCAGTGGCATCAGCAGACAGGACGCATCGATCATGTCGCCGCCCTTGTACTGGACAAAATACTGCCCCTCGGCATTCCAGAAGTTCTCGTGGATGTCGCGATAGATCGCATCGCGCTCCCGCACCCATACGGCGATACGACCCGGCAATGCCCGCCGCTCCGCCAAGCGGATGGCCCGATCGAACGCGACCCAGCACATCAGGCGTGAATAGAGGAAATGCCGCCGTCCGCCGCGCACCTCCCAGATGCTCTCGTCAGGCTGGTTCCAGCTCAGGCAAAGCCAGTCTATGCCCTCTGTCACGGCTTTCCAGGCTTCGGTGCTCAGACGTTCGCAATAATCGTCGGCATGATAGATCGCGTCCATCACCTCGCCGATGATGTCGAGCTGGAGTTGTTCCTCCGCCAGATTGCCGATCCGCACAGGCCGTGAATCCCGGTACCCTGCGAAATGCTCGAGATCCGTCTCGGTCGTGATCTTGCGCCCGTCAATGCCATAGAGAACGCGCAACCGCGCCTCTCCCGGCTGAGCCTCCATGCGTCGCTCATGCAGCCAGCGGATGAAGGCCGTCGCCTCCTCCTTATGCCCCGTCTTCATGAAGGCATAGACCATGAACGACGCGTCACGGATCCAGCAGTAGCGATAATCCCAGTTCCGAACCCCACCAGGATCCTCGGGCAGTCCGAAGGTTGCCGCCGCCACCATGGAGCCGTGTTCGGCCGAGGTCAGCAGCTTGAGCGCCAGCGTGGATCGCGTGATCTGTTCATACCAACGCCCGTGATAGGTCGAACGCCCTACCCAGTCACGCCAGTATGTCGTCGTCGCCTTGAAAGCCTCCGCCGACCAGTGGTCCTCCAAGGCGATGTTGTGGACGGTCGTCACGCCATCGAGGATGAATGTCGCCGTATCGTTCGCTGCCAGCTCGAATTCCGCCACGGCCGCGCCATTCTCGATCCGCAGTGGCACGGTCGAACAAAGCCGCAGTGCCGGATGCGCCGTTCCGGCCTGCTGGAAAAGGACGATATAATCCGTCAGCATATAGGCTTCGTGCCCGACGCGGGCGTAATCGAAACGCGGCGCGCAACGCATGCGGAAGCGCACGTTCCCGCGAACTGCCTTCGCCCGCCGCACCAGACGCTGCTCCGGATCCTGCGGCGCCGGGGTCATGAAGTCCGAAATCTCGCTGACGCCTTCGTGCGAAAGCAGCCGGGTCAACAGCACGTTCGTATCGGGGATATAGAACTGCGTCGAACGGCCACCTTCCAGCACCGGCGCCAGTTCGAATGCGCCAGCTTCCGGCTCGAGCAACGACGCGAAAATGCTCGGGCTGTCGAAACGCGGCCAACAGAGAAAATCGATCGTGCCATTGAGAGCGATCAGCGCCGTCGTGCGCAGATCGCCGATAATCGCGTGATTTTCGATAGACATGCCGCTCATGCGGTCTTCTCTCCCAGGCGCCGGATTGGCGTTCGATACCAAACGCGCCGATCAAGGCTTTTTTCAGAATGAGATGGATGGGTGTCGGAGCTTGTATCCGCCAGGATGATCCGCTGTTTCGCGTCCGGGATGAGGCACGATGGGCGCGCACTCGGCCGGCGGCGATAATACCGGTCGTTATGCCTCGGCCGTTCGCCTCCGCTGGTCGCCAACCGGCAACCAGGCGCGCCCATCGCGTGCCAGCAGGTCGTCCGCGTCCTTCGGGCCAAGCGTTCCGGCAGCGTAAGGCTCCGGCTGACTTTTTTCCTGCTTGAGAACATCGTCCACGATCCGCCAGGCTTCCTCGATGGCGTCGCTTCGCTGGAACAGCATCGGATCGCCCGCCATGCAATCATAAAGCAGCGTTTCGTATCCAACATTCGCTGTCTTCGGAAAGAAATCATCATATCGAAACGAATTGTAAACAGACGCCAGATCGATCCCTGGCCCCGGCTTTTTCACGTCGAAATGCATCTGAATACCATGCACCGGATCGATCAGCAGCCGGACGATATTGGTCAGACCATGTGACGGCGCATTCGCGAACAGTCGATGCGGCGCCTGCTTGAAAAAAATCGCAATCTCGGTCTGGCGGGCCTGCATGCGCTTGCCCGTCCGCAGATAGAAAGGCACACCGCCCCAACGCCAGTTGTCGACATGCAGCTTCATGGCGGCATATGTTTCGGTCGTGCTGTCGGGAGAGACATTCGGTTCCTCGCGATAACCCGGTACGTCCGCCCCATTGATCGATCCAGCCGTATATTGTCCACGCACGTAATCTTCCGGCGCAAGGACCCTGATGGCCTGCAACAGCTTTGCTTTCTCCTCGCGCACGGCTTCGGGCGTGAGGATGTTCGGCGGCTCCATCGCAATCATGCAGAGAATGGTAAAAAGATGATTCGGCACCATGTCGCGCAGCGCACCTGTCACTTCATAGAACGCGCCCCGCTGTTCGACGCCGACAGTTTCCGCCGCCGTAATCTGGATATGATCGATATATTCCTGGCGCCACACGGGCTCGAACATGCCGTTGGCAAAACGCAACGCCATGATGCTCTGCACCGTTTCCTTTCCGAGGAAATGATCGATGCGATAAAACTGGGCCTCGCGCCCCTGATGCAACAACGTGGCGTCCAGCTCGCGGGCACTCGCCAGATCGTGGCCGAACGGCTTTTCGATCACGACCCGCCGGAAAGCGCCTCCCTCCTGCTCCGCCAGCAGGCCGGCCTCGCCCAGTCGGGTGACAATACCGCCAAAAAAACGCGCCGGCACCGCGAGATAGAAAATCGCGTTACCGTCGCCCAAGGCATCGCGCAGCGTCTCGAAAAGCGCCGGCTGCGTGAAATCGCCAGCAATATAGCGCGCATTCGCAAACAGCCTGCCCCACGCCGCATCGTCGATCGATGTCGCGGAAAACTCGGCGTCGGGATCTTGCGTGAAGCTTTCGATCATCTGGCGCAGGCCGTCGCGCCACGTCCCGGATTCCATCGCGGTGCGATCGACGCCGATCAGGCTGAATGTCTGCGGCAAGGTCTGACTTTCCGCCAGATCATATAGCGAGGGAACCAGCAGACGCTTCGTCAGATCGCCACCGCCACCGAAAATAACCAGCGTGCAAGCGGGCGGCGCCGCGTATTGCGTGAGAATATTGGAAGTCGGGGCCGTCACGTCCTGCATCATGGGTCCTCCTGCGCCATCCATACGATGCGCTGGAACGTCTTAAACCCGGCGGATCGTCGCAGTTCTCAAGAAAACGCAACCCTCCCGAGAACGTGAGAAGCCGTCATGCCGCCCATAGATGCGCGCCCAGCTTATCGAGCGTGATGGGAAACGACCGGATACGAATCCCCGTCGCATCGAAAATCGCGTTCGCCACGGCAGCACCCGCGCCATTGATACCGACTTCGCCAATTCCCTTGATCGCGAGCGGATTGGCGACCGGGTCTTCCTCTTCCATCAATACAGCGTCGATCGTGCCGATATCGGCCATGATCGGCACATGGTAATTCGCCAGATCATGAGCCACGAACTGGCCGCGCGCATCAACCGAATTGCCTTCCATCAGGGCGGAGGACAATCCCCAGATCATGCCGCCAAGCGCCTGCGAGCGTGCCGTCCGTGCGTTGAGGATGCGCCCGCAGGCGAAAACCCCTAACATGCGACGGACACGTGTCTCACCCGTCACGGCATTGACCGCCACCTCCGCAAACTGCGCGCCGAATGAGGCTTCGGCGTAATCCTTCGCTTCAACACCCGGTGCGATATGGCCTGGCGCCGTCATGCCATCCGGAGCGCCGCGTCGCGCCAATTCGCCAAGCGCGATCTTCGCACCGCCCGCTTTCAGCAAACCGCCTTCGAACCGGA
Organism: Neoasaia chiangmaiensis; assembly: GCF_002005465.1. Classification (NCBI taxonomy): domain Bacteria; kingdom Pseudomonadati; phylum Pseudomonadota; class Alphaproteobacteria; order Acetobacterales; family Acetobacteraceae; genus Neoasaia; species Neoasaia chiangmaiensis. Next base: position 2,735,445 of record NZ_CP014691.1, on the reverse strand, counting down.
AATCGGAGGCGGCCATATTCTGAAACCGTGCATCGGCCGATGCCTGCTGGGCCAGTCGCTCGCGCAAGCGACCACACGCTTCATATAACGCCGATCCTGCGCTTTCCGCACCGAATGAACCACCGGAACCGGCGGTCGGGGGGAAATCCGTATCGCCGATCCGCACCGTTACGCGCTCAACCGGCAAACCCAACGCCTCGGCGGCGATCTGGGTCAACACGGTGTAGCTGCCGGTTCCAGGATCGGTCATATCCAGCCGTGCCTCCAGCCGCCCATCCGGCAGGAGAGTGACTTCGGCGCTGGACTCCCTGAGCATGTTGTCACGCATCGCCGATGCCGCGCCGAAACCGATCAGCCACTCCCCGTCACGACGTTTGCTGCGCGCCTTCCAACCGAAGTTTTCGGCGCCTGTTTCGAAACATGCCACCAGTCGGCGGCTGCTGAACGGCTTGCCTGAAGCGGGGCTGGTGGACGTATCGTTACGGATTCGAAACTCGACCGGATCGACGCCACTGGCATACGCCGCCTCGTCGATCGCGCATTCGAATGCCAGCGACCCCGAAGCATCACCGGGCGAGCGCATCGAATCCGAGCGTGGCAGATCGAGGCGCGCCAGACGCTGCGTCGTCAGAATGGCGTCGGCGCGATAAAGCCCCTCCGCACCCATCGTGTCGCCATCGAGATAGTTGTCGAACGACGCTGTCTGCGACACCACCTCATGTCCGATCGCCCGGATCAGGCCGTCCGCGCCGACACCCACGCGAACACGATGCAGAACAGCAGGGCGATGCGATGTCGCAAGAAAAGTCTGCTGGCGCGTGAAGGCAAATTTCACGGGTTGCGACAACAGCCGGCTGGCGATGGCACACAGCACAGAGTCGGCGAAATACGGCAGTTTCCCCCCGAAACCGCCGCCGATCAGCGTCGCGACGATCCGTACGTCTTGTTGCGGCATTTGGAACGTCGCCGCGATGCCGGCCTGCATCGCAGCCGGAATCTGCGCCGGCGCATGAATGACGAGCTTGCCGCCCTGCCAGTAGGCAAGGCTTGCCTGTGCCTCCATCGAAACATGATGCTGGTATGGCGTGTCGTATCGGACGTCGATCCGATGCACGCATTCACCGAACGACGCATCGAAATCGCCTTTGCGCGTATCGGCCGACTTGCCGCCATGCAGTGGTGCGGGATCGACGCCCTTTTCAGCCTGCAAGTCGATATCCGGCGCTTCGGCGGCATATCGCACTGCGATCCGATACGCCGCGTCCGTGGCGTTCTCGAAGCTGTCCGCCACCACGAACGCAACAGGCTCGCCGAAATACCGCACCTGGTCGTCATGCAGGACAGGCTGGCTGCGTGCGAACCGAACCTTGGCGTTCAGCGGTCCCCATTTTGCCTGCGGCGGTGCATTCCGATGGGTGAGCACCAACCGGACGCCGGGCGCCTTTTCCGCCGCCGACGTATCGATCGATGCGATCCGCCCCCGTGCAATCGTCGAGAGCACCGCAGCACCATACAACGCACGCGCCGGCACGCCATCGGCCGATTGCGCCTCATAGGAATAGCGCGCCCGCCCCGTGACCTTCGCATGTCCCTCGACACGCACGATCCCCGGCCCAATGGGCGGTCCCAGCGGCGGATCCGGCAGGGTGTCGTTCTGTCGTGCGCCCGGCCTAGACGGCCAGGACGGCCGCCAGCGTATGGTGGGCCAAGGGGATTTTGAAGTCATTGTCGCCCCGTCCGATCGCGCCACTCAGCGCCATGTCACATGCATCCCGGACAGCCTCGCGCGAGACCGCCCTGCCTTTCAAACTCGCCTCCGCCGCCTCCACGCGCCACGGCTTCGGCGCGATACCGCCAAAGCCGAAACGCACGGTCGAGAACCGACCGTCCTCGACGGCAACCACTGCACCGACCGAGACCAGCGCGAAGGCATAACTCGCCCTGTCGCGCACTTTGCGGTAGAATTGCTGGCCCGGTGGCGCTGGCGGGAGCAGGACGGCGGTGATGATGTCGCCCTGTCGAACCACCGTTTCGTTCTGGGGCGTATCGCCCGGCAAGCGGTAGAATGCACCGATCGGTACATGTCGCACCGCACCGTCCGCCCCCTGAATCTCCACCACAGCGTCCAGAACCCGCATGGCGACCGCCATGTCGGACGGATGCACGGCAATACAGTGCTCGCTGCCACCGACGATGGCATTCATGCGGTTCGCGCCGTGTAGCGCCCCGCAGCCACTGCCCGGCTGACGCTTGTTGCAGGCGCTCGACGTATCGTAAAACTGCACGCACCGTGTCCGCTGCAGCAGATTACCGCCCGTGCTGGCCATGTTGCGTATCTGGCCCGAGGCCCCTGCCAGAATGGCGCGCGACAACAGTGGATAACGCGCGCGAATGACCGGGTGCGCCGCCAGTTCCGCATTGCTCACCAGCGCGCCGATACGGACTTCGCCCTCCGTCGTCTCCCTGACACCACGCAGGGCATCGATCTGCCGGATATCGACCAGCCGCGACGGGGTTTCCACTTCCAGCTTGCTGAGATCGAGCAGATTGGTCCCACCGGCGATCGGCATCGCGCCCGCCGATGCGCTCATCCTCGCAGCCTGTCCGACGGTCCGCGCCCGCTCGTAGGAAACCGGCCTCATGCCGTCTCCCGCGCCGCTTCACGCAACGCATCCGCAATATTGAGATAGGCACTGCAACGGCAGATATTGCCCGCCATGCGCTCGTGCAGTTCGGCCTCCGTAAGTTTCGGATGATCGTCGTCCAGATTTTCCGTCACGAGGCTGGGATCACCCCGCCGCCACTCCTTCAGCATCCCGACGGACGAGCAGATCTGCCCCGATGTGCAATAGCCGCACTGAAAACCGTCATGCTTCAGAAATGCCGCCTGCACCGGATGCAGACCCTGGTCGCTGGCCAGCCCCTCGACGGTCGTGATCCGGTCGCCGTCATGCATGGCCGCCAGACTCAGGCAGGATAACTGCCGCCCTCCATTAATCAGAACTGTGCAGGCACCGCACTGGCCGTGGTCACAACCTTTTTTGGTGCCTGTCAGAAGAAGACGCTCGCGCAACAGGTCGAGCAGCGTCACGCGCGCATCCATGGAAAGCCGATGCGTCTGACCGTTGACTGTCAGCGTCGTCGTGGCCGACGCCGGGCCGGCGACGGCAGTGTTCGACGCAACGCGCGCCCAAGCCCGACGCGAGCCGTAGCGCACGGCCACGGCCAGCGCCGAAGCACCCTGCACCAGCCTGCGCCGCGTCAGGGCCAATACACCATTCAGATGCGCATGATCGTTCGGCATAAGTCGAAGCATGAGAACCCCCCGGTTATCATGCAAGAACCGAAGGACAGCCTCATACGATCGTGCTGGCGCGCGTGGGTGCCAGCTTTAATGCACGCTTCCCGCCGGTTGCGCCTGCGCCAATTGCTCCGCGCTCGATCTGGCGGGATTGTCGATCGGGAACGTCGTCTCCCAACCACCACCAAGCGCGTTGTACAGCTGCACCAGATTACCCGCGAGCGTGGTGGTGCTATCCGCCAACTGCAATTGCGCGGATTGCAGGTTACCCTGTGCCGACAACACGTTCAGATATGTCACCAGCCCGTGACGATACTGATCCTGCGCGAGCGAGACCGCCTTCTGGTTTGCCGCCACCGCCGAAGCGAGGCCGTCATGACGCTGCTGTTCGTCGCGATAGGCAATCAGCGCATTGTCCACATCGCGCCACGCGCCGAGAACCGTCTGCTGATAGGAGATCGCCGCCTCTTTCTGGGCAAAGCGATTCAGCTGCAACTGGCCACGCAGTCGCCCGCCCTGGAAGATTGGCAGCGAGATCGACGGCCCGACGTTCCAGGCGCGCGCATTCCAGAATCCCATGTCGCGGATGGACAGCGACTGGAAGCCGAAATCGGCGCTGATCGTCACCTTCGGATAGAATTCGGCTTCGGCCTCCGCCACGTTGGCGACAGCTGCATGAAGCTGCGCCTCGGCCTGACGGATATCAGGGCGACGCTGCGCGAGTTCGGACGGCACACCTACCGGAACGCGCGGCGGCACGACTGGAATGCCAGCACCGCGATTGAGTTCGTCATTCAGGGTGCCGGGCGGCGATCCCAGAAGCAGGCTGATCGCATTGATCTGCTGATCGATCCGCTGCTGCAACTGCGCGATCTGCGCCGTTGTGCTCTCCACCTGCGCCTGTGCACTCTGTACGTCCAGATCGGTCACGAGACCGCCATGAAAACGGTCCTGCGCCAGACTTAGCGTACTCGCCTGAATCTGGCGGTTCGCCTGCGTAATGCGCAACTGCTCCTGCAAGCCGCGTAGCATCGTATAATCGCGCGCCATGTCGGCCTGCTGCGCGATCAGGACACCGCGTCGTGCTTCGTCGGAAGCATCGAGATCAGCCTTCGCCGCTTCATATTGCCGGGCAACACGTCCCCAGAGATCGACCTCGTAGGTCGCGTCAATCGAATCCTTCCACTGGTTCAGAAGCGGTACCGTCGCGTTACCGGCCTCGTTGCTCAGCAATTCGCCGGTCTGAGGATTGATCTGATTACCCACCTGCCGACCGACACGATGGATAATGTATTGCAATTCCTTCGTGCTGTATTGCGAGCGCGTATAAGACCCCGACGCGCTGAGCCCCGGGAAACGTTCGGCACCCGCCATCAGAAGTTGCGCACGGCTTTGCGCCAGTTGCGCGGCGGCCTTGCGCACGTCCAGGTTTTCGCTGGCCAGGCGCGTCTCGAGCGATGTCAGCTCGGGGTCACGGAAGATGTTCCACCACGCCGGATCCGGTGCATCGCTGGTCGTCTGGCTATGCGCCTGCCCGCCTTGAGCGTGCGTATTGTATTGCGTCGGCGACCACAGGTCGGGCTTGCGATATTTCGGCCCGACCATGCAGCCCGAAAGCCCACCGGCCATGACGAGAGCGGCGCCACCCATCATCAGCGCACGAAAAGGTTGGCCTGCTTTCAAGACATGGCTCCAAGACTTGAAGGGGAAACTCATCAATGCGCTCCCTGACCGCCGCCTTTCTTGGCGACCGGCGAAAGAAGGAAGCACAGCGGCACGACGCAAAAGGCGATGATGCCGATCTCCATGAATGTCTGGTTGTAAGCCAGCATCGAGACCTGCTGACGGAACGTGGTGTACAACTGATGCGTCGCGAACTGCTGGGCCGCGCCCGCCGTGAACCCGTGGTCCATGGCCACTTGCTTGGCATTCGACAGATACTGGTTGTACTCGTCCCGATAGGGCGTCATCCAATGCGCCAGATAATTCTGTCGGCGCTGCTGCATCTCGGTAATGGCCGCCGTGGCCAACGAGATGGCCAGCGATCCGACATAGTTTCGCGACATGCTGAACATCGACGAGGCGTCGGAATTCAACTCCTTCGGCAACGTCGAATAGGCAATCGTCGAAATGGGCACGAACAGGAATGCAAGGGCGCTTGTCTGGAAGATGCGGTATTCGACCAGATGTGCGTAGCTCGTCGTCGGCACGAGATGCGCGGAATAATACATCGCACAGCCCATGGTGAAGAAGCCAAACGCGATGATGGTCCGAACCTGGATGACACCCATTAGCCTCCCGACCATCGGAATCATGCAGATGATGACCGCGCCGCCAGGGGCCAGAACCTGCCCGGAAACGGTTGCCGTATAGCCCAGGACCTGCTGCGCGAACTGCGGCACGATGATGGCCGAGGCATAGAGCAACGCACCGACCATCGCCATCAGGAACGTGCCGACGGCAAAATTCCGATCCTTGAAGATCGCTAGGTTGAGCAGCGGATTCTTCGCCTTCAGCAGCCATATGACCGCACCGATGGTGCCGCCGATGCCCAGCACGGCCATCCATACGATGAAAGGCGAGCCGAACCAGTCGTCATCCTCGCCACGGTCGCACATGATTTCAAGGCAGCCGAGACCGAGCGAGATCAACGCGATGCCGATGACATCGACCTTCTCACGCTTCTGCTTCTCCCACGGCGGATCTTCCACCAGCGTGTAAACGCCGATCAGCGTCAGGATGCCGAACGGCACGTTGACGTAGAAAATCCACCGCCACGAATAGTTGTCGACCAGATAGCCGCCCAGCAGCGGACCCAGGATCGGCGCCACGATCGTGGCGATCGCCGTCAGGCCGAAAGCCGCACCCCGCTTTTCGGGTGGGAACGTATCGAGGATGATCGACTGCTGGTTCGGCTGCAGGCCACCACCGAAGAACCCTTGCATGAGACGGAAGATGATCAGCATCGGCAGGCTGGTCGACAATCCGCAAAGGAAGGACGAGACAGTGAACATCCCGATACAGATCAGGAAGTAGCGCTTCCGCCCCAGCAGCTTGCCGAACCAGGCAGAGATCGTCAGCACGATGCCGTTCGCGACGAGATAGGACGTAAGCGCCCAGGTCGCATCATCGTAGGAACTGCCAAGCGCGCCGGAGATGTGCGGCAACGCCACATTGATGATGGTGGTGTCAAGCACCTCCATGAAGGCGCCCAGCGTCACCACCACCGCAATCAGCCATGGATTGGCTTTGGGCTTCCAGTCCGCGTGGTTGTCGCCGGACGCCTCGCTCATGGTACGGTCACCGTCGGCTCAACCGACACGCCCAGCGGCAGCGGCACGTTCGGATCCAGTCCGCTGTCGATCACGATCTTGACCGGCACGCGCTGAACGATCTTCACGAAGTTGCCGGTCGCGTTCTCAGGCGGGAAAGCACTGAACGCCGCACCCGCGCCAAGCTGGATCGAGTCGATATGGCCATGCAGCTTGAGGGACGGGTAGGCATCGACATCGATATCGACCTTCTGCCCCACCCGCATCCGCGTGATCTGCGTTTCCTTGTAGTTCGCGACCACCCAGACTTCCGGCTCGACGATCGAGAACAGTTCCTGACCGGTCTGCACGAAATTGCCCTGCTCGACGTTACGCTGCGAGATCCAGCCGTCATGCGGCGCGCGCACTTCCGTCCAGTCGTAGTTCAGTTGCGCCTGCACCACGGCAGCATCGGCCGCTTTCAGCGCGGCTTCCTGCTGGCTGACGGTCTGCTGCGTGTTCTGGATGTTGGGAATGACCGGCTTGGCCTGCTGCAACTGCCCTTCGGCCTGCTGGACCTGTGCATGCGCCTGATCCAGCGCCGCCTTGGCGTAATCGATATCCTGCTGCGTCGTCGCCGCACGCGAGACAGCGTGCTGCCGGCGATAATCCGTCTCCGCCTTGAATAACTGCGCCTGCGCGGCCGCCAGATTACCCTGCGCCGTGATATACCGGCCGGGGAAGTTCTGCTTCGCCACGTCCGCTGCCAGACGCGATCCGGCAAGATTGGCCTGCGCCTGCGTCAATTGCGCCTGCGCCTTGTGCAGCGCGGCGATATAGTCGCGATCGTCGATCTTCACCAGCAACTGTCCGGCGCGGACATACTGGTTGTCGTTCACGAGAAGGCGCGTCACGTAACCGTTGACATGCGGCGCCATCGCCAACTTGCGCCCGGCCGTATAGGCATCGTCGGTGTCGATCTCGTTCCTGGTCAGGAACCAGTAAGCACCCCACGCAATGATCACGACGATGACCAGAACGATCAGGATGACGCGCACCAGCGGATTGCGCTTCTTGCCGCCCTTTTTCCCGTTATTGTCGCCGCCGTTCTGCTGGCTACCATCCGATACGTGATCGTTCTGGCTGTCCTGCTCGCCCTGCGCCATGTCGTTCCTTTCGGTGCCGTCGAGCGGACGGCTTATTGAAGAAGATCTCAAGAATTTCCGCTGGAGGGCAACGCGCCGAAAAACTCGGTCACCCTTGGCCATGCAGATATTGACCGTTCGGTTCGGTCATGCCCTAGCACAGGATTTGGAATATCTTCAACCATGGTTTTGATGACATTCCGACAGCACCGGTCATCCGAATCCGGCCGTCAGCGGCGGCGGTCGCATCGACACCACCTGTGCGAGAATCGAGAGGGCGATTTCGTTCGGCGTCCGTGCGCCGATCGCCAATCCCGCCGGCAGATGGAGCCGACGCAGCGACTCGCTGCCAATCCCTTCCCGCTGGAGTGCCCGCATCCGTGCCGCTATCTTGCGCCGACTTCCCAGCACGCCGACACAGAACGCCGCCGAATCCAGCGCCCGACGTGCGACGAGCAGATCGTCATGGCTATCATGTGTGAGACTGTAAACGGCCGTCCAGCCATCGAGCACCAGATCGCCTAATGCCGTCTCAAGCCTGCGACGGTCGTATCGGCTCACATCGAGCTCCAGCGGCGGCCTCTCGGGCCCCATAGGGCGCAGCAACATGGTGGCCAGCCCGAATTGCGGGGCAAGTCTCGACAAGGCCAGCGCCACCGGGTCCCCGCCGACGATCACCAGCCGTGTCTGCGGCACGTGCGGCCGCGCGAACATGCCGGTTTCCGGCCAGGTCTCACCCTGAATGACGTTCATGCTGCCATCCCGCACGTCGGTGACGACAGTGGACACGCGCCGCGCATCGAACGCGGCCTTGCGTTGCGCCACGTATGACGCGAGATCCCGTATCTCCCGGACGAAGATGCCGATCCGCCCGCCACATGTCAGCTGAATGTCGAAGTTGGGGCTGCCTTCGCCGTAGTCGAGCCAGAGGGGCTTGCCGTTCGCCAGAACGTCCAGCGCCTCACGCGCCACCTCCGCCTCCACGCAGCCACCGGAGACGTAACCGGCCACACTGCCGTCGGCGGCAATCGCCATCTCGCTACCCAGCGGACGCGGCGAGGAGCCGGTGATCTCCATCAAGGTCGCCAGCGCAACCCGCTGTCCCTCCGCCGCCCAGCGGGACAGGAATGGCAGCAGGTCGTCCACCAGTCCGTATTCTGGCCAGGACGGCCACTGGGCGAGATGCGATGGCGTCATGTCGTTCGATGTCGAAAGCATGGAAGCGACGCTAGACCGAAAATCCACATCGAACACCTACTTATCGATCATCCCGCCATTCCATCGGCACAGGACACACCTATATTGTGCTCCGTTACAGCGTAGAGGCGATTTGTCGTTCGATGGCGGAATTATCAAGCGTAGCACAGGCGGAAACCATGATCCGGCAGAATGTCGGCGACTTCGGTGTCGACAAGGTGCTGCTGGGCCAGGCTTCAGGACGCATCCTGCGCCAGCGCGTCATGGCCGAACGCGACCAGCCGCCCTACGACCGGGTGATGATGGATGGCATCGCGATCCGCCATGGCGACGTCCGCTCGTTCCACATCCACGGCACGCAACGTGCCGGTGCGCCGGTCGGGCGCCTGGTTGCGGACGATTCTTGCCTGAACGTTACGACAGGCGCCATCCTGCCCGAAGGAAGCGATACCGTCGTCCCGATCGAGCGCCTGAGTCAGCAGAACGATCAGTTCAGCCTCGAACCGGGCTATACGCCGGAAGCAGGTCAATTCGTTCACGCCCGCGCCTCGGATTGCCGCACCGGGGACGTGCTGCTTGAACCGGGTATCCGCCTGAACGCACCAGCCCTCGCCGTTCTGGCGGCCAACGGCTATGCGCGCGTCGAGGTGGCGCGATCGCCAAGCATCGGAATCCTGTCGACCGGCGATGAACTCGTGCCGGTCGAGGGACCTGTGCAGGAATGGGAGATCCGCCGTTCCAACGAGCAGGCGCTGGCCGGCGCACTCCGCACGCGCGGCCTGACCGACATTCACATCGACTGGGCCGGCGACGATCTGGACGACACCATACGCGCGCTGGAGAAGGCGTTATCCGTTCATGACGTGCTCATCCTGAGCGGCGGCGTGTCGATGGGCAGTTTCGACTACGTGCCGCGCGCATTGGAGCGGCTTGGTGTCGAACGTATCTTCCACAAGATCGCACAGAGACCCGGAAAGCCGATGTGGTTCGGTATCGGTCGTCAGGGACAGCGCATTTTCGCGTTGCCGGGCAATCCCGTCTCCGCCCTGACATGCTGCATGCGCTATGTCGTGCCGTCGCTGCTCACCGCCATGGGTGCCAGGACGCCTGAGCGTTTCACGGTCATGCTCGATGCGGCCATACCACTCATTCCGACCCTGGCCCGTTTCGTGCCTGTGCGTCTGCGTCATGATGCGCGGGGATGCGCCTGCGTCTCGCCGCAACCGGCTTCCACGTCCGGTGATTTCAGCCATCTGGCAACAACCGACGGCTTCGTGGAACTGCCGCCCGGCGAGGGTAGCGCGTCTGCCGGAACGGCAGCGGTTTTCCATGGCTGGTGAGATGACGCCGCGCGACCGGTTGGGACGCCCCCTGCGGGATCTGCGGATTTCCGTCATGGATCGCTGCAATTTCCGCTGCCCCTATTGCATGCCGGAATCGACCTATCACGAGAATTTCCGCTTTCTTGCGGCCAACGAGCGACTGAGTTTCGACGAAATCGAACGCGTGGCGCGGATCGCTGCCGAGCTGGGTGTGACGAAACTGCGTCTGACCGGCGGTGAGCCTTTGCTCAGGCCGGACCTGCCCGTGCTGATTGCCCGTCTGGTTGGGCTGCCCGGCATCGAGGACGTCGCGCTGACGACCAATGGGGTGCTGCTCGCCCGGCAGGCTGAGGCATTAAAGGCCGCGGGACTGCATCGCGTAACGGTCAGCCTCGACAGCCTCGATCCGGAGACATTCGCCCGGCTGAGCGGCGGGCGCGCGCAACTCGACGCCGTCCTGGAAGGGATCGACGCCGCGGACGCCGCGGCATTCCCGGGCGGCATCAAGCTCAACACGGTGGTTCAGCGCGGGATCAACGATACCGGCGTTTTCGATCTTCTGGACCAATTCCGGCATCGCGACATCACCGTCCGTTTCATTGAATACATGGATGTCGGCAACCGCAACGGCTGGGTTCGGGACGAGGTCGTGTCATCACGCGAGTTGCGCGACCGTATCGATACGCGTTGGCCGCTCGAACCGCTGTCGCCGCGCTATCGTGGCGAAGTGGCGCGCCGCTATCGCTATGCCGACGGCGCGGGAGAGATCGGTTTCATCTCCTCCGTGAGCGCGCCATTCTGCGGCGATTGTTCGCGCGCGCGGCTTTCGTCGGACGGCCAGATCTATACCTGCCTTTTCGCCACCAAAGGCACCGACCTGCGCGCCGTGCTACGCGCCCAAGAAGACGACGCATCCCTGCGCGGGATTTTGTCGCAGGTCTGGCGCGAACGCGGCGACCGCTATAGTGAGGAGCGCGCCGAACGCCGCGCCGCGCATTCGGACGAGAAAATCGAAATGCATTATATTGGAGGCTGACATGGCAACGCTCACACATGTGGACGAAAACGGTCAGCAACCGCGCATGGTCGATGTCGGCGGCAAGGACATCACGGAACGGCAGGCCCACGCGCAGGCGCGGCTGCGTTTTCCGCCGGATGTCGCACGGATCCTGGCGGAAGCAGGCTTCATGACCGCCAAGGGCGCGGTGCTGACGGTCGCGCAGATCGCAGGCGTCATGGGCGTGAAGGCGACATCGACGCTCATCCCGCTATGCCACCCGCTGGCACTCAATGGCTGCAAGGTCGAGATCGCCATCGACGGCGATGAGGCGATCATCGATTGCCGCGTCAAATGCACCGGCAAAACCGGCGTCGAGATGGAAGCACTGACCGGCGCCTCGATCGCCGCCCTGACGATCTACGACATGTGCAAGGCGCTCTCGCATGACATGGTCATCCATGACGTGCGGTTGCTTGGTAAATCGGGCGGCAAACGCGATTTCGGGAGTAGCCCGTCATGAGCCCGCTTTACGGCCTCGTGCTGGCCGGCGGCGCCAGCACGCGCATGGGGCAGGACAAGGCGGCCTTGCATTACGGTGGCCGCACGCAACTCGCCAATGCCTTCGCGATGCTGGATCGGCATGTGGAACGCACCTTCGTCTCCGTGCGCAATACGCAGCAGAACGATCCCACGCGCGCGCCCTTTCCGCAGATCGTCGACAACGTAACGGCTGCGGGACCGGCCGTCGGCATCCTTTCGGCGCACGCCACGTATCCCGATGCCGCGTGGCTGGTGCTGGCCTGTGACCTGCCGATGCTGGACGACGCCACACTCGCAGCCCTGATCGCGGCACGCGACGAACAACACGTGGCCACGGCCTTCCGCAGCGAACATGACGGCCTGCCGGAGCCCCTTTGCACGATCTGGGAGCCGGGCGCGCTGGAGAAGCTGAAAAGCCAGGTCGACGGCGGTCGCTTTTGCCCCCGCAAATGTCTGCTCAATATCGATACGCTCATTCTGCCGCCACGCACGCCGGGCGCGCTCGACAATGTCAATACGCCGCAGGAGCGCGCCATCGCGCAGCGGTTTCTGGAGGATGCATGCCGCGCATAGAACTGGAGTATTTCGCCCAAATGCGGGAGCAGGCCGGCTGCCATCGTGAAACCCGCGACACGCAGGCCCTCTCCGCGGCGGCGCTTTATGACGAGCTGCGTGACATCCACCGCTTCACGCTGGAACCACGGAAGATGCGGGTCGCCATCAATGCCGCCTTCCGGCCGTGGGACCAGGTGCTCGCCGATGGCGACACCGTCGTTTTCATCCCGCCGGTGACGGGCGGATGAGCCGGTTCATCATGGCCGATGCGCCCGTCGATCTCGCGGCGCTGCGTGACGAATTGCACGTCTCCCGCGCCGGCGGCTACTGCGCTTTCGAAGGATGGGTTCGCGAAACCAACGAGGGCCGCGCCGTCAGTGGCCTCGATTATGAATCATATGAAGCCCTGGCCCTGAACGAAGGCGCGGCCATTCTGGCGGAAGCCCAGACGCGTTTCGAGATCAGCGATTCCATCGCCATGCATCGCACCGGCAGTCTCGATGTCGGCGACATTGCCGTCTGGATCGGCGTGTCCGCCCCCCATCGGGATGCGGCTTTCCGTGCGTGCCGCTACATTATCGACGAGATCAAGTTCCGCCTGCCGGTCTGGAAGAAAGAGCGCTATCTCGATGGCGATACCCAATGGGTCGCCTGCCATCACCTGCACCGCGATCACGACCATGCCCACGGCGCTCATGGCGCGCACGGACACGATCACGACTGAGGATCAGTCGTCGATGCCGACCATCACGCTCGATGCCTTGATGACCGCATAGGCTGTCTTCCCCACGGCCAGATCCAGTTCGGCCACGGCCTCGTTCGTGATCGCGCTGGTGATGACGGTACCGTTCACGTCAATGCGGATATGGGAGGTGGTGGCCCCCTTCACGATCTCCACGATGCGTCCCTTGAGCTGATTGCGTGCACTCAATTTCATTGCGTTTCTCCTTTTTCACGTTGGATATTCACGAATTGGCGACATAATGCTGAACGCCGCAACCCGAGAAGACGTTTTGATTCAGTTCAATGTGAGGCGCGTATGACACGGCGATTTTCCCATGACGCCGTTTTGCTTGGCGCAGGTGGCAGCGCGCGCCTGGGACAGCCGAAACAGGAACTGACCATCGACGGCGAACCGCTCTTGCGGCGAGCAGCCCGTCTTCTGGCGGAAACGAAGCCGACACGCCTTTTCGTCGTCCTCGGCGATCGCGGCATGGCGACCCATCTCAATGGCCTGAACGCGAACATCATCGAGAACCCCGACTGGCCACAGGGCCTGTCGACGTCCGTCCGATCGGCGGCACGTGCCATACAGTCCCATAAGACAACGCGCCCCGTGCTGTTCAGCGGCGTCGATCAGTGTCGCCTGCAACTCCCCCATCTGGACGCGTTGCTGAGGACCTGGGCGGGCACACGGGACGTCGTCACGCGCTACGATGCCGAAAGCTACGGCATTCCCGCGCTGATCTCGCGACACACGCTGGCGCAGGCCGATAACCTCACGGGTGATCGCGGCTTCGGCCAGATCTGGCAACAAGGCACCGAAAACCCGATTTTCGTGGACGCGCCGGAATTGGGTTTCGATCTCGACACGCCGGCGCAACTTGCCATCGCCATTCGTCATGGCTGGATCGATGGCCGCCGTCGAACGGCGACGGCTCGGGAAGATGTCCGTATTCCCGGACTGCGGGAACTGAAACAGGCTCGGGTCCGAACGAAGCTGATCGCCGAAGCCATGCATCTGTTCGCCGGACGCGGCTTCGAGGCCGTCACGGTTGATGAGATCGCCGCCGCCGCTGGCGTGTCCCGCCGCACGCTCTTCCGATATTTCGACACAAAAGGCGATATCGTCTTCGCCTGGGCGTCCACCATGACCGATGTCCTGCGGGAGACGATGGCACAAGCGGCACCGGACGAGCAGCCCGGCCCCGCAATGCGCCGGGCCTTCACAACGGTGATCAAGCGGATTGCACCGACAACGAAGGAATGCCTCGCGCTGGTGCGCCTGATCGAACAGTCGCCGGCCCTGCGGGTGCATAGCCTGCGCAAATACGCCGCATGGGAGGAAAGCATCATCGACGCCTGGCGTGACCGATTGCCCGCCAGCGACAACACCCATCTGGCGGCATCCGTTCTGGCACGCAGCAGCATCGCCGCTTTCCGCGCCGCACTGGAGGAGTGGCTGCGATGCGACGGGCGAACCGCACTCGCACCGCTTCTGGCCCGTACATTCGAGTTGCAGCGTGACATTTTTGACAAGGATCTACACTCGGTGTCATAATCACGTAAACGTGATATTGGCACTTTCCAAAGCGATAGTCCCGGTTTTATCTTTCCAGAACAACAACCTGCCTTTTGACAGTCCATGAAATAACTGGCCTTTTCCCCTTTCTCCGCCCTCTGGACATTTCGCCCCGGCATCTTCACCACGTCACCGACGCAATGTTTCGTCGCCGTTTCGGAGAATACCCAGAGCCGTGCCATGCCTCGCAAGTCACTGAAGAACCTTCTCCTGTCGACGACGCTGTTCGCCTTGCCGACGGCTCATGCACAGACGAAGCCGGCGAAAAAGCCGTTGGAACAGATCACTGTCCATGCACGCTCGGCAACGGGAACAGCCGCGCAATACAGCAAGACGGTGGCGACGCTCGGTCCGCTGGGGAATCGGCCGACCCTCAATACGCCCTTCTCCATCATGACCGTGACGCAGGACGTCATCGCCAATCAGCAGTCGCGCAACATCAACGATCTGGCGCAGTATATGCCATCGGTGCAGCTGGAAGAACGCGGCGATCCCAACACCAGCCGCCCGCAATCACGCGGGTTCGAAGCCGACGTGGTGGCCAATTCCCGCATGGACGGGCTCAATATGGTAATCACCACGCCATATGCTGCCGAGCAATTCGACAATCTTCAGGTTCTGAACGGTCTCTCCGGCGCACTTTACGGCCCCCAGAATCCTGCCGGTACATTCAGCTACACACTCAAGCGCCCGACCGACCGCCAGACGGAACGCTTCGTCGCCGGGGTGGATTCCATCGGCGCGCCACTGGAAAGTCTGGACGTGTCCGGTCGCGTCGGGCGACAGGGCTGGTTCGGTTATCGCCTGAACCTGCTTAATCAGCAGGGCACGAGCTTCGTTCAGGGGTCGCATTTACGGCGCGATCTCGTCAGCGGAGATTTCGACATCCATCTGTCGCCGAAAACCGTCATCCAGATCGATGCAAGTCAATACAGCTTCGCGGAGCGCGGCTACCCGGGACAGTTCTCTTACAAAACCGGCCTGCAGCTTCCAAATGCACCGGATCTGAGCAAGCAGGGCTACGGACAGCCCTATGCCGGTTTCAACATGGAAACCAATACGGCACTGGCGAAAATCATCCATCATTTCAACGATGACTGGAGCCTGACGCTCGGCGGCCTTTACCAGAATGCCTATCGTCAGGTCTTCACGACCGCCAACACGTTGCAGAATGACGAAGGGCTCTACAGCACCACGATCAATGCAGCCGCCACAGCCAAAAACTTCAAGGTCGGCAGCAACCTCGCTTACCTGAACGGGCGCTTCCGCACGGGCCCGCTGCGCCATGAGATCACGCTCGGCACCAACGGCTATATCATGGGCAACTACAATCCCACGCAGGGAGAGTCGTTTCTTCTCGGGTCCGGCGTGCTCGGCAATCCACCCCGATTGTCCGGCGAACAGCCCTATTTCTCCGGCAATTACAAATCCGCAACGACCGCGGAGCAGTCGCTGATCGCCGGCGACACGATCTGGTTGGACCAGCACTGGGCGATCATGGGCACGCTGGCTTGGGGCTGGCTCAGCGAGAACAATTTCAACAAGAACAATGTCAGGACATCGACCTATACACGCAATGCTGCGTTCAGCCCGATGACCAGCCTGATCTACAAGGTCAATGCCCGTCAGAGCGCCTATTTCACCTGGGGGCGCAGCATCGAGGCCGGCCCGACCGCGCCGGACAACGTCGTCAACGCCAATCAGGTTCTGGCGCCGCTACGCTCCGAGGAATGGGAAGTCGGGTACAAATACCAGTTCGACAACGGGCTTCAACTCAACGTCGATGGCTTCCGCATGACGCGGCCCTATGGCTACACCGATCCGGCAACACACGTGTTCGGCACGTTCGGCAATCAGCGCAACTACGGCGTGGAGTTCCAGGCCGCCGGCAGCATCACCAAGTCCCTCAGCGTCCTGGGCGGCATGACGTGGATGGATGCGGAACTGGGCGATACCAGCACGATGGCGACCTCGCATAAGGAAGTGGTGGGGGCCCCGCCAATCCAGGCCAACGTGCTTCTCGACTATCACCCGGCCTGGGCGAAGGGTGCCGCCGTCAACGCCAATGTCCATTACACCGGCCGACGTGCCGCGGACGTGCAGAACCTGACATTCGCCGATTCGTACGTCACGCTCGATCTGGGCGCGCGCTACGCCACAAGGGTCTATAAGGAACCGATCGTCTTTCGTTTCGGTGTCAATAACGTGACGAACCAAAGTTACTGGGCGTCCATATATCCGAACAATATCAATGGCGGAAACGCGAGCGCCACCAATGCGGCGGTCGCGGGCCTGCCACGCACCTACCATTTCACGATGGAAATTGACTTCTGAACATAATGCAATTGATTATCAAACACTTTGTGAGGTCTGATACGGCGAGTTAACCGTGGGATTACCTTCGGGTTATTGTTCTGGATCAAAAGCCGCGCAGAATTGTTTTTGCGCGGGCGATCTGTCATGTCGTGACATATGGTGACAGATTCTTCGCATCGCTCGTCGAGCAGAATGACGCTTATCAAGCGCGTCGTAGGGGCCGTCGTCGGTCTGGGTGTCGTTGGCGGTGTCGGCTTTCTCGCCTACGCCTGGTATCCCTCCATCGCCCCGGTCAGTCCTCCTGCGGCGTCATCCTTCTCGCCGGAGGCCATTCATCGCGGCCAGCTGGTCGCCGCGGCAGGATACTGCGCGGAATGCCATACCCGCACCGATAACGGCGGCGGTCCGCGCATGGCGGGCGACTACAAGATGGAAACGCCGTTCGGCGACATCTTCTCGTCCAACATCACGCCCGATCCGGAGACCGGCATCGGCAACTGGTCGGAAGCGGCCTTCAAGCGCGCGATGAATCTCGGCATCGCCCGCGACGGCAGCCAACTCTATCCGGCCTTTCCCTTCGATCACTTCACGAAGGTGAGCGATCAGGACGTTTCGGACCTCTACGCCTATCTCATGAGCCAGCCGGCCATCCACCGTGCGCCGCGCGAAAACACCGTGCCCTTCCCGATTAACATCCGCCTGATCGGACAGGGCTTCTGGAAGCTGCTGTTCTTCTCGCCGGGTCGTTACAGGAATGATCCGGCCCACGATGCCGAATGGAACCGGGGCGCTTACCTTGCCGAAGGCGACGCGCATTGCGGCGCCTGCCATACGCCCCGCAACGCGCTGGGCGCGGAAAAGAAAAGCGCACTCTACGACGGCAACGTGATCGACGGCTGGATCGCACCACCACTGAACGAGCACAATCCGACGCCGGTCGTCTGGACCGAGGACGAACTCTTCAAATACCTCCGCCATGGCGTTGCGCCGCTGCATGGTTCGGCCGCCGGACCGATGAACCCGATTCCGCACGAGTTCCTGTCGGAACTTCCGGAATCGGACGTTCGCGCGATCGCCCATTACTACGCGGATGTCGACCATGCCGCGCAGCGTGAAGGCCAGAATCAGGCGGCGGTCGCCACGGCCATGGATCGCTCGAAAGCCAATCTGATCGGCCCGCAGACCGACCCGGATGCCCGCCTCTATCAGGGTGCCTGTGCCGCATGCCATTACAATGCCGGTCCGGCACCCGTACCGGGCCGTCCGGAACTGGCGTTGAACAATGCACTCTGGCTGGATGAGCCGAACAACCTGTTCATGGTGATGCTGCATGGCATCGGCGCCAGGGAAGGCCAGGACGGCATCGCGATGCCGAGCTTCTATACGGGCCTCAGCGACCATGACATGGCACGGATCGCGGCTTATCTGCGCCGCACCCGCACGAACCTGCCGCCTTGGACGGACCTGGAAAAGAAGGCCGCCAAGATGCGCGCCACCCTGAAACCCCCGCCGATCAATGCCTCGCATTGATCGCGCCGCGAAAGCCAGGGGATAAGAGATGACCATCAAATTCGAACTTAACGGAAAGCCGGTTTCGGTCGATGCGCCCGACGACACCCCACTGCTCTGGGTATTGCGCGACGATCTCGACCTGACCGGCACCAAATTCGGCTGCGGCATCGGTGAATGCGGCGCCTGCACCGTGCATATCGGTGGTCGCGCGACGCGTTCCTGCATCACGCCGCTCTCGTCGATCGAAGGGGCGAGCGTCACGACGATCGAAGGGCTCGATCCGAACGGCGCACACCCCGTGCAGGTCGCGTGGCGCGATCTTCAGGTGCCGCAATGCGGTTACTGCCAGTCCGGCCAGATCATGCAGGCAGCCAGCCTCTTGAAAGACTATCCGAACCCGACGGATGAGGAAATCGACGGCGTGATGGGCGGCAGCCTCTGTCGCTGCATGACCTACATCCGCATTCGCAAAGCCATCAAGGAAGCCGCCGCGGCCGCTTCCGGCCAGGAGCCGTCGCATGGGTAAGCTCGAACGCATCGCCGCGCGACAGGACGGTCGCGCGGGGCTCTCGCGCCGCGGCTTTCTGCTGACAGCCGCCGGCGCGGGCTTCATGTTCGGCTTCGCGCGCAAGGCCGCCGCCTCCGAAGTCTTTCCGTCCGCCATCCCCGGCGGCGGCCTCTTCGAGCCGAACATCTGGTGCGCCATCGCGCCGGACGGCACGGTGAACGTCAATATCATCCGCGCTGAAATGGGCCAGCATGTCGGCACCGCCCTCGCCCGCATCATCGCGGACGAGATGGAAGCCGACTGGAGCAAGGTGAAGATCACGCAGGTCGACACCGATCCGAAATGGGGCCTGATGGTGACCGGCGGCTCGTGGTCCGTCTGGATGACATGGGATGTGTTCCGTCAGGCTGGCGCTGCCGCGCGCACGGTGATGATCGAGGAAGGCGCCAGGCTGCTCGGCACCACGCCGGGTGCCTGCTCGGCCCGCAACGGCATGGTGACGGCGAACGGCAAGAGCATCGCCTATGGCGACATCGTGGCGAAGGCGAACCCGACCCGTCAGTTCACACCCGAAGAGATGGCCAGGCTGCCGCTCAAGCCGGCCAGTGAGCGCCGTCTGATCGGTCAGCCCGTGGCGGCGCTGGACATCCCGGCGAAAACGGACGGCTCGGCGATCTACGGTATCGACGCCAAGATCGACGGCATGGTCTACGCCCGACCGAAGATGCCGCCGACGCGCTATGGCACGAAAGTGCTTTCCGTCGACGACACCGACGCGAAAAAGGTTCCCGGCTATATCCGGCACGTCGTGTTGCAGGACCCGTCCAACATCGTGCCCGGCTGGGTCATGGTCGTCGCCAAGACCTACCCGGCCGCGATCAGGGCAACGGACGCGCTCAAGGTCACCTGGTCGCCGGGCGAGACGCATACCGTCACCGAGGCGGAAATCATCGATCACGGGCGCCAGCTCATCGCCAGGACCGACGGCGGCACGTATGTGTTCGACGACAAGGGCACGCAGGACGCGCTGAACGGCGCGGCGCGCCATATCGAATACGATTACACCTGCGCCTCGGTCGCGCACTACCAGCTTGAGCCTCTCAATGCGATCGCGCGCCGCGTCGATGGCGTGTGGGAGATTCATACGGGCAACCAGTGGCAGTCGCTCGTCCTGCCGCAACTCGCCGATGCCCTCCAGGTGCCCAAGGAACAGATCGTCATGCGGACGTATCTGCTCGGCGGCGGTTTCGGGCGACGTCTGAACGGCGATTATGCGGTTCCGGCGGCCCTGACCTCGAAAGCGCTCGACGGCGCGCCGGTCAAGATGATCCTGACGCGATCGGACGACATGGCGTTCGACTCCATCCGCTCCCCCTCCATCCAGCGCATCCGCGTTGGCCTGGACCACGACAACAGGATCGTCGGCATGCGCTACGATGCGGCGGCAGGCTGGCCGACGCAGGTCATGGCCGCGGCCTTCATGTCAAAGGGCACGGACGGCAAGCCCTACGATCAGTTCGCCATCGCCGGCGCCGATCACTGGTACGATACCGGCCCGACGCAGGTGCGCGCGATCAGCAACGATCTGGCCAATGCGACCTTCCGCCCTGGCTGGCTACGTTCCGTCAGCGCCGGTTGGACGCCATGGGCGCTCGAATCGTTTATCGACGAAGTCGCGCATGACCTGAAGCAGGATGCCGTCGCCTTCCGCCTCTCCCTGTTCACGGCCACCGGGCGCAACGCCGGGCAGGCGCCGGATTCGACCGGCGGCGCGAAGCGCCAGGCCGCTGTCGTGCAGCATCTGGCGGACAAGATCGGCTGGGGCAAGACGCAGCTTCCCGCCGACACCGCGCTGGGCATGGCCACCAGCTTCGGGCAGGAACGCGGCATGCCGACATGGACGGCAGGCGCGGCGCAGGTGCATGTGGACCGCAAAACCGGCGTCGTGACATGCCAGAAAATCTGGCTGGTGATCGATGCCGGCACGATCGTCGATCCCGGCGGCGCGCTGGCGCAGACGGAAGGCGCGGCGCTCTGGGGCCTGAGCATGGCGTTGTTCGAGGGGTCGGAAATCGTGGGGGGCACGATCCGCGACCGTAACCTCGATACCTATACGCCGCTGCGTATCGCGGATGTGCCGGACATGGACATCGAGTTCGTGCAGAGCACCGAGAAGCCGATGGGGCTCGGCGAACCGGGCGTGACGGTCATCGCACCAGCGATCGGCAATGCCATCTTCAATGCCGTGGGTGTTCGCCTGCGCCATCTTCCCATCCGCCCGCAGGCGGTGCTGGCCGCACTCGGCCAGAGCTGAACGAACAGTCGTCTAAGTTGGCGTGGCTGCCGCGACAGGGGCTGCCACGCCAACGTTAGACGATACCGTTTCGACACGCGGCGTGATCCGGTTCCAGGCATCGAGCGCCGCAATCTTGTAGGCTTCGGCAAGCGTCGGATAGTTGAACGTGGCATCGATGAAGTAATCGAGCGACCCACCGAGATTCAGCACGGCCTGGCCGATATGGATAAGTTCCGTCGCGCCTTCGCCAACGATATGCACGCCCAGCAACTTGCGCGTTTCCAGCGACACGATGAGTTTGAGCAATCCACCCTGGATGCCCATGATCGTTCCGCGCGAGGTCTCGCGGAAGCGTGCGATGCCGCATTCGTAGGGAATGCCTTCGGCGCGCACCGCCTCCTCGCTCTTTCCGACGGTTGAAATCTCCGGCACGGAATAAATGCCGTAAGGGAAAAACTCCGGTGCTGGCGGCACCGACTGTCCACACGCATGACACGCGGCGATCCGACCCTGCTCCAGCGATGTCGAAGCAAGAGAAGGGAAGCCGATCACATCGCCCGTGGCATAGATATGCGGCACCGATGTCTGGAACGTGTGCGGATCGACCCGCAGCCGTCCCCGCGAATCCGTCGTCAGCCCGCACGCCGCAAGATCGAGCTGATCGGTCGCGCCGGTGCGACCTGCGGTATAAAGCAGCATGTCCGCCCGGACGCGCCGCCCGCCATCCAGTATCGCGACCGGCTGTCGCCCCTCCATCTGGATAGCGTCGAGTTTGGCACCGAGACGGAACATCATCCCGCGGTCACGGAGCTGGTGCATGAAGTCCGCGACCAGTTCGCGATCGACGAAATCGAGAATATTCTCTCGCGGCTCGATGATCGTGACGCGGATATCCAGCGCGCTGAAGATCGTGGCATATTCAATGCCGATCACGCCACCGCCGACGACGGTCAGCGAACGCGGCAGGTTATCGAGTGCGATGATGCCGTCGCTGTCGAGCACCACCGACTCATCGAACGGGATGTCGTGGGGCCTGTAAGGATGCGTTCCCACCGCAATGACGATCTTGTCTGCCGTCACCCGGCGGGAATCGCCCGCGCTCGTCAGGACATCAATCTCGTGCGGTGCAATGAAACGCGCCAGCCCATGTTCGACGGTCACGTTATTGCGCGCGAACTGATGCTCCAGCACCTCGACCTCGTAATCGAGCGTCTTGGCCAGTCGGGCGCGCAGATCGGCCGCGGTGATATCCTGCTTGACCCGATACATCGAACCATAGAAGCCGCGTTCCCGCCAGCCGGTGAGGTTCAGCACCGTCTCCCGCAATGTCTTGGACGGAATGGTGCCGCTATGCAGCGAAACGCCCCCGACACGCGGCAGCTTGTCCACAACCAGCACGGATCGACCGAACTTTGCCGCCTGAACGGCGGCCCGTCGGCCCGAGGGGCCACTGCCGATCACGACCAGATCGTATTGCCGTTTGTTGGTCATGCGCATGCTCCCCGCCTCGACACGCGTGGCAGCCTAAGCAGCGACCACTCAGTCCGTCATAATGACATCGCGGCCGCGATAGTTCGCACACATCCGCGCTATCACGTTCCGCAGAACGTTTCCCAGACACGTTCTTCCGGCCGTGGCGGCGAGGCATGGGCAGCATCGTCGTCGAAAGGATGCGTCACGGCCGCCAGCATAGCCTCGAAGGGGCCGAAATCCCCTGTTTCAGCCGCCGAGATCACCGCTTCGATCCGGTGGTTACGCGGGATGACGACCGGATTGACGAAGCGCATCGCGGCTTGCGCCGCATCCATGCTGTCCTCCCGCGCCACGCGGTCCCGCCAGCGGGCATGCCACGACCCGAAACCGGGCATGGCATCGTGCGCAAGCGCACCTTCGCTCAACTGACGGAAGCTCAGGGTGAAATCCGCCTTTTCCGCCGCCAGAAGCGTGAGCCAGTCGACAATCAGGGCGTGATCCTCTTCCCGTTCGGCACGCAAACCGAGCTTCGCACGAAAATGCCGGTCATAGGCATGGCCATAGCGCGTCGGGAACGCCATCAGGATTTCCTGCGCTTTTCCAACCGCGACATCGGCATCGCCATCCATCAACGGCAGGAGCGTTTCCGCCAGACGTGCCAGATTCCATTGCGCGATACGCGGTTGATTATCGTAGGCGTAGCGACCGCCCTGATCGATCGAACTGAAGACCTTCCGTGGGTCGTATTCATCGAGGAAGGCACAGGGACCATAGTCGATCGTCTCGCCTGAAACCGTCATGTTGTCGGTATTCATGACACCATGAATAAAGCCGAGACTCATCCAGTGGGCAATCAGTTCGGCCTGCGCCGAGACGACGGCATCGAAAAAGGCAAGATACCGATCCGGCCGCCCGATCAATTCCGGATAATGCCGCTCGAGTGCGAAGTCGGCCAGTTGCCGGATCGCGTCATCGTCGCCGCGAAGAGCGAAAAACTGAAATGTCCCCACGCGGATATGGCTGCTGGCCACCCGCGTGAGGATCGCACCTGGCTGCAACGTTGCCCGCACGACCGTCTCGCCCGTTGAGACAGCCGCCAATGCGCGTGTCGTCGGCACGCCGAAAGCGGCCATCGCTTCGCTGACCAGATATTCACGCAGAACCGGGCCGAGTGCCGCACGCCCATCGCCCCGGCGGGAAAACGGTGTGCGTCCCGCGCCTTTCATCTGGATTTCGAACGGCTTGCCGCGCTCGTCGACACCGTCGCCCAGAAGCAGGGCGCGGCCATCTCCCAACTGGGGAACCAGATGTCCGAACTGATGCCCGGCATACGCCGTGGCCACAGGATTGATCCCGTCCGGAAAGCGATTGCCTGCGAGGAAGGCGACACCCTCAGGACCGGACAGCCAAATCGGATCGAGGCCCAGGCTTCGGGCCAGAGCCGTGTTCAGCTTCACCAGCCGGGGCGCCTTGACGGGCTGCAAGACCGCTGGCGCGGAGAAATGCTGCGGCAGGGCCGCATAGTGATTGGCCAGTTGCATGCGCCACCCTTTTTCACATGATCGTCAGGCAATCACCGAGACGGCGGGATCCTGTTCCGGAAATCAGAACGGGATTTCGTCATCCAGATCGCCGCCGGGTGCATCCCAGCCGCCCGAACCACCCGAGCCGCCGCGCGATGGTGCATTGCCACCACCACGGGGGGCATTCAGCTGCCGCGGCGGGCTGTCGTAACCGCCTCCCGCATCGCTCTCACCGCCCCGGTTGCTGTCGATCAGCACCAGATCGCCACGGAAACGGTCGATGACGACTTCCGTCGTGAACCGCTCCTGCCCGGACTGATCGGTCCATTTTCGGGTCTGCAACTGTCCTTCGATATAGACCTTGCGACCCTTGCGAAGAAAACGTTCCGCCACATCCGCAACGCGCTCGTTGAAAATGACGACACGATGCCACTCCGTGCGCTCGCGTTTCTCGCCTGAATTGCGGTCGTTCCAGGTTTCGCTGGTTGCCACCGTCAGATTGACGATCTTCGTGCCGGTCTGCGCATTTCGCACTTCCGGATCCTTGCCCAGATTGCCGATCAGGATGACTTTATTGACGCTTCCGGCCATAGTTTCTTGGTTCCGCTTGGAGCTGACAAACCACGCAGTCTAAAGCATCTGCTTTCATATGGCCATGCCCGTCCATGGTTCGTTCCCGATCGGGCACACGCATTTCTGATCGTCACATGACCGATCTGCAATCTCCCGCTTGACGTTCAAGGCTGAAATCCGTGGGAAAGGCGGCAGGGTGTGAGCAACTTGCGATGGGTCATGATCGGGCTCTGTTTTGCGGCCAATGTCATCAACTTCCTTGACCGCGCCAACCTCGCCGTTGCCGTTCCGCACATTCAGCAGGACCTTGGCCTCTCCCCGGCGCTGACCGGGCTCGCGCTCAGCGCGTTCTTCTGGACCTATGCCCTGATGCAGGTACCGGTCGGCTGGCTGCTCGACCGGCTCGGCGCGCGGCGGGTCCTCGCGGGAGCCGTGGGATGGTGGTCGCTTTTCACCGCTACCACCGCTTTCGTCACCGGCCTGCCGAGCCTCCTGGGCGCACGCCTCCTTCTGGGCGTCGGGGAAGCCGGCGCCCTGCCCGGCTTCGCGAAGGTGGTCTATAACTGGTTTCCGCGTGCGGAGCGCGCATTGGCCAGCAGCATCTTCGACAGCGGATCACGCGTTGGGTCCGCCCTGGCGCTTCCCGTCGTCGCATGGCTTGTGGCTACCGTGGGCTGACGGCACTCCTTCCTCTGGACAGGCGGAATCGGCTTTCTCTGGGTCGTCGTCTGGCTATGGCTTTACCGGGATCCAAAGGATCATCCGCGTCTGTCCCCCGCGGCGAGACATGCCCTGATGGCCGCACAGGGCACGCCCGAAAATGCCTCGCACCCCGCCCTGTCACTGGGGCAACTGCTGCGTTACCGCACGATCTGGGGCATGATGCTGGGGTTCTTCTGCCTGAACTTCACCATCTATTTCTTCATCACATGGTTTCCGACCTATCTTGCGCAGGCGCTGCATTTCTCCCTCTCGGACATGAAGCGCTATGCGATGATCCCGGCGCTGATCGCCATCCCCTTCGGCTGGCTCGGCGGCTGGACCTCGGACACCATGATCCGCCGCGGGATCAGCGCCACGGTGGCGCGCAAGAGTTGCCTCGTCGGCGGCATGCTGACGTCCTGCGTCATCGCCTTCGCCACCATGACGACCAACACGGTCGTGGCGCTCGGGCTCATGAGCGTTTCCTATTCGGCGCTGGCCTTCACCGCCGCGAATGTCTGGGCGCTGCCCGGCGAGGTCGCGCCGTCCCCCGGTAATGTCGCCTCCATCGGCGCCTTGCAGAATTTCGCGGCCAATCTGGCGGGGATCGGCATCTCGACCTTCACCGGTGTCATGTTGAGCCTCACACGCGGCTCATTCGTCATACCACTGGGCATCGCCGGTGCATTATGCGTGCTGGGTGCCTTGTCATTCCTGCTGATCGTAGGGCCTGTGGAAACCCTGCCGTCAGCGGCCTATCGCGACCGGGCGGCACGAGCCTGATCCAGCAACCGCTCGATCTGCGGCACCAACCGCGCCACGATCGCCTGCACGCCGGCGGCATTGGCATGCATGCGATCGCCCTGCTGCAAATTCGGGTGCCCGGCAACGCCGTCGAGAAAGAACGGATCCCACATGATGCCCGGCGTCCACGCCAATCCATCGAACGCCGCCCTGAACCGCGCGCCGTATTCCGGCCCCATGTTCGGCGGCGCTAGCATCCCGCTCAGCAGAACCGGTATATGCGCCTGCCGCAGCCGATCGAGAATCGCGCGGATATGATCCTGCATCAGTTGAGGGTCCAAGCCCCGCAATCCGTCGTTGCCGCCCAGTTCCACGATGGCGGCGTCCGGCCTGTCGCCCAGCACCCAGTCCAGCCGCGCCAGCGCATCGGCGCTGGTATCGCCGGACACTCCGCCGTCGAGCACGGTGACATCATCGTGCCGCGCATCCAGCGCCCGTTGCAGTTGCGGCACGAAACCCCGATCATGCGGCAGGCCGTAACCGGCCGTCAGCGAATCTCCCAGCGCCAGCAACTTCAATGGCGCGGCCTGCGCTGAACAGGACAGGGCCGCCGTCACGGCGACAGCGACACCCCAATGTCGCCAACACAACAGACGTCGAAAACAACGGTGGACATCAGGCATGGCGGTTATCGAAACTCCTCGGACATCACACTCCCAACACAATGACGCCGTTATCGTTCAGGACGCCACCCTGAAGATCCCCCGCCGCGGCACCGAACCACTAACCATTCTCGATGACGTCTCGCTGCGTGTGCCATCCGGCGAGGCCACGGGCATCATTGGCCCGTCCGGTTCCGGCAAGACATCGCTGATGATGCTGATGGGCGGCCTCGAACGCCCGACATCGGGCCGCATCGTGGTGGACGGCACCGATATCGGCCAGCTTTCGGAGAACGACCGTGCGCGCTTCCGGCAGGCGCGCATCGGCATCGTGTTCCAGTCCTTTCATCTTCTGCCGACGATGACAGCCCTTCAGAACGTCATGGTGCCGCTCGAACTCGCGGGGATCGACCGTGCCGCCGACCGCGCGCATGCCGCGCTGGTCTCGGTCGGACTGGATCAACGCGCCACGCACCGTCCCGCCGAGCTGTCAGGCGGGGAACAGCAGCGCGTGGCCCTCGCCCGTGCCGTGGTCACGCAACCCCGCCTTATTCTGGCGGACGAGCCGACAGGCAACCTCGACCCGGAAACCGGTGCCCATGTCATGGCGCTGCTGTTCGACCTGCGCGCCAAACTCGGCACCACACTGGTCCTGGTGACGCATGACATGAACCTCGCCGCGCGCTGCGACCGACGGCTGACCATGCGCGCGGGGCGTCTCGCATGACGAACTGGCGCATGGCGGCGCGACTGGCCTGGCGTGACCTGCGGGGTGCCGCGCTGGGCGGCATGGGCATCGCTCTGGCCTGTCTCATGATCGGCGTGGCGGCCATCGCTGCCGTCGGTGGCATGCGGGCCTCGGTGCAGGACGGCATCGACGCACAACGCCGCGCGATGCTCGGTGGCGACCTGGCCATCGAGAGCAAGGACCCGCTGCCGGACGGGTTGCGCCGGTTCCTCGTAGCAGGCGGCGCCAGCGTTTCCCGGCAGATCGCCCTGCGTTCCATGCTTTACAAGGCCGATTCAGATCGTCCGGGCGACCGCCTGCTCGTCGATCTTCACGGCGTCGATTCCGCATGGCCTCTGGCGGGCGACGCACCGCTTTCGCCGGCCATGCCGCTTGCCCGTGCGCTGTCGCCACAGAGCGCCATCGCCGAACCCATGGTGCTGACGCGCCTGCATCTTCGGGCCGGAGACCGGGTCCGGATCGGCAATCGCGCCCTGACCCTCCGCGCGGCCCTGACCACCGTCCCCGATGCCGGGAGCATCACGCTCGCGCCGCGCGTCACGGTGCCGATCGATGACCTGCAGCAGGCCGGGCTGCTTTCGGCCGGCGTGCTGGCGACCTGGACGCTGCATGCCGCCTGGCCGGGCGATGATGCGCAACGTCAGGCCCGCGCCATGGCCGTGGAGCACGATCTGGCGCAGCGCTTCCCCGGCGCGGGCTGGCGACTGCGCGATATCCGCGATGCCTCTCCCGGCCTCTCGCGCATGGTCGACCAGACCGCGCAATTCCTCACGCTCCTGGGACTGACCGCCCTGCTGCTGGGCGGACTCGGGGTTTCCGCCGGTGTTTCGGCCTGGATGATGAGCCGCCGCCGCCTGATCGGCGTCCTGTCCAGCCTCGGCGCATCATCGGCGCTGATCGCCCGTATCATCGGGTTGCAGATCGGTGTCCTGTGCTTCGGCGGAATCGCAATGGGCGTGGTTCTGGGGGTTCTGTGCGCGTGGATCGGCCTTTCGCTGGCGTCCGGCCTGCTCGGCGTCGGGCCGGATATCGCGGCGATGCTGCTCTCTGCCGCGCGGGCCTCCTGGATCGGCATTCTCACGGCACTCGTCTTCACCATCGGCCCCATCCTGCGCGGCCTGCGCGTGCCACCCGCCACGCTGTTTCGTGATCTCCCCGGCAGCGAAGGCGGGCCGCGCATATGGCCATGGACGGTCGGCGCGGCGGCGCTTCTGTTCGCCGTCATTGTTCTGACGGCTGGCGACCGTCGCCTGACAGCCGGTTTCGCGCTGACGCTCCTGCCGACGCTTGCGTTCCTGCTGGCGCTGGGGCGCCTGCTACGCTGGAGCGCCGCGTGGCTGGCCGTGCGTATGCGCCATGGCGGCGTGATGCGGCTGGGCGTGGCAATGCTCGCCCGGCAAGGTGCCGGTGCGTCCCGGCTCGTTCTGGGTCTGGGCGCTGGACTATGCGGCCTTGCCACGATCTGGCTGGTCGAGGGGGCGCTGATCGACCAGTTCTCCCGCGCGGTGCCGGAAGGTGCGCCGTCGTTCTATTTCATCGATATCCAGCCCGCCGATCTCTCCCGTTTCCAGATGATCCTGCGCAGCATGCCGAGCATGCGTGGCGAGGCGGATCTGCCTTCCCTGCGCACGCGCGTCATGCGCCTCAACGACACATCCGCCGAAAACGCGCCGGCGACACCACGCACGCAATGGGCGCTCAAGGGCGATCATGGGCTCACGATCATGGGCGCCCGTCCGGACGACATTCGCCTGACGGCCGGGCAATGGTGGTCCGCCGATTACGACGGGCCGCCGCTTCTTTCCCTCGATGCCGGGTTGGCGGCGGGCTGGCATGTCGGCGTGGGCGATCATCTGACGCTCAACGTGCTCGGTCGCGACATCGACTTCCGCATCGCCAACCTGCGGCAGGTCGCATGGCAATCCCTGCGCATGAACTTCGCCTTCGTCGCATCGCCGGGCCTTCTTTCCCATGCCCCGCATACGATGGTGGCCACGGTCCGCACGGATGGCGATCCGACGCACGACGCCGACATTCTGGCAGCGGTGACCGATGCGCTACCGGGCGCTACCGGCATTCGTGTGGCAGATGTTCTGGCCACGCTGGCCGCCATGGTGCGCCGCCTCAGCATCGCCCTCACGGCGATGGCTCTGGTTCTTCTGGTGTCCGGCCTGCTGGTGCTTTGCGCAACCCTGCTGGCGGAGCGTCCCCGTCGGAGGCAGGACGCCGCGATCCTGCGTGCGCTCGGCGCGTCAGATACCCAACTGCGCCTCATCTGGCTGGTGGAATTTACCGGGGTGGGCGCTCTGACGGGTCTGGGTGCCGTCATCGGCGGCATAACGCTTGCCACTATCGCCATGCGGCTTCTGCTCAATGCACCGCTCCCCTTCATGCCATTACGATTGCTCGCGGTGATCGTCGGCGCGCTGGCGCTGATGTTCGTCGTCGGCCTGCTGTCGCTGCGGGAATCCCTGCGTGCCCGCCCGGCCGCGCTGCTCCGCGGGTCGTCGTAAAAAAAATCATTTTCCCCTGTTGCCATCACGGACGCGTGCTGGTAGTTCCCCTCTCACCGAAGGCGAGGCGCTTCACCGCCCTGCCAGACGGTCGCCAGAGCCGCTTGAAACGGCTTATGCGGGTGTAGCTCAGTTGGTTAGAGCGCCGGCCTGTCACGCCGGAGGTCGCGGGTTCGAGCCCCGTCACTCGCGCCACTTTTTCTCCGAAAAAATGGTGTGCTAACGATGCGGGTCGTGCCCGCTCCGTGTTGCGCGATCATGCATCCTCAGGCTGCGAGATACGCCGCTAGAACGTCATCGGGCGTGCCGTCCATGCGGATCATGCCGTTATCCAGCCAGATCACGCGCGTGCACCAGCGACACATGATGTCCGGCTGATGCGTCGACACCACAAGAATCTCGGTCCGCTCGACCAGCGCCGCCAGCCGATGCTGCGCCTTTTCCATGAAACTGGCATCGCCTGCCATGAACCACTCGTCCATCAACAGAACCTGCGGTGTGATCGCCGTCGCCAGACCGAAAGCAAGGCGCACCAGCATGCCGGCACTGTAGGTCTTCATCGGCATGTCCATGAAATCGCCGAGATTGGCGAAGTCCTCGACATTATGCTCGATATCCTGCACGTCCGCCCGTGCCAGACCGAAGAACCGGCATCTCAGGCCGATATTCTCCCGGCCGGTCAGTTCGATATTCATGCCAAGATTGGGATCGAGCAGCGTGCCGAGCAAACCCTGTATCTGCACCCGCCCGGCAATCGGCTCGTAGATACCGGCCATCGCACGCAGCAGTGTTGTTTTGCCGGCGCCGTTGCCGCCGATCAGTCCCAGCCGGTCACCCGGCCGCAACTGGAAATCGATTCCCCTCAGAACGTTCACCACGATACGCGCCCGCGCGTCGCGCGCCAGATGCGCCGAAGGACCGCTCCGCCAGCCGGATACTGCCTCGGCCATGCTGTGCTTCAGGGAGCGGCTCGCACCATGGTAGAGGGGGAAACTGATATGCAGATTTCGAACGTCGATCGCGGCCATGGTCAGACCCAGTAGGCAATGCGCGCCCGGAAACGCGCGAAAACAACAAGGGCGATACCCCACAACACGGCGCTGTGCGCGAGGGCGGCATACCAGATCGACGGGCGAAGACTTTCACCCAGCAAAGGCCCGCGCAGGATCTCGATGATCGGATAGAACGGATCGAGCAGCAGGTATTGTCGCCCGGCATAGATCAGGTCGGGCTGCCAGATCACTGGCGTCACGAAAAAGAATATCTGCATCAGGGATGCAACGATCGGAGGCGTATCGCGAAAGCGCGCGCCCAGCAGGCCCAAAAGCGTCGCGACCGCCATGCTGTCGAACAGCCACAGAAGCAGCACAGGCGCTAGCACCCAGAGATGGCGCGGCCAGACGTGATAGAGCGTGAACACGACGGCAATCACCACGATATTGTGCAGCAACACCAACGTGTTGCGAATGATGGCGCGCAGCACGTGCATCGTCACCGGCATCCGCATGGCATGCATCAGCCCCGCGCTCTGGGTGAAGATCATCGGTGCCTCGTTGATCGTCGCACTCATATAGGCCCAGAGAACGAGCGACAGCGAAAGGAAAGGCAGATAGCGCGACAGGTTCATGTGAAACAGTTCGGCGTAGAGCAGCCCCAGCGCGCCGACCATGACGGCCGTGGAGATCGTCAGCCAGAACGGCCCCAGCATGGAGCCCCGATACCGCAGCTTGATATCCAGCCACCCCAGCGACATCGCAAGCGGCAGGAGCGCAAAACCAGCGCGCACATCGCCGAATGCCGCCTTCATGGCGCTGGTGCCGTGTAACGGCATCAGATCGAGCATCGGCTCGCTCAACGTGGCGGCGCGCGGCATTCCCGTCATCGGCTGCACAGTTCCTTTCAGAATATCAAGGGCAAGGCTCTAGCGGTTTGCTTCCCTCCATCCAAGGGCTCGTGCGTCGGCCATGACCGGATTTTCAGGTAGCGCTGATATTTTTCGTCACGATCCTCCAAATGCCATTGTTTTAGGCATGCGGACCAACGTCAGTTTTCAATGGCGATTGTTTTATGACCATGAGAAGCCCATATCGCTCTGACGATGGAAGAAGGAGCGCTCCAACCGTGAGATTCGGCCTTGGGGACCTGTTCATGCTGGGTTTCGTACTGTTTTGCTATGGCATCGGCCCGGCCTTGACGGCCTGGATCATTCGCAAATGCGATGACGTATAAAAAAAGCCTTTGTTCCATATTATCGGAACAAAGGCTTTTTCATTGGGTAGTTCAGGGGACCTGGCGGCGACCGACTTTTCCGCATCTTGAGATGCAGTATCATAGGCGCTGGGGCGTTTCACGGCCGAGTTCGGGAAGGGATCGGGTGGAAGTCTCCCGCCATGGCCACCAGGTCTTCTGAACCACCCTTTTTGGGGGTGGGATAGGTTGGTGATGGGTTGTGTGTGTGTGTTGCGTGGATGACTGCTGTGCATGTGTGTGCCTACCGTCACGCTGTGGTGAGGAGGCGTTGTGTGAGCGATAGGGGCGATTAGGACCGGTTAGCTGCGCGCATTACTGCGCTTCCACACCCGGCCTATTGACGTGCTGGTCTTGCACGGCCCTGTGAGACCTCGTTTTGAGGTGGGTTTCCCGCTTAGATGCTTTCAGCGGTTATCCCGTCCATACTTAGCTACCCGGCTGTGCCGCTGGCGCGACAACCGGTGCACCAGAGGTATGTTCATCCCGGTCCTCTCGTACTAGGGACAAATCCTCTCAAGTCTCATACACCCACGGCAGATAGGGACCGAACTGTCTCACGACGTTCTAAACCCAGCTCACGTACCACTTTAATCGGCGAACAGCCGAACCCTTGGGACCTGCTCCAGCCCCAGGATGTGATGAGCCGACATCGAGGTGCCAAACCTCCCCGTCGATGTGGACTCTTGGGGGAGATCAGCCTGTTATCCCTAGAGTACCTTTTATCCGTTGAGCGATGGCCCGTCCACGTGGGACCACCGGATCACTATGGCCGACTTTCGTCTCTGCTCGAGCTGTCACTCTCGCAGTCAGGCGGGCTTATGCCATTGCACTCAACAGTCGATGTCCGACCGACCTGAGCCCACCATCGCGCGCCTCCGTTACACTTTGGGAGGCGACCGCCCCAGTCAAACTGCCCACCATGCAGGGTCCCGGACCAGGCTAGACTGGTCTCGGTTAGACATCAGAAAAATTCAGGGTGGTATTTCAAGGATGGCTCCACCGGAACTGGCGCCCCGGTTTCAAAGCCTCCCACCTATCCTACACAGAATGTCTCTGATGCCACTGCAAAGCTGCAGTAAAGGTTCATAGGGTCTTTCCGTCTGACCGCGGGTACCCCGCATCTTCACGGGGAATTCAATTTCGCTGAGCCGATGCTGGAGACAGCGGGGAAGTCGTTACGCCATTCGTGCAGGTCGGAACTTACCCGACAAGGAATTTCGCTACCTTAGGACCGTTATAGTTACGGCCGCCGTTTACCGGGGCTTCAATTCAATGCTTGCACATCTCCTCTTAACCTTCCGGCACCGGGCAGGCGTCAGGCCGTATACGTCGTCTCTCGACTTCGCACAGCCCTGTGTTTTTACTAAACAGTCGCTACCCCCTGGTCTGTGCCACCCGGTCATGGTTGCCCACGATCGGGTCTCGTTTATCCCGAAGTTACACGAGCAATTTGCCTAGTTCCTTCAGCATCGTTCTCTCAAGCGCCTTGGTATACTCTACCAGTCCACCTGTGTCGGTTTCGGGTACGGTCTATACGCCAGAGCTATTTCCCGGAATGCGCCAAAAGCCTGATCAATCCAATAAGACCAGACAACATCTTGCATTCGTCACTTCTGGCAGGCCCAGTAATATTCAACTGGTTCCCATCGACTACGGCTCTCGCCCTCGCCTTAGGGGCCGGCTCACCCTGCGTGGATTAACCTTGCGCAGGAACCCTTGGACTTTCGGCGACAGTGTTTCTCGCACTGTTTGTCGCTACTCATGTCAGCATTCGCACTTCCGATATCTCCAGAGAGGGTCACCCCGTCTCCTTCGCAGACCTACGGAACGCTCCGCTACCGCGCATTCAAAGAATGCACCCACAGCTTCGGCACGTGGCTTGAGCCCCGTTACATTTTCGGCGCAGGGTTTCTATTAGACCAGTGAGCTATTACGCTTTCTTTAAAGGATGGCTGCTTCTAAGCCAACCTCCTGGTTGTTTTGGAATCCCCACATCCTTTCCCACTTAGCCACGATTTGGGGGCCTTAGCTGGTGGTCTGGGCTGTTTCCCTCTCGACAATGGACCTTAGCACCCACTGTCTGTCTGTCTGGCTCATACTCCTCGGTATTCGGAGTTTGGTTAGGTTTGGTAAGGCTTTGGGCCCCCCTAGCCCATCCAGTGCTCTACCCCCGAGGGCAATACCAGACGATCTACCTCAATAGATTTCGCGGAGAACCAGCTATCTCCGAGTTTGATTGGCCTTTCACCCCTAGCCACAGCTCATCCCCGACTTTTTCAACAGGCGTGGGTTCGGCCCTCCAGTGCGTGTTACCGCACCTTCAGCCTGGCCATGGCTAGATCACTCGGTTTCGGGTCTTCTGCCAGCAACTCATGCGCCCTATTCAGACTCGCTTTCGCTACGCCTACACCTAACGGCTTAAGCTCGCTGCAA
The DNA here is from genome assembly GCF_002005465.1 of Neoasaia chiangmaiensis. Classification (NCBI taxonomy): domain Bacteria; kingdom Pseudomonadati; phylum Pseudomonadota; class Alphaproteobacteria; order Acetobacterales; family Acetobacteraceae; genus Neoasaia; species Neoasaia chiangmaiensis. The sequence continues at coordinate 2,700,579 of NZ_CP014691.1, read as the reverse complement.
ACAGAAACTCGCTGACCCATTATACAAAAGGTACGCCGTCACCCCATAAGAGGCTCCGACTGCTTGTAGGCATCCGGTTTCAGGTCTCTTTCACTCCCCTCATCGGGGTGCTTTTCACCTTTCCCTCACGGTACTTGTTCGCTATCGGTCACCAGGGAGTATTTAGGCTTGGAGGGTGGTCCCCCCATGTTCAGACAGGGTTTCACGTGCCCCGCCCTACTCAAATCCCAATCAAGACACTACGCATACGGGGCTATCACCCACTATCGCCGGACTTTCCAGACCGTTCTGCTTCTTCCTGATCAGGCATTGGCCTGCTCCGCGTTCGCTCGCCACTACTAGCGGAATCTCTGTTGATGTCTTTTCCTCCAGGTACTGAGATGTTTCAGTTCCCCGGGTTCGCCTCATGCACCTATGTATTCAGTGCATGATCCTCATTGCTGAGGGGGTTGCCCCATTCGGATATCCACGGATCAAAGCCTGCTCGCGGCTCCCCGTGGCTTTTCGCAGCGTGCCACGTCCTTCATCGCCTCCTGGTGCCAAGGCATCCACCGAATGCCCTTCTCATGCTCACACACC